>CALWJA010000068.1 GCA_944380875.1 uncultured Clostridia bacterium
TGGGAGTCCCATGAAGTAGCCGAGCGTGTACACAAGGATGTTGAGCAGCGTTATTCGGATATTAAGCATATTATGATTCATGTGAATCCTGCCAACAGTGCAGCCGGTTAACTGCCGTGAAAGCGGATGACTAGGATTCATTAAGCATATACTTATCACTGTTGCATATAGAAATAGGATGCTTAAAAACGGAAGGAATTCCCGACGAGGATACGCCTCTGGGACCTGCTACCGGTGAAGCAGAGAACCTTCTGTCCGTAGTTTTGGCGGCAGTTTCCGCAACAGGCCTCTTTGTATTAACAATTGCTCGTAAAAAAACGGTTAAGGAATAAAACCAATAACCGATAAACGGAGCATGAAAATGCAATAGTATTCATTTCTTCCCCTCCCTTTCTGTGTAGGCAGAAGGGGAGGGGAATTTATAATTATAAAAAGACATCTTTCCTACTATAAGAAAGCATCTGATGGGGCAGGCGCGGATTGTTTGAGTTTGTAATGTATGATATACTGAAATGGAAAATAGAAATCTCCAAACAACAGGTTTGAAGAAAAGGGGAGGCTCAATATGAAACTTTTATGGAGACTGAGCCGGGAAGCAATTCGGTATAGGAATTTGTATACTATAGCGATTCTTTCTACTTTGGGGCTTACAGCCGTAAATCTGGCGGCTCCCAGAGTGCTTTCGGCCATGACAGGCATTGTAGAACAGGGTATGGAGGTATCTTCTCTGCAAATTGTGGGGTGGCTTACGGCAGCATTGATTATCCTATACCTTCTTCGGATAGTTTTCCGTTTTCTCAGCAATTATCTGGCTCATAAGGCGGCTTGGTATTTGGTTGGGGATTTGCGTACAAAAATATACGATAAGCTGGAAAGGCTGGATCTGGGCTTTTTCCATGATAAACAAACAGGGGATCTGATGAGCCGTGTTGTAAACGATACCAGGGATTTTGAGCTTTTATACGCCCACATTATTCCCGAAATGATTACCAATGTGGTAACATTTGCGGGAGTCCTTCTGATCCTTTTGACGATTAATTGGAAATTGGCCCTTATCACCTGTTTCCCTATTCCGCTGATCCTGGTTTCCGGCGTGATTTTTGCTAAAAAGGTGCGGCCGTTTTTCAGGATCTCCCAGAAAAAGATGGGGGAGCTCAACGGAAAATTGCAGGATAACCTTTCCGGGATACACGAAATACAGTCTTTTGGCCAGGAAGAATACGAAACTGGCAGGGTGGATGAAAAGAATTTCGGCCATGTGAAGGCTATGCTGAAGGCTCTGAAAATCAGCGCCATTTTTCATCCTTCCGTAGAGTTCCTATCGTCTATCGGAACCATACTGGTGGTAGCTTTCGGAGGATTTCTGGCTTTGCAGGGAAATTTGTCCGTTGAGGATATTGTGGCCTTTATGCTCTATTTAAGCCTTTTTTATGCGCCGGTTTCCAGCCTGGCTACTCTTTTGGAAAACATGCAGCAGTCTATGGCCGGCGCCGAACGGGTAATGATGATACTGGATACACCGTCTAAAATACAGGATAAAAAAGGCGCTAAAGAGTTGAAAGATGTGAAAGGCGCTATTTCCTTTGAGAATGTTACTTTTTCTTATAATAAGGAAACAACTGTGCTGAAGAACATAAGCTTTTCCTGCAAACCGGGTATGATGGTAGCTCTGGCAGGACCCACAGGGGTTGGAAAAACCACTCTGACTCAACTGATCTCCCGGTTTTACGAACCGGATTCCGGGTGTATTCGGATTGACGGGCAGGATATACAGGATGTGACGCTGGATAGCCTGCGTAAAAATATTTCCCCGGTTCTGCAGGATACGTTCCTCTTTAACGGAACGATTGAGGAAAATATCGGGTACGCCCGCCCGGACGCCACCCGGGAGGAAATTGAGGAAGCTGCCAAGGCCGCAGATATCCATGAGGATATTCTGCTCATGCCGGATGGATACAAAACCCAGGTGGGAGAAAGAGGCCTGCGGCTTTCCGGCGGCCAGAAACAAAGAATCTCTATTGCCAGAGCCATTCTGCGCCGTTCTCCCATCATCATTCTGGATGAAGCCACGGCTTCGGTGGATGTGGAAACTGAGAGACAAATCCAGAAAGCCATATCCTCTATCGCGGGAAAGCGGACCATTATTGCTATCGCACACAGGCTTTCCACCATCCGCAGCGCGGATCTGATTCTGGTAATGGAGGACGGTGTGATTGCTGAAGCGGGGACCCATGAGGAATTGATCCAGAAAGGCGGCATGTATGCCCGGATGAACCGGATACAGAGCAGTGAAGAGAAGGTTGCTGTCTAAGAGAAAAAGGCCCCCAACACGATGAGTAAGGGATGGGGGAGATCTATACAAAAAGGACCGGAAGATACAATCTTCCGGTCCTTTTTGCGGAGATTTTCAGGCAGAGTCGTGCTGCTCTGTCTTTTCCATATTACAGAAAAAACGCTTTCCTTATTTCTTAATCCTCAATAGCCGCTTTCTGGGTGTTGATTTCATAGAAGCGTGCAGGATCAAATTTGGGCTCACGGCTATAGAAGTATACGCCGTTCTGTTCCTGCTCCACGTCGGTAAGCTGCGTATAGCAGAAGCCGAACATTTTGGGATTTTGCAGGAGTGCTTCTGTCAGGCCGCGGTAGCGGGCAAAGAACTCCTCTTCGGTCTGAGGACCTTCGCCGTATCCCCAGGCATATTCCCCTTTTTCCGCACGGGGCGCCCATTTGATTCCGCCGTATTCGCTGATGAAGAAGGGCAAACCCTCTGTGTAGCTCTGCCGCTCGGGATGGGTCTCCCGGAAGGGACCTTCCCCGTTGCCGAAGGGATCGTAGTGGGAACGGAATTTCTCCACATCCTGCTCGTAATCGTGCAGGTCATAGATATCGGTTTCCACATGGAAGTTGCCGCTGGTATCGATGCAGGGACGGGTTTTATCATACTGCTTTGTAAGACGGTAGGTCATGCGGAGAAGGCCGTCTTCCTGTTTTCTTCCCTTATAGTCCCAAGTTTCGTTAAAGGGGCACCAGCCTACGATAGCGGGATGGTTAAAGTCGCGCTCAATCGCTTCCATCCATTCGGGGATAAATGCCTCAAAGGCTGTGGGAGAGCTGATATCGAAGCCCCAGTTGGCCATTTCGCCCCAGGCCAGATAGCCGTGTTTATCACACAAGTACAGGAACCGGGGTTCAAAGACTTTCTGATGGAGACGTGCTCCGTTAAAGCCGGCCTTCATGGAAAGGAGAATATCCCTCTCCAGCGCTTCCTGAGAAGGCGCCGTATAAATGCCGTCCGGATAGAAACCCTGATCCAGGATCAGACGCTGGAACACAGAAACACCGTTGATGAGGAAACGGTAGCCGTCCAGCTTGAGCTCCCGCAGGCCAAAATAGCTTTTTACCTGATCTTCCCCAAAGGAGAGAACCAGATCATAAAGATTGCCTTCCCCGGGACCCCAGAGATGGGTTTCAGACAGAGGGATTGTTACAAAAGCGGTGCCGTTTTCGGCTTTCACGGAAACGGTTCCGCAGGGGCGGTCTTCAAAGGAAGCTTCCGCCGTAAAAATACCGGAGCCTTCCACATGAGCTTCCACTGTGAGGCTGCTTTCGGCCACATTGGGGAAATACCGGACACTCTTAATGTGAGCTTTGGGGGCAAATTCCAGCCAAACGGTCTGCCAGATACCGGTGGTTCTGGTATAATCGCATGCATAGGAATAATACCGGTCGCTCTGCTTGCCGGTGGGCTGTTTCCCTTCCAGAGGATGGTCGATGGCGCAGAGGGTCAGATCGTTTTCTCCTTCCTTAAGCAGGGAAGAAATCTCAAACTGGAAGGATGTGTATCCACCTTTATGGATGCCGGCTTCCTTACCGTTTACAAATACATGGGCCTCATAATCAACAGCGCCGAAATGCAGGTATACGGCGCCCTGAAGCTGCTCACGGCTGATGGAAACGGTTCTGTGATACCAGCAGCAGGGGATAAAATCCTTGTACTGTATGCCGGAAAGTTCGCTTTCCGGGCAGAAGGGAACCAGGATCTTCTTTGTAAACTGGGGGGTTTCATACAGCTTCCGGTCCAGGCCGCTGGTACCGAAATCGAATTCAAAGTCCCAAAGTCCATTCAGGTTCTGCCAGCTGCTTCTCTCGAATTGGGGGTTGGGATGTTCCGGACGGGGAATCTGCGCAACAGGGGTTGTCATACTGCGTTCCTCCTTATATATTTCGGTTTATTTGGATGTTCCGGGGTTTTCGGGTAGGTAAAAATAAAACGAAAGACATGTAAAATACCCGTAAAACCCAAAAATATGGTATACTATAGAAAATACGTATCTCTTTGCATACAGTATACCTGCAAAGAGGTTGGAATACAATGTGGTTTATCTGCAAAAAAGGTAGGAATACACGCATATGGAGCATATTGTCAGTTTTCTTTCGGATTATTTGCCCAGGGAAAAGCATTTTCTGGTGGAAATCGCAGGCATCACCTATCCTGATAAAAACTACCGCATCTGCCGGGATGATTCCACCGTATACTGCCTGGAATATATTATTTCCGGAAAAGGGTGGGTGCATTGCGGCGGAGAGACGTTTTATCCCCAGGAAGGGGACGTATATTTGCTGCCTGTGCATACGAATCAGGAATACGGAGCGGATCCCCAGCAGCCTTTTCAGAAAATCTGGATGAATGTGCGGGGTTCCCTCTGCGACCGGCTCTATGCGGAATACGGCCTTAAGGGCATCTATCATTTCCGAAATTGCCCGCTGTATCCCCTGTTCAGGGAGTTTTTAACTCTGTGCGAACAGGCAAAGGGGAGAGAAGAAAGCCTGGAAAGAAGAGGTTCTTTGCTTTTCCATGAGATCCTGCAGTCTCTTTCCGATTATAATAAAAAGGAAAGGCAGAGTGTGTATCCGGAACGGAAAAACCCGGCGGAAAAAGCCCGAAAGCAGCTGGATGGCCTTGTCTTTGATACCATCCATATTGGGGACTTAGCCAGAGGGGTGGGGCTTTCTCCCTCTCAGCTTACCCGGGTGTTTCAAAAGGAATACGGAATTACACCCTACGCCTATTTCTTATCCCGGAAGCTGGCTTTGGCCCAAAATCTGCTGCGCAACAGCAGCCTTCCTATACGGGAGATCGCAGACCGGCTTAAATTTACGGATGAACACTATTTTTCCGCCCTTTTCCGCCAGAAGACGGGAATGTCCCCAGGAGCATACCGCAAAGGGAAGAACGGCCAGGAGGATGTTTTTATAGGATCGGAAGAAAAGATGGGCGAATAGAAATCCTCGGAAATGCTGCTTAAAAATTGCTTAGGGCATACAATATAAAAGAGAACACCCCCGCCTTTCCATATAAGCAGGAAAGGCGGGGGTGTTCTCAAAAAGGCAAACTGGGTTTGAGTTGGTATCCAAAGTGGGAAAAATTCCAACCCTTGCGCTTTAAAGGGAGGTATATCAGCGCAGGCGGATAACGGATGAAACATTTTTCCCACAGTTCTGCATTTCAAATATGAGCAGAATCCGCCCGTTCCAGTCTTCGGGCGCATACTGGGCAAGTGAAATTTGAAAGGAAGAAAGATCTGTTTTTACTGTTTCTGTAGGGGCTTTTTTGGTTCCCCAGGGCAGAGTGGACTTCCGCTCCTCATCGTATATGCCATCATGGAAAAGCACGGATTTTGTAAATCCTTTTTCGGTCTCGTAATCCACCCGGATTCCTAAAAGGCTTTCCGTATCCTGTTTCTGGGGATTCCCCTCCGTATCAAAGGATACCTCCAGAGTATCGGGAAGGGTGTCGGCAAGAACACCTACAGCAGAATGGGGATTTTCCGCCGTACCGGTTCCCAGCCGTGCAGTCCAGGTGGTTTCATCGAAATAGGCGTAGCAGGATTCGCCCCGCGCAGGATAATAGTGCTCCTTTCGGATGATGGTGGCGTTTTTGGGGGAAGCGGGCTCCAGATCCGATTGATTGCTGCCGTCGTTTATCTCTATATACAAAACGCCTTCCGGGGGAAGATTTCCCGACCATGTAAAGGTTTTTTCTTCCTCTGTTTCTGTTGTCTCCACCGGGATCAGCTCTTCCCCGGCGGCATCGCCCAGGCTGCAGTTTGTTTCGTCGATGCGGTAAACGGTTACGGAACCGGCAGCAAAGGGCAGGTTTTGGAAGGAAACGGAAATTGCCTGATCGTTAAAGGTATCGCTCCACAAAACGGCGCAGGCTCTGTGTGCATCCGCTGTGGCCATACCACGCACCATGGGAGACGGAGATTCCAGCGGGTATTGGTCAACGGGCATACGGCCGAAGATGGCGAAAGCGTTATAAGCCGCTTTTTTGCGCCCTTTTTCATTTAAAACGCCCAGCGCGTCCACGCCGGATTCCAAAAACTGAGCCCAGGAAACCACTTCTACATCGTGCTGAGCGGAGAGATCCTGAATAACGGAAAAAATATCGGCAGCCATTTCGTAGTGGTCGCAGATCTCTCCGTAATTCCAGGGCGCAGTATCGGTATTGATTTCGTTAACATGAATGGGAACGGTCTCAAACCGGGCTCCGGCCTTTTCCAGCTCTTGGCGGACGGAGTCGATCTTCAAAAGGTAATCCGTTCCGTAGCGATGCATGGAAAAGAAATCTAGGGGAAGGTTGTTTTCCTCTACATAGGAAAGAAAATCCCCGTATCGTGTTCCGGGGCTGTTTACCCAGGCGGTGGAAGGGCCGCCTACTACAGCGTCCGGATCCCCTTCCCGTATGCCTGTGGCTCCATAGGCATAGAGCTTGCAGTATTCTTCCCAGGTGCCGGTGTAAAAGGTAGTGTTGCAGTCCGGTTCATTCCAAACCTCATGGTATCCAATGCGCACACCGTTTTCCTTAAAATGGGAGGCAATGGAACGGGTTATTTCTTTCCATGTATCCAGATTATTGGGCTGGGAGCGAAAATCGCCTCCTGCTTCCCGGGTAGGATAGGGACAGTAGCCGTATGAAAAATAGGGAAGGATTCCGCGGGATGTGAGAAGCTGGGAAAAACGGTCAATATCCTGCCAGTCAAACTGCATATTTTCCGAATTTCCTGTAACCAGGCGGTCAAAGATCATGCTCTGGTTCCCCATGCCCAGTTCCACCCGCATGGATTCCGCGTGGAGGTCTTCTATGGCGGGAATTTGCTTTTCCGTCCTATCCAGGGAGACAAGGCCGGAATTAAAGAAGCCGAATTTTTTGACCAGCGGGCTTCCGGCTCTTTCAGCAAAATCCACGGTTATTTCCTTGCAGTTTTCCGGCAGGGATTGAGACGGTGTTTCCGAAGACGTATCTGCCGAAGACGCGCCTTCCGGATCGGAAGACGGGGATTCAGAAGACCCAGCAGACGAGCTTTGGCAGGCGGTGCTTGTACCTAACAGAAAGGCTGTAAAGCCGGCTAATACCCTTTTTCCTATTTTTGTTCTCAAAACAAACCCTCCTCCTATGTTTCCTTTCCTGTTTGTATACAGTTTTAAGAAAAAACAATGCATAGACTTTTTTCCAGAGATTTTTCTATTCTACAAACACAGTATATAAGAAAAAAATAGGACAAAACAATATAAAATTTTTAACATTCTTATCCAATATAGCTATGTTTTTATATACCCCTTTCATTTTAGTTGCAACTATGGAAAGGAAAGTGTAGGATGAAAGATAGAAATTAGAAAGAAATAGGAAAAGGGGGAGAACAGTTGAAACGTATTTGCGTAGTGGGTATAGCGCTGCATAAGGAAGCCCAAAAGATATTGGAAAAGGTATATTGCGTGGAGGAAATGGATGCCGTAAAGGAAGCGGAAGCGGCTTTGGTATATACCGTGCCGGATGAATGGATAGAAAAAGCGGAAAAACTGCGGGCGGTAGGGTGCCACTCGTGCAGCCCTGCTTTTGAGGAATGGGCGGAGAAAAAAGGGATAGCGGTTATAAAAGCGCAGTCCTTATGGCGCACGGTAGCAGAACACACACTGGCGCTTGCCATGGCCGCGGCAAGATGGATCCCCCAGGCAGATCATGCAGTTCGGATAGGGGAATGGAAAGACCACGAAACACTGAAAATACAGTATTCCGGGCGGGATCTGCAGAAGAGAGTTTTTGGTATATGGGGTATGGGGCAGATTGGCCGGGAATTAGCTTCCCTGCTTCAGGGATTTTCCATGGAGGTATTGTATTCGGATATACGGCCTCTTTCCCCAGAAGAGGAAAAAAGATGGAATGTATCCCGGGTGGAATTCCGGGAACTTTTGGAACGTTCCGATTATTTCTGCGTTTTGGTGCCCCATAACGCTTCCACAGATCAGATCTTTGGAAAAGAAGCTTTTTCCAGTATGAAAAAGGGCTGCATTTTCATCAATACAGCCCGGGCGGGTATAGTGGACAGGGCCGCCTTTGTGGAGGCCATGGAAAACGGGATTCTGGGCGCGGCTGCTTTGGATGTGACATGGGAGGAAGCAAAGCCGCAGCCGGAGGATTTGCTTCGATTTAAAAATCTGATCTTTACTCCTCATTTGGGCGGTTCTACGTTTGAATGCGATGCGTTTTTGGTTCGTGGGATTCTGGATGCGGCTGGTTTTGGAGAGAAGACAGTATAAGAGATACATTATATATAGTATAGGAAGAGCGGCATTGGTTGGTTGAGAAGAAGGAGGAATAAAAATGGAGTCTTATCCGAAAGAGAGCCGGAATCCTAAAAAGGATGGAAAAGGGACGGGGAACAAAAAGGATTCCAGGGCAGGAAGCTGCTATTTTTGTTCTCATTATGTATACGATGAAGAGGACGGCTGCTATGTCTGCATGGTCCAGCTGGATGAGGATGAAATGGAAAATTTTCTTCGCTATACGGTGCGGGACTGCCCGTATTTTCAGTTGGATGACGAGTATGCCATTGTTAGAAAACAAAATTGATATCCATTGATAAAACCTATATTTTGAAACTTTGCTATGTATGTACGGCCTAAGGCAGAAAAGCCTATTATATATAGTATAAGGGATTTTAAGAAGGAAAAGGAAATAACAACGGGATGGGCAGGCTTTTTTGTGGAAAAAAGGCCTGCTTTTTCACAATTGGGGTGGAAAAAGTGGAAAACTCAGTGGAAATGTTAAAAAGTGCAGTGGAAAACAAGTTTTGGTCCAAATATACAAACGCAGGGAATACCGCAGATAAAAACTTTCGTGGAACGCACAACGTATATGAAAAGACGCTTTTGAGTGAAGAGATAATACGCACACAATGAACAGGGCGCAAAGCCAAAAACCAATCAGTAAATGAAGCCCCACAGTGAAAGAAGAATGAAAAACGTTTCATACCGCTCAGAATGGGTGAAAACAGGTTTTAGGGATTAGAAGCCCATTTTGTAGGGAAATTGCCTGTTGTAGGTTTTGACGAAATTATGAATAAAGTATAAATTGCCTAAAAAACCAGCACCAGAGCCAAAAATTAGACTTTTACAAGTTATACCAAGAGATGTTTTGTATTAAAATGAGAAAAATAAAAGGAAAAATACAAGGCTGTAACGATTGTTACAACTTTGTAATTTTTAGATTCTTGCAAATTGCACGAAAAGGACAAGCCAAATAAACACAGATAAGGAAGAAAATTGAAAGAAAAAGGAAATAATAATTCTATCCTATTAAAATAATTCTGCACGCCTTATGAGATTTGCACAAAAATTATATCCTTTGTCAATTTGACAATACGCAATTTGTGGATATACTTACTAACAACGGCTCAAATCTTATCCTCAAGCGGAATTGTATCCAAAAGGTGTATACCCTTTTCCTTCCTTTTGCCGAAGAAATTTCGGTGTTCTGTATGCAAGACGAAAACTTGAGCAGGATGGGGGAAAAGAAAAAACCATACGGAAGAAGTTCCGCGGAAAGAAAAGGTGAAGCAATGAAAGAAACATGCAGAAAGGCGCTGTCGGCGCTGGCTCCCTTGGGCAGAAAAGCAAAAGGGATTGCGACACGGCTGCCTATGATGCGTATTACAGCCTTAACGGTCATGCTGATGATTACGGTAAGTTCGGTTGTAACCGTGCTGGCCGCTACAAAAGATATAACCGTTACGGTGGACGGGGAAACGGTCTCCGCCTCTGCGATTGCAGACTGCAGTTCAGAGGAAGAAGCCAGGGATCTTCTCCGTTATCTGGGATACGATATCCCGGAAGGCAGCGCAGTTGCGTATACAGTTGAAGAAGACAGCGGCAATATAGAAATTGAAGTCCGCACACCGCAGAAAGTAACCGTCAAAGCGGATGGGGATTCCCAAGTGCTGTATCTGCCCTATGGCGATACGGTGGAAACCGCTCTGAAGGATTCCAAAACGGTTCTGGACGATAACGACCTGGTTTCTCCCGGTCTTACGGCTGCCATTCTTGAAGATACTTCCGTTGTAGTAACCCGGCGCTATGGTGTGAAGGTTACAGCGGACGGCAGCACAAAGGACGTTACCATTCTGGCCGGGGATGCGGCTTCCGCAGTAAAGGCCGCAGGTGTTACGCTGGGCGAGGAAGATTTCCTCAGCGTGGATGCGGATACACCTGTGACAGAAGGAATGGAAATTTCCGTCAGCCGTGTGACCTATGAGACAAAAACCACCGAAGAGGTTATCGACTACAAGACGGTGGAAAAAGAGGATAATACCCTCTATAAGGGCAGAACACAGGTTGAAACAGAAGGCAGCGAGGGACTGCGGGAGATTAAGACCCAGTATAAGTATATTGACGGAAAACTGGCGGAAACAAAAGTCCTGAGCAAAACGGTGACAAAAGAGCCGGTGGATCGAGTGGTCCGAGTTGGGACAAAGAGCGCCGTTTCCCATGCTACCGTTACCGGGGGTACGGTATACGATCAGAACGGTAATCCCGTTAAATATACCAAGATGATTGCGGGCCGGTGTTCGGCGTATACAGGCGGCGGCATTTGCTCAACAGGATTACCCGCGGCAGTAGGACGCGTGGCGGTAAATCCCAATATCATCCCCTACGGCACAAAGCTCTTTATTTGCTCTCCGGACGGGAGCATTGTATATGGATATGCGGTGGCTGCTGATACAGGCGGCGGCTGCATGAACGGAATCATTCTGGCGGATTTGTATATGGATACACTGGATGAATGCCGGTATTTTGGTTCCAGAACTATGAATGTGTATATTTTGGGCTGATCGTAAGCTCATATTCAGCCGTTTTCGAGCCGGAAGCGGCGGGATGAAAGATTGCCGGCAGGGCAGGTTCCCTGGGGCGAAACACAGTTACTTTTCGTGTAGAAACGGAAGGTTCCTTAAAAGGAACCTTCCGTTTTTTTATGCACGGGTGATTGGATGAAAAGAGAGTAGTATCCTCCTTTTTTTGGCTTTCCACTATTACCCCCAGGAGCACAAAATGCGTTAAGATTGGGTATGGGAAGAATGAGTCCGTTTTATTGGACATAGCGGTTGATAAAATAAAAATAGAAAACGGGAGAGAAGGTTTTGCTGAATCGAAACTATTTTCGATTTTTCAGGAAAAAGCTTGCGAAAATAGAACACATGTGCTATTATAAGAGCATAAAATAGAACAAACGAGCGATATTTCTCGAACGTATTTATTGGTTTGAAAACAGCAGGCAGTAATGGAAAGGAAGGTATACCGTTACCGATATATCTTTGCCTGCGCAGCATGAGGGTTCTCTTTTTTGAAAAAAGAGAAAAGGGAGAAGAAAGGAAGAAAGAACTATGACCGGGAATTTTCTTAGCCTTGGTATGGGAAGCGCTTTGTTGATGTTTGCCGTTGGAATGGCTTTTCGGTATCAGGAAGAGATTTACAGAAAAAAGGAAGGGGCAAAGATTTGGCTCCTGACGGTTGCCATGGGTGTGGCTATGCTGTTTTCGGGAGGCGGTTCCGTCTTTTTCCTAACACTGCAAGGCGTTTTGGGTTTAGTCATGGCTGGGTGCTGCCTGCTGCAACTGCATCGGGAAAAAGTTCTCCGGCTGCGGCGCAGAAAATTAAGGAGAAAACCAGCATATTCCGAGAGAAAAGAAATTTTGCGGCCTGCGGTCTGCGGGGAAGGGGAATGGAAAATCCCATCCTGCGAAGAGCAGCCGGGTATGCCAACAGGTTCCAAAAGCAGGGCAGCCTGAGAAAAATGCAGTGCCGGTGATTTCCATAGATACGGGTAATAGGAGAGAAAGTTTATCTGGCTCCCGTATTGCAGCCTGCCGGGAAGGATCCCCCAGCCTTCCCGGCAGTTTTTTTGTATTTGAATAAAGAGTGGTTGGTGCTGTGAGTTGACAATCCTCCGTATCCTGCCGTATACTGAACCTCGGGGAAATCCTAAAAGGAGATTCAGCCCACATATTGCCGCCGGGGAAGAACAACCCAACCGGGATTCCGGGGCGGGGAAACGGAGAATACAGTATGGAAGCATATGTATATATGGCCCTTTGGTTTATTTGCGGAATTTTGATGATTTTCCGCTTCGGAAAGGAAAATACGATTTTTTATTGGCTGGGAGCCTTTTTCCTGTTTATGGGCGGATGGTGGCTGGCAGATATATTGCTGCCGGTTGACCTGTTCCAGGGGCCCTGGCCCTGGGTGCTGCGAGGAGTAAGCGTATGTGCGCTGGCGGCTGCCATATGGGCTTATTATAACGAAAAGAAAAAAAGCTCCCAGACAGAAGAAAAACAGGAAGAAGACAGCGCTCTTCCCCAGGAAGCATTTTTACCGGAAGAGACAGAAGAAAGCCCCCAGGATGAACAGGAAAACGACACCGGAGAGAACCCAAAAGAGAAAGATTGAACGAAGGGGGAAGCCTCTGCATAGTATAAAAGCATGGGGAACCCCCTTTGTATAGATTGCCCGCAGGGCAGGAAGAGCCATCGGCCGCCTGCTCTGCGGGCACCTGCTTTTGTATCCGCTTTATAGTGCCGGACAGTGTTTCCTGTTTCCTCCAGAGGAACGCAGAGGTTGAAAATAAAGGTATAATCATGTAAAATGATAGCAGAAATATAGGGGAAAGGTATGGCCGCTGTATCTTTAGGAAAGAGCGGCGGAGCCCGAAAATCGGGAGTTCCCAAACCAGAACCCTCAGAATTTTGGAATGGATACTGCAGAAGGGACGTTGTGCTGAAAATGGAAAATAAAGAAGATGTAAACTGTATGGAAGTTTTAGGTAGTCATAAGCCTGAAGGGGATGCCTGCCCGCCGGAAATGAAAATAGCTCCCTCTATGCTTTCCTGCGATTTTGCTAGGATTGGGGAAGAGCTTATCCGAATGGAAAAAGCGGGAGCCGATTATATTCATCTGGATGTAATGGACGGGTGCTTTGTTCCTAATATTACCATTGGCCCTTCTGTGATTCGGGCTATGCGTCCGTATACGAAAATTCCTTTTGATGTGCACCTTATGATTCGGGATCCTTTGCGGTATGTGGAAAATTTTGCCCAGGCAGGGGCGGATATGATTTCCTTCCATGTGGAGGCGGAAAGCGATGTGGAGGAAACCATCCGTTCTATCCGGAGGCTGGGGGTTAGCCCCGGTTTGGTGCTGAAACCCGCTACTCCCGTTTCTGCTATTCTGCCGTATCTTCCTATGGTAGATATGGTTTTGGTTATGACGGTAGAGCCCGGTTTCGGCGGCCAGAAGTTTATGGCTCCCATGCTGGAGAAGGTGCGGGAACTGAAGAAAATTTCCCGGGAAAAGTCCCTTTCCCTGCGGGTGGAGATTGACGGTGGGGTCAATGAGGAAACGGTTTGCCAGGCTGCAAAGGCCGGAGTGGATATTTGTGTGGCGGGAACGGGCGTGTTCCGCCACCCAGACGCAGGGGAAGCTATCCGGACCCTGAAAGAAAACGCCCGTCAGGCCCTCCTATAAGAAAAGCTGCCCGAGAAAGGAAGCCAGAGGAACCGGACAAAAATGAGGAAGTGACTGTATGCTGCGCGGATTACACGGGTTTCATGGGCTGCATTCCCCTTATGCCTTATCCAGGGGGATCCGGCTTGAAAAGCATCGCTCCCGTTCTCTCAAAAAGGGGATTCGGGATATAGAGGCAGAAAAGCAAAAGGAAAACGCTAAAGGAAAAAAGAAACCGGAGTTTTTGCTGATCCCTCTTTACGGGGCGGAAGAATCCTCCGCCAGGCTTATTCACCCTGGAGACCGGGTGGAAAAATATCAGGTTCTCACAGCTCCCGGAGCCGGAGCACCTGAAGTCTGCTCCCCCATGGCGGGAATTGTGGAGGATATCCGTCCCCTGCAGGTGCCGCTGGAAGGGTCTGTGCTTTGCGCACGGCTCCGAGTTTCCGGGGAAAAGCAGGACGGGGATTCTCCCCAAAACGGGAAAAAGAAATCCCGTGGAAAAAAGAAGGAAACTTCCCTAGACAGGGCGGATATCCTGCGTATGGCGGAGAAGGCCGGTATCCGGGATGAGTTTGACGGAACGCCTCTTCCGCTTCTTGCAGAGCGGTTTCGTTCCTCCGGAGTAAAAGTTCTTGTGGGCTGCGGCCTGGACGATGACCCTTACGGGGACAGTTCCGGGGCAGTGCTTCGGGAATGCGCCAGAGAAGCCGCGGAAGGTCTGCGCCTGTTTGCTTTGGCCTGTGGAGCTCAGCGCAGCATGCTGGCGGCTACCTCCTTTTATACCTGGAGACGGGTTGTGGCGTCGGAAAAAGAAACCCCCGTTGTTTCCATGGGAGGAAGAACGCCTGCCAGGGGTGTTTTGGCGGGCAAGCTCCGCCGGTCCGTGGGAAAAGCGGGATTTGTAGGTATCCAGGCCTGTGTCGCTCTTTATCGGGCAGCGAGGGAAGGAATTCCCCAGACAGAGACGGTGGTGACCGTCTCCGGGGACGGCGTATGGAAGCCGGGAAACCTGCGGGTTCCTGTGGGGACGCCCATAGAGGTTCTTCTAAACCGCTGCGGGGTTCTGCCGGATACAAAGCTTGTATACATAGGGCCTGCCATTGCAGGAGAAGCAGTGACAGATCTAACCCTTCCCGTAACCCAGAGGACGCGTTGTATAACGGCGCTGAAGCAGCAGCCCATCAACAAAACCTATGCCTGCATTGGATGCGGCCGGTGTGCCAGGGTATGCATGCGGGGGATTTTACCGTGGCTTGTGCATGATGTAATCAATCGGGATACAGTGGATCCTCTGATGCTTTGGAATGTGGAGAGGTGTACATCCTGCCACTCCTGTTCTGCCGCCTGCCCGGCGGGAATTGATCTTGCGGCTGAGGTAGCGAGGGCGGCAGCCATACGAAGGAGCGGTGATTTTGAATGAAGCTTGCGCTTTCTGACGGGAGGGCTCCCTTTTATAAAAAAGAACAGACAGTAGCCACCATGATGGACGATACGATTTTCTGCCTTTTGGCTCTTTTGATCCTGCCGGTGGTGTTTTATGGAGTAAGACCTCTTATAACCGTTTTGGTTTCCTGTATGTCTTGTTTTTTGGCAATGGTGGCATTCCGGTTGATTCACAGGAGAAATATCAGCCTTTCGGAACGTTCTCTTCTGGTTACGGGTCTTACAATCGCAATGCTTCTGCCTGCGGACATTCCCTATTGGATGGCCGCCCTGGCAGGTGCTTTTGCCATGTTTGCAGCAAAAGAGCCCTTTGGCTCCACCGGGAGGAATCCATTTAATCCCGCGGCGGCGGGGATCGCTTTTCTAACGGTTCTTTGGCCGGAGGAAGTATCCCGTTTCCCGGCTGTAGGTCCCCTTCCCCTTTGGGAAAGAGGTGCTGAGGCTGCATCCTCCCAAACGCCGGCGCTTTCCTTGCTGCAAGGGCTCAAACCGATTTTGGAACCGGCGGAAATGCTTTGGGGAAACTATGCAGGTCCTTTGGGCGGCACGGCGGCATTGGTGATTGCAGGATGCTGCCTGTTCCTTTGCTTTCGCAGGACAGCCCGTTGGGAGATTACGGCGGGTTTTCTCCTGTCTTCCGCTCTGATAGGAGCCTTCTGGCCCCGTTTTTTGGGGTCTGCCGCATCCTCGGCGGCCTATGAGCTTCTTTCCGGTTCCCTGCTTTTCGGAGCCGTATTTATGGCCACGGATCCGGTTACATCCCCCAAAATGCCGGTGGCCCGTTTTGTGTATGGAATGCTGGGAGGAGCCCTGCTGCTTTGTATGCGGCATGTAGGGCAGTATCAGGAGCCTCTTTGTTTTGCCATCCTTCTATCCAACGGGGCTGCCCCCCTTCTGGACAGGCTTGCCCTTCGGATCCGTACGAGAGGAGGGATTTTCCGTGGAAAAGCGTTCCATGCTGAATGAAAAGATCCGGTCGCGTTTTGCTTCCGGCTCAAAAGAAGAAAAAAAGAAGAAACGCCGGGAACTGCGAGCCATCTTTTCCAACGGCGTACTGTTTAAGAATCCCATGCTGGTAGGAGCGCTGGGGATTTATCCCATGCTTACCGCCTGCCATACTCTGCGGGCTGCCCTGGAGCTTTCCGTTATTTTGGCGGCTATGTCCATACCGGCGGGGCTGATTCTCTGCTTTACAGGAAATCTGGTTCCCTTATGGGCGCGGCCTGCTTTAGCTGCGGGAGTAGCGGCGGTGCTGTATATCCCTGCTTCCGCGCTGATGGAATGGATATTCCCGGGGGCGATTCAGTCTTTGGGCATGGTGGCCGGCATGATGGTGGTCAACTCCATGGTGCTTTCCCGCTCCGCTCAGTATGCCCCGGATCATATTCCTTCCGCTGTTTTGGCGGATACGGTTGGCTGCTCCCTGGGGGGAACGCTGGTTATGTGCCTGGCGGCTTTTATCCGAGAATGGCTGATTTACGGGGATCTGAAGCTTGGGAGAATCTCTTCCGCTTACAGCGGGGAGGGGATTGCCCATCCGTTTTTCGGTTTTCTTATTCTTGGTTTTCTGGCCGCTCTTGTGCAGTATATAAACCGCCGGCGGGCTGAGCGCCGGTCCGGAAGGAAGGTGACGCGCTTATGATACCTGCCGTATCCTCTATACCTGCCGCAGGTTCCAATGCTTTGGCGGGGATATCGCTTCCGGGATTCTTTCTATATATCTTGCTGGCGCTTTCTGCGGAAAGCATGATTTTTTCCGGCGCCGGAGGTTTTAGCCGGGCTATGCGTGCCGCCAGAAAGCCGGGTTTGCTGCACTGGAATACCCTCTTTGTTACATTTTTCTGTGTTTGCGCCGTATGTATATCACAGATTTTAAATCCATGGGTGGAAAGCTTTCCGCGCCCTATGGTGGCCCGCTCCGTTATTTTTCTTTGTGTGGATGCTCTTCTGTATTTGGGAGTTGCCGTTCTTATGCGAAAAGCGGCGCCTTCTGTATGGAAGAGAGCGGGAAATGCCCTTTCTTCCGGTGCGCTGAACACATTGGTTCTTTCCATGCCTTTTTTGCAGCAGATTCTGAAAATGGATTTCCTTTCTTCTCTAGGCTATGCATTGGGCACGGGTATTGCTTTCTGGCTTGCTTCCCTTCTGCTTCATTCCGCGCTGCAGATCTGCAGCCATAAGGATGTACCCCGGGCATACAGGGGACTTCCCGCAGCCCTCCTTTATGCGGGAATTCTGTGTCTTGCTTTCTGCGGGTTTTCAGGCGGGCGGTTCTTTTAAGGATGGATGAACGGATAAAAATATATCAGAGTATTGAAGCCACAGAAAATGGGAGGAAATGCAATTGGGCAAAAAAATTGTAATATTAAATGGCAGCCCCCGGCCCCACGGAAATACGGTTGGGCTTATTGAAGCATTTCAACAAGGGGCGGAGCAGGCGGGGCATAGTGTAACTCGGTTGGATTTGACCCGGCTGGGGATATATCCGTGTCTTGGATGTGATCGCGGCGGTATGGATCCTTCCAGTCCCTGTGTGCAAAAGGATGGGATGGAAAAGGTATATCCTGCATATGTGGAGGCGGATATTGTGGTTTTAGCCTCCCCCTTATACTCTTGGAGCGTCAGTGCGCAGATTAAATGTGTCCTGGATCGTTTGTATGCTTTGGGGGAAGGGGAAACACCTGTAGGTTCCGGCGCCGAAAAAGAAGCGGTGCTTTTGATGGCAGGGGCCAGCGCCCCCGAAAAGAGCGGCCCCCAGATGGCAATGGAGTATTTTAAAGTGGTCTGCCAGGGGATCGGCTGGAAGTGGAAGGGTGCTATCTATGCCAAAGCCCGCAATCTGGGGGATATAAAAGGAAGCGCTCAATTGGAGGAAGCTTTTCAGTTGGGAGCTTCTCTGAAATAGGCTTCCAGCGAAGTTTACCGGAAACGGAGAAAATTTTATATAACCTTATAGCGCAAACACCGCCCAGCAGTTTAAACTGCTGGGCGGTGTTTTATTGTATTGTTTTATGTTATGTGGAAGGGAATAATGGAATGGTTGCCCCCGTTTTCTATCAGTTATACCCCAGGGCCTTGAGCATTTCTTCCCCTTGGGATTCATAGGCCGCGCCTCCAAGAGAAAATACAACGGTTTTTTCCAGGCGTACAAGGATCTGGAAACCATCTTCCGCATAGGCGGAACATTTGTTATAAGCGGAGGAATCAATGTTGGACGTGATCGAATCTCCGAATTCACTTTTTACGCTATTATAAAATTCCATAGCGCTTTGCGTATCCCCAAACTGGACATAATGGCAAAAAACAGCGGAATTATTGGAAGCGCTCAGATAGGACTCCACATTGTAGGTAGAAGTGGTGCTTTCCGTTACATCCTGGACGGAATATCCCTGCTCCTCCGCGATAGAAGTGAATTCTTCGGGGGTTATAGGATGTTTTGCAGAGCACCCTGTCAGAAGCAGGAGCGTCATCAGACAGGACATACTGAGGGCTGCTATCTTGAAAAGCAGCTCTTTATACGCTTTTTTTGTATGGGAGGCTGCAGAGTAAAAATGCGTCATATGCGGGTTTCTTCCTTTCCTTTTCATTTCCGAACCGGCGTTTTCTAGCAGGTGCCGGTATACGATACTGCACAGCTTTCCTGTAGGATGCGGCGCTGCAGGGAAAGCCTTCAGATAATTACATATATTATACGCTTTCCCCTGGTGGTTGTACAGTTTTTTTCATATACAAGCTAAAAGAAGGAAAAGGTTCCGCTGAGAAAGTATGGGATGAAGGCCGTTTAATGGGTAAAAAAGGCCCACACTTCCTTTGAAAAAGGCATTACAAAGCAGTATGGAATACTAAAAGAAAATCAAAGTTTTTTCGTCCAACAAAAAAGAATTTTGTAGAGCGTTTTTGTATAAAAAGATATAGAATAAGGCCATGGAAAGCAAACACAGTATGTGTTCTCGCGAAGACGGAAAATAAAAAATTTAGGAGGTATCTTTATGAAAAAATTAGCAATGCTGCTTGCATCTGTGCTGATCCTGGGAATATTTGTTTCCTGCAAGAGCGCGCCGGCCAGTTCAGGCGCCGGTTCCCAGGCGGGCGGAAGCCAGCAGAACAACACCGAGGCATTGGACGTACATATTTTCTATTATGACTATTCTGACGTTTATATCTCTACGGTTCGCAACGAGATGGACACCATGTTAAAGGATATGGGCGTTAATGCCAAGAGCTGGGATGCTGCAGGCAGCCAGCCTTCTCAGTCTGACCAGGTTAACACCGCTATTACCGCCGGGGCGGACCTATTGATCGTTAACATTGTAGAAACTTCTTCGTCGGATGCGGCTCAAGGCATTATGTATGGCTTCCATATCATAAAATTACAAAACAAACTCTGCAGAGAATTGAACAGTAAAAAGACAAATTTTCCGTTATAGATTCATGTAAAGAATATGGAAAAAATGCCAATGAATATCTTCCCACGTTTTGCAGATACTACCAAAGAATCAACCTGCAACAAACGGAGGAATACAATATGAAAGCCACAGGAATCGTCCGCAGAATCGACTAATGCGTTATAATAGGACAAGGTCGGAAAGCCGCATAAACACTGGGGTTTCGCTGATTTCGTCCAAGCTTTCAGCATGAAAATTCCTGCGACTGACAACCGAATATTTAGAAAAGGGAGATGAGACAAACCCGCCGATGGTGATCGGAGATGTGTCTGTTTTGACAGCCCTGCCACAAGGAGCCGAATGGGGCACGTTTCCCTTTCGGCTTCTTTCTATATGGCAGAAACTTGGTATGGAGTTTTGACGAGCGTTCAAAGTAGCAAATCAAGGCATAATGCTGTATAATTAAATTATCCTCAAGAAAGTGAGGTGCTTTTGCGATGAGCGAGGCCAATGAAAAGAAAGATATTCAGCTATTTGAAGATAGCCCGATCCGTACCGCTTGGGACGAAGAAAAAGAAGAATGGTATTTTTCTATTGTAGATGTTGTAGCGGTGCTGACAGATCAGAAAACACCGAGAAGTGCCAGTACATACTGGGCGGTTCTAAAAAAACGTCTGAGAGAAGAAGGTGCTTCTCAACTGCTTACAAATTGTAAGCAGTTGAAAATGACGGCTGCTGACGGCAAAAAGAGAGCCACCGATGTGGCCAATACGGAGCAGCTGCTTCGTATTATCCAATCGATCCCTTCGCCCAAGGCTGAACCTTTTAAGGCATGGCTGGCAATGGTAGGGCGTGAGCGTATTGAAGAGACGATTGATCCTGAGCAGGCTATTGACCGTGCTTTAGATACTTACCTTAAAAAAGGCTATTCTGAGGAATGGGTTCATCAAAGGCTTTTGGCTATCCGTATCCGCAATGAGCTGACAGATGAATGGAAAAAGCACGGAGTGAAAAAGGGACAAGAATACGCGATTTTGACAGACGAAATCTCCCGGGCATGGTCTGGTATGACTACCCGGCAATACAAGCGTTTAAAGGGTCTTAAAAAGGAAAATTTGCGGGACAATATGACCGATTTGGAATTGGTTCTGACGATGCTGGCAGAGGCGTCTACAACAGATATTTCCAAAACGGTACAGCCGAAAGATTTTTCTGAAAACCAGCAGGTTGCTCAACAAGGCGGCGAAGTTGCCGGAATTGCCAGGAAAGCTTTGGAAGAACGGACAGGACGACCTGTCATTACATCAGAAAACGCCGCATCTCTTCGGCAACTGGTCACAGATATCGTAGAGGATGCGGCAGAACTTCCTGAAATAAATGGGAACGAAACAAAAGATTCAGGGCCAAAATAAGATTGTATCGTAAATTGGACGAAGGAGGCTGATGATGAGCTATATCAAGCGGGACATAGAAAGCAAAATCATTTCCTTAACCAAAGAATATCCTTGTATCCTGATTACAGGACCACGGCAAGTAGGAAAAACGACTGTGCTGCATCATCTGATGGCTTCAGATCGGAACTATGTAACTTTGGATGATCTGGAAGAGCGGAAGCTGGCTAAAACGGATCCTGTCCTTTTCCTTCAGATGCATGATCTGCCGCTATTCATTGACGAAGTACAGTATGCGCCGGAGCTTTTTTCCTATATCAAGATTGCAATAGATAACGGTGCGGCGCCAGGTTCTTTCTGGCTAACCGCTTCAGAAGCGTTTCGAACGATGGGACTGGCGCAAGAGTCCCTTGCCGGGCGCACCGCCATTCTACATATGCCCAGCTTGTCTCAGCATGAAATATACGGTTCAGGCGTGAATACGCCTTTTTCAGTAGAACTCAGTGCATTAAAGATCCGCAGAGTGACCGGTACGGTAACTAATATAGAAGGTATTTATCAGCGCATATGGAATGGTTCTCTTCCCGGCTATGTCAGTGGAAAATTTACCGACCGCGATGTTTTCTATTTCAGCTATCTGCAAACCTATATAGACCGGGATGTCAGCGAGCTGGTGGCCTTAACCGATAAGCTTCTGTTTCAGGATTTCGTCCGCGCTGCGGCCTGCCGGGCCGGACAGATGCTCAATGTCCATGATATCGCCCAGGATGTAGGCGTATCAGATGATACTGCAAAACGCTGGCTGCAGGTTCTGGAAAAATCGGATATTATCTTTTATCTGAGACCCTATTCCAACAATCTCCTGAAAAGGACGGTAAAGACGCCGAAGATGTATTTCTTTGATACAGGCTTGGTTGCGTATCTGACCCGGTACAGCTCCCCGGAGATTTTGCAGAACGGAGCCATCAATGGTGCGATCTTGGAGAACTTTGTGGTGGCAGAAATTTTGAAGAGCTATCAAAACAACGCGCAGGATTGCTTGCTTTGGTACTACCGGGACAAGAGCAGCAATGAAATTGATATGGTAATCGAAAGTGACGACCAGCTTCACCCACTGGAAATCAAGCGCTCCGTAAACCCGGGCAGCGAGTTGGTAGGCGCATTCTCCATATTAGATAAAGGCTCCGTGCCACGGGGAACAGGCGCTGTGCTCTGTATGCGTCCGGAGCTTTCTGCAATCAATGCCCAGAATTATATCGTCCCGATCTGGATGATATAATCAAACAAAGTCCTGTCAAAAAGGAATACACAAAAGAATTAGTTTATGCCAAGCGGTTTCTTCTTCGGAGGAAGCCGCTTTTTTCATACCCATTTTGAAGAAAAGGAGGGATCATGCCATGAAATGTCTGCTCAAATACCAGTGGGTTAAACTGCCCAGAGCTTGTTTGCCCCAGGGCAAGGGATTACTGGGCTGTTGGGCCCGTTTGGCGGCACGAGCGGCATTTCGCAAGGGAGAAGCGCACTACTGTGGATATACGAATCCTGTAAAGCCGGGGGTATGGTCAGGCGGCATTGTGGGTCTGAAAAGCATCCTTGGCATGAAAAACCGTGGAAAAGCATTACAGATTCTCGATTCACTCCAGAAGTGGGGTTATATTGCTTACAATCTGGATCCTACTACGAAAAAATTAGAATATACCATCAGGGATTGGGTTCTTCGCTGTTCTGGTGAGGGATGTATGAATGGCACGGTCTACGCTACGGATGGTTATGGCTTTCTTTGCCTACCCAGATCTATTCCAGACAGGTTAGCAAAGCAGGGCTATATTTTTGATGAAGCGGATGCCTGGATGGATCTTTGGTGCCATACGGTATGGCAGGATCCGCGCAATATCTTTTCTTTTTTGGCGCCAACCGTACAATATGGCTCATATGGCGCCGCATTAACTTTGGAAACCTTGGGACAGCGCTGGGGCTGGGAAAAGACAAAGGTATGGAGATTTTTTCAGAAGCATGGGGATGCCTTCTCTCTGTACCGCTTGCCCAGTTCCTGCGGCTGTCTCGTTTTTAATAGACTGTATCCAACAGGTACAGAGGTTTCATTACCAGACCGCACGGAGATTGAGCGTATAATTGCAGATATACGCATTTTGGCCGGAAATACGCATATTCAGGGAACGGAACATATCCGCCTGAATAAGATGATTCTCTGGTACAGCCGGACGCTTGTTTCCCATATGGGCGGTAATCCGGAAAACATCGGCAAAGAAAACCGCGTTGCAGTTTCAGGCCATATATTACGCGCGTATATTTCTCTGTGTTGGAATTGTAAGAACTGTAGAGAGGACTGCGAGGAAATAAGAGATACTGTTCTCTCAATTTACAGAAATACCATACGAGGGCCATGCGCCCGAAGTCTCAACAAGGCAAAGGAGAATTTTTATGAACAATCAGGAAAACAGTGCCAGCAAAGCACTTTACGAACAGCAGGAACACCAGATTTCAGCCCAATCTGACGCTTTTATCAAGCTTTTGACAAAAAAGGGGATTTTGGAGGACAGCCAGATTGATGATGAGAAGATTCGGCAGGCACAGAAGGAGAAAAAACGGAATATGTACCACAACACACGTCTTCTTCTGGAGCATTACCGGAACATTTCGTGGATGCTGGAGTGTTTCCCAAATACGATTGCGGAAGAATTAGATTCACCGCTCAGCAGTCTTGACTCCCTGCTGGACCGAATGGATTTGGAGATGGGTATGGGAAACCGTAAGCTGGAGAGCCGCATGGAGAGTGTGCGCAAATCCCGGCTTTTGATGGACAGGGTAAACGATGCGCTGACTATTTTGAAGCGGAAGCCAGGCAACGGGGCGAAAATGTATGAACTGATTTATCTCACCTATCTCGCACCGGACAAGCTCAGCCATACAGACCTTTTGTATCGGCTTGATATTTCCACTCGGCATTACTACCGCCTTCGCCAGCAGGCCATTACTATTCTTTCCATTCGTCTGTGGTCCGCACCGGCCAGTGAGGTGGATTCATGGCTGGAGGTGCTTACGCTGCTTGAGAATCTGTAGTGAAAATGATATGGCACAAAAAAGGCACAAAATTGGCAAGGCGGGCGCCGATGACATGGAAAAGGAAAAAAGATATACTGTTATTGTCCGATAGTGGGACCGGGTGAGAGTAACGCCGTTTCTTCAGAGCCGTTTGGCTCCAAAGAAGCGGCGTTTTTGCTGCCCGGGAAAAACAAAACAGGGAGGTAAATTTATGTCGAAACAACTTGTTTCCGGCGGGCAGCGCATACGGAAGGCCTATTGGACGCTGGTTGGCATTGCCTGCGCCATGATCCTGACGGTGCAGCCAGTGATGGCGGAGACTATTTGGGACCGTTTTTCCAGCATCATGCAGGATGTTTACGGGCAGCTTGTCGCAATCAGTACCATTGTTGCTGTTACAGTAGCGGCAATCGCTCTGATTGTGCGCATGGTTTCCCGCAACCAGCGAGCTGTGGACGAGGCAACCAGCTGGCTCAAGCGGATTGTCGTCACATGGATTGTGCTCAATACGCTGGGATTTATCGTAGCCTATCTGCAGCCCCTCATTGCCGGCGGACAGTATACGGCCCCCTAACAGAGCAAAACGGTTAGTGCGAATGGAGGTGAAAGGATATTTTAGATTGGATTTTTGAGGGGATAGTCAACTGGATAGCCAGCATTGTAGCATCCCTGATGGATGCCGTTTCTGGGCTGTTTTTGAATGCGTTGGGTACAGATATGACAGAGCCATGGAAGAATACTTTCCCTTTATAGCAAAGGCATTTGATGTCATGCAGTATATGGCTTGGGCCGTGTTGTTTTTGATTACGGTCTGGCAGCTATTTCGAATATTCGGTGGTCCCATTACGGAGGCCGAGAATCCATGGCAGTTGGTAGCTCGCAGCGCATTATTTGCATTCCTTATTGGCTATGCAAAACCTATTTTTATGCTGACGTTGGATATTGCCAGAGCGCCCTATACAGCATTGATGGATTTGCAGATGACTGCTGAAGATTTCACCTTTGCTGGGTTGCAGCAGGTTATAAATAATGGGCTTGTGACGGTGGTATCCGTTATATCGATTGTTGGCCTGATTTTAATGCTAATCTTAGTAATCTCCATCGGCTGGAACTACTTCAAGCTTTTGCTGGAAACCGTTGAACGGTATATTGTTGTTGGTGTACTTTGCTACACCAGTCCACTGGCCTTTGCAATGGGTGGCTCCAAAGCTACTAACCAAGTGTTTAAAAGCTGGTGCAGGATGGTGGGCTCCCAACTTCTTTTGCTGGTGCTCAACGTTTGGTTCCTGCGGGCATTTAATTCCTCTGTCGGCCAATATGTCATTAATGGAGGTGCTCTTTCTACAGGACAAGGTTCTATCTTCCTATGGTTTTTCTGCGTACTGGCTTTTTTAAAGACAGCTCAGAAGTTCGATTCATATCTGGCGGCCATGGGCCTAAATGTAGCACAGACTGGCTCCAGTATGGGTATGGAGATGCTGATGGCAGCCCGGGTGCTTTCCGGCGCTGCCGGCAGCGCAAGAAGCGCTGGCAGTGTATTTAAGGGCGGAGCAACTGCTACGGGTACAGGTGCGGCTGCTACCGGCTTTGCAGCTGGATTTGCCAGTAAGTTTAAGGGCAACAGCTATGTACGTGATGCGGTTGTGGAAGGAGGATCACGTATGGGCATGGGCGGCGGCGTTGGATTTGTTGGCCGTGCTTTTGGCGGGATGGCTGCCAGAAATGGAGCAACTCTTACAGCTGAGTCCGTTGCTTCCGTCGCAGCAAGGGCGGAAGCGGTTTCCGGTACCATTGCCGGAGATATTGCCGACCGGAGCCTTGGAAATTATATGCCGCAGATGCAGGGACATACCCTGAAAAATACACAAATTACCGGAGGCCATATCAGTACCACGTCAACCGATCCAAATGGAAAGACCAGCAGTGTAGAGATGTACAGCACTTCTCAATTTGAGAAACCTACCGTTCCCCATTCCGTTGTGACAGCCGCTGATGGAAGTTCCTGGTATCAAATTGCCACTGGAGAAGGTCGTGGTGTTTTCTATGATGTTCCTGAATTTACAGGAAGTCCTGCCGAGGAGACACAGGTGGCCGCAACCTTCCCGGGTGCTGCGGAAGGAACAACATTGCGCACGGTTGGCGATGGCGTGATAGAAGCTACTGGCGAAAATGGCAGTGCGCTTTGGTATAACAGTGCCTATTACGAAGAACCGGATGCGCCGCACACGATTATGCAGTCTTCTAACGGAGTGGATTGGTATGCCATGCAGCATCAGGCGGAAGCACCGGCCTTTGAACAGGGTGAAGCAGCTGCCGCATATAACCGGGCAGCATTTCAAAATTTCATGCCGGGCTACGACCAGCAGGTATCTTATGTGGATGGCTCGGAACGTGAAAACGGGCATTTCGAGGTTCGTCATCCGGATGGGTCTGGCACAATGTTTTATGATAATGCCAGATATGATGCTCCGCGCGGAGATTATCAGGTATTTGAAGACTCCCAGGGTCAACAGTGGATTGCCATTCATGGGGATCCGTCTGTGGAACGCCGTCCTGTTTATGAGAATGGCAAACCTGTATATGATGGTGAAAACGTCAAGACAGTATCGGTTGAGTCAGTACGGTATAAAAGTACTCCCAACCGCTATGGCGATCCGGAACGGCGTGGTGACTTTGAACCCAAGGCCCCTAAGAGAAAACGCTAAATTGAATATTGAGGCAGTGGTGCCGGGAAGATCAGTCTTCCTGGCACCAGTTATTTAAGTCGGATTTTAAACAAGAATTTATTGGGAGGTGGAAAAATGGCGGAGCCAGATAAGCAGCAGATTGGCGATGGCAGCGATAATTATGCGCAAGCTGCAAAGCAGATGGCAAACGCCGCAAAACAAATCGGAAAGGAAACCGCCACGCAGGCAGCTAAGGCGGGTGCCGAAGCGACAGCAAATGCTGCTACAGCAGCAGTACAGGCCAGTGTGGAAGGTGGAAAGGCTGCAGCCCAGATTGCAGCAGGTACTGCTATGGGAGGCCCTTGGGGAGCTATTTTGTCTTTAGCATGGTCCCTGCGGCACACTCTCTTTAAAATCCTGATTTGCATATGTCTGTTTTTTCTGATTATTATCGTTTTAATTGTCTCGCTTCCTTCAATTCTCATCAATTCTGTGCCGGGCCTCAATGGAGCACCAGTGGATATGAACAATCCTGTAACCATTGAGGAGACCTACGAAGATATGTCCGTTTTGGTATCCAATGCAGTGGATAAAGGATATACAGCGGCCCTGCAAGAAGTAGAAGATATCATTTTAAACAGCGGTTATGATTATGATCTTTCCATGGATGCTCTGGTGAATTATGCACAGAGTTCGGCAGGATACGATGTCAGCTATATTCTCGCTGCCTATTCCGCTTCCTTGCAGCAGCAAAATACCAGTGAGGCGGATATGCTTGCCAAGCTTGATACCGTAGTCGATGATATGTTCCCAGTGACCTATGTGGAAAAGGAGGAGGAACGGCTTGTTCCTGTGACTTATACCATTTATAAAGCGGTTACTATGACAGTAGTGACCTCGCAGACTCAAACGGGCACCATCAATAGTATCCCGCAGTATCGTTACACTACGGAGGCAAAAACCTATTACGAGCCTGATGGCACGGTAACGACTACGGAACCGGCTACCGTTACCACCTATAATCCTGTAACAGTTACTTTGCCTATTTATAGCGGCGGAAGTATTACAGGTACCAGAAGTGCAACCTATTATACAGAAGATGGTACGGAAACATTGACCCCACAAACTGAAATCATTAAATTTGTAGAGTGTACCGTTCATCCTTTTGATCAATCGGTTATCATGGACGCTTTCGGTATAGATCCCAATGCTACCTATGATCAGTTTGGGATTCCTTACAGTGAGGCCATCCAGAATATGGCCAATGCATTGAAACAGACGCTCTATGGTTCAGTTGGGAATGGTCAGTCTGTACCGTTAACAGATGCTGAACTGATTGCTTTCGTTAACCGGCAGAATTGCAATGCAACCAGAAAACATATCCTTTCCACCGCTCTATCCTTGGTGGGAAAAGTCCCCTATTTTTGGGGTGGCAAATCCGAAGCTGGCTGGAATGATGAGTGGAATACGCCCAAATTGGTAACTGCTTCAGGTTCCAGTTCTACGGGAACACTCAGGCCATACGGCCTGGATTGTTCTGGCTTCACCGATTGGACCTTCAAAACTGCGCTGGGAATCAGCCTGTATAACGGAAGCTGGAACCAGTGGGACAATACCTATGCAATTACGGAGGAGGAATTGCTCCCAGGTGACTTGGGTTTTATGGCAGTTCCGGGAACAGTACCGGTCAATCACGTGCTGATCTATGCCGGTATAGGTGAAAACGGTGAGAAGATGTGGGTTCACTGCACCAGCGGCAGCGGCGTTGTGCTCAATTCTCCTGATTATGTGACGCAGTTCCGGAGGCCTCTTAATGTGGACTATGATGCGCCCGTTTCTGCTGACAACACAGGAGAGCCGCTTTATACTCTGGAAGTAGATGTCACGCATTACTGTGCTTGCAGCATTTGCTGCGGGGAAAATGCCGCCGGTATTACTGCCAGTGGAAAAAATGTGGCCACCGGAATGGTGGCGATGTCCAACTACTATCCTTTTGGAACCCAGATTGAGATTGACGGTGTGATGTATACCGTTGAAGACAGGGGTGGCTCCGGCATTGAAAATGATATCCATCGGGTAGACATTTATGTGCCGGATCATCAGGAAGCACTTCGTTTAGGACGTTATACAACAACTGCATCCATTTATAGATTAGGGAGGTGACGGCATGGACGAAAAAGAATACAGCAACATATATTCCATTCCGGCCAATTACACCGATTCGGGTAAATTGTTTGGCGGTATGGTTGATACCAGAAATGCCATTGAAACAATATTTCTTCTGGTGGTGGTAGGATATCCGGAACTATTTCTCATCCCCATGGCCGGCACAATCCGAATCGTGGTCACGACAGTAACACTTTTGCCTCTGGCAGTCATTTCGGTGATGGGGGTGGATGGGGGCTCTCTATTTCAGTACTTGGGCCATATTATCCAGTTCTGGTTCCATCGTCGAAAATTGCATTTTAGGAGGGTAGGCTACCGATATGACCCGACACAACTTAAAAACACCCAAAAGAAAAAGCGAAAAGCTTGAGTTTGTTCAGGACTATCTCCCTATCAAGGATTTAAAAAATGGAATTATTGAGACTACAGATGGCAGATACATCAAAATCCTGGAGATAGAGCCTATTAATTTCACACTGCGCTCCGATGAAGAGCAGTTCAATATTATTGCCAGTTTTGCAAGCTGGCTTAAAATTTCTCCTATGCGGCTTCAGTTTAAATCTATCACGCGAAAAGCAGATTCTGATAAGCATATCGCTATGGTAAGAAAAGAACTGGAACAGGAAGAAAATCCCCAATGTCGTGAACTGGGAGAAGATTATATCAGGCTGATTAAAGACGTTGGCAGTCGGGAAGCGCTTACAAGGCGCTTCTTTTTAGTTTTCCAGTATGAGGCGATTGGCCGGAACGAAAGTGACGATTACGCCAAGATTTATGGGATGCTGCAGACGGCCGAGCAGAATGCCCGGGCTTATTTTACACAGTGTGGGAACAGTATTGTTCAGCCCAAAGATCCAGATGAGGCGGTAGCAGAAATTCTATATATGTTTTTTAACCGGCGATCTTGCGTAGAGGAACCTTTTTCCTCTCGTGTGAATCGGGTGGTCGTAGATACTATGGCCGCCAGAAAGAAGGTAATTGGCGTGGATCCTGTGCCGCCTATTCGCATGGCGCACTTTTTAGCGCCCCGCGGCATTGATCTGACCCATTACAACTACATCATCATGGATGGGCTCTACTATTCCATTCTATATATCCGAGGAAATGGTTACCCGAACCGGGTACGTGCTGGTTGGATGTCCTCACTCATCAATGCAGGTGAGGGAATTGATATTGATGTGCATCTGCGCCGGGAAAACCGCAGTAAAACGATAGACAAGGTTGCCCAACGAATTCGATTAAATCGCACCAAGTTAAAAGGGATGCAGGATACCAGCACGGATTATGAGGAACTGGCCAATTCCATACAGGCCGGCTATTTCATCAAAAACGGGATTGCCAATTACAATGAAGATCTTTTTTATATGAGCATCTTCATTACGGTATCGGCCAAAGGTTATGAAGAATTGCTGTGGCGCAAGCAGCAGATTTCGGACATGCTCAAGTCCATGGACATGTATATCAGTGAATGCAATTTCCAACAGGAAGCGGCCTTACAGTCTGTAATGCCGTTTTTGAAGGTTTCGCCTGCACTCGAAAAAAAGGCTCAGCGAAACGTCCTCACCAGCGGCGCTGCTTCCACCTATATGTTCACCAGTTTTGAGATGTCAGACGATACCGGTGTTCTGCTTGGTGTAAACCGGCACAATAACAGCCTGTGCATTGTGGATTTGTTCAATACCAAAATGCACAAAAACGCCAATCTGAACCTGCTGGGTACGTCCGGGGCGGGAAAAACCTTTACAATGCAACTGCTCGCCCTTCGTATGAGAATGAGGGGCATTCAATCCTACATTATTGCTCCGATCAAAGGCCATGAGTTCCGCCGGGCCTGTAACAGGATTGGCGGAGAATTCATCAAGATCGCACCAGGGTCCCCGCATTGCATCAACATTATGGAAATCCGGCACACGGTTTCGCCGGAGATGGAGCTGATTGATGAAATTGACTATAACGAGGACGGCTCCCTGCTGGCACGAAAAATACAGCAGTTGATGACCTTTTTCGCTTTGCTCATTCCGGATATGTCCAACGAAGAAGAGCAGATGCTGGATGAAGCGCTGGTTAAAACCTATGGGGATTTTGGTATTACCCATGATAACGATTCTGTTTATGAGGATCGAACCGTATCCCCTCCGAAGATGAAGACGATGCCTATTTTAGGCGATCTGCACCAGCGCCTGCAGGAAAATCCGATGACCACACGTTTGGCCGCTATTGTCAGCCGGTTTGTAACTGGCTCAGCGCAGTCCTTCAACCGACCGACAAATGTGGATCTCAGCAATAAATATGTCGTACTGGACTTGTCCGATTTAAAAGGCAAACTTCTGCCGGTCGGCATGTTTATTGCGTTAGATTATGTGTGGGATGAGATTAAGGCGGACCGCACCAAGAGAAAAGCAATTTTCATTGATGAAATTTGGCAGCTTATTGGCGCTGGTTCCAATCGTATGGCGGCCGAGTTCTGCTTGGAAATTTTCAAAGTAATTCGTGGCTTTGGCGGAGCTGCAATTTCAGCGACACAGGATTTATCTGATTTCTTCGGGCTGGATGATGGAAGATATGGACGGGCAATCATCAATAATTCAAAGAATAAAATAATCCTCAATTTGGAGCCGGACGAAGCCCAGTATGTTCAGGAGACACTGAAGCTTACCCGAACAGAAGTAAGGGCTATTACCCAATTTGAGCGAGGCGAAGCACTCATCAGTTCCAACAACAATAAAATCCCGGTGGTTATCAAAGCTTCGAAAACGGAAACCGAGATGATTACAACGGACCGTGCTGAACTGGAGGCAATCTTGCGGGAACGCCAAAAGGAAAAAACGCATTCTACTTAAAAAGCGTTTTCTACAAAAAATACGCATAATTTGGAGGTGAAAAAATGCTGCTGGATGACGAACAGTATGTTGTGAAATGGCTTTCCCAGTATGGAGCCCTGCCCAAGACGCAGGTTATCCGGCTGCTGCGGGATAAATCTCCGGAAACAGCTGAAAAAATCATTCGAAACCTAAAGCGCGCCCAGCGCATTGAAGATGTGGGCGGCGGATATTATCTTGGGTTGGACCATCTGTGCAAGCCGGACCAAAGAGTTATTCTGGCAGTCTGGGCGCTGCTTAGATTCATTGATTTTGTAGACCCGATGGCCCATTACCCGGCTACCTATCCATCTCAGATTTTTTTCCTAAAGGAGAACATAGGATACGAGATTGTGGTGCTTTACGATGGGGAACAGCACCTTTCCAAGCTATTGCATCCCCAGGACGATGACATGAAGTATATCTTTGTGGTACCAAATACCCAGATGGTATCGCAGATAGTACTGCCAAAGGCCCCCTGCCTGTTTGCAACAGTTGAGTTTCATGGGGAGGAGGAACCAGATGTCATGTTTTATTCCGAGGAGGTGACGCACAATGGAAATTCCCAATTCCTTTGTTCAGACTCTGGGTAAGCTGGAGAGCCAGATGAAGAAATTGAATATAGCACTGGCAAATACTAAGCTGATGTATGACTGTGGCAGTATGGAACTTGCTTATGAAGTAGCCATGCAAATGGAAATCGTGGCTGAACGCACCGTGATGCTTACCAGAGCCTTACCGGCATATATGGGGAATCCACTGGCGGCAGATGAAATCGAAACTATAATTGAGGCAAGTATTCCAGTGGCCATGGGATTTACCCACAATGGCTGGTTCTCTGTCCGTATTCCTTTGTTACTACCTAAAAAAGAAGAGGGGTCTGCCGACTACATTCGTTCTTTCCTCTATCCTGCCATGAAAAGGTTTTTTCGGGATAAAGAGCCGGTGCGTTACCATGATTGCGTTTTGATCTACCGCCACGTCTATTCCCGGCATCGCCCGGAGCGCCAATTCCGCGATCATGATAACATCGAATCCAACATGGTTTCAGATATTGTTGCCCTCTATGTGATGGAGGATGACTCCCCTTCTGTGTGTTGCCATTACGAGTGCAGTGCCGCCGCGAATTTTGAGCGCACCGAGGTTTACGTTGTCCCACAGCAGGATTTCCCAGTGTGGCTGGAAATGGAGAAAACGATGCCAGATGAGGGGGTGATGCTTTATGATAACCGTCTGTGAGCCGGTGCAAAAGATATGTCAAAACAGCGCTTTTTGGATAGAGCAAAATAGCATGAGATCCCGTGATAAGAAAAAGCCTGTAGTTCCGCCATTTTCCGGCTATTTCACATGGGTAGAATCCGACAAAGAGAGCAGTCCTGTTGTCGGTAAAATCCTGCGTTCAGGAGCGTGATGCAATGCTTACCCTGCGGCAAGGCAGTCAGGCGCATCGGCTGGTGAGCATTCTCTCCTTTACAGGTGAATTCCCAATCCGTTCACTTCATCTGCTTGGAAAGGAACGGGTTTTGCGGGATTTGGTTCGGCGATTGGCATCGACGCAGGTGATTCGCAATCCAGTTTCCGGTGTTCAGCTCAAAACCAAACTGCTTCAGCTGAGTGGAAGTGGTCATACGAAATCCATACGACTCTATAAAGGGGCGCTTCCCATACTGGAATGGATTCATCCGGAAGCATTCCAGTACTATATGGCGTCCTTCTGGGGTCACCGATTTCCCGGAGATGATGCTCATCGTGACCGGAATCACCGTGTGGCGGAAGCAGCGGCGTTTTGTTTCATGGCCGGTATTGAGGCTTTCCCATACCGACTTCCCAAATTGCAGATGGAAAGCTTGATGCATGTGGTACCAAAAATGCCGTCGCTTTACCTTGCGCGGGATATTAAAAAGATTCACGCATCTGAGCAGAACAAGACCATGTTCACACGTACCATAGGTGCGCTTTTCTATCCTGACAGCTGCTATGCGGTCTATAATACGCGAGACGCCGCCATGAAGTGGAATGGAATGGGGGAATTCAAGGCGCTGCACAGTTTATCGGAGGTCGCCCGTATGAATGCCGGCATTCAAAGAATAGATTCTGCGGTGCTATTGGGTGAGTCTGAGAAAACCGCCTTGGCCACACTGATAGAATCAGCGCGAAGCCGACGGTGGGAGTTCCGATTTGATGGAATATACCGTCATGTCTATTTTCTTCCGATGGATCAACAAGGTATGCGGCGCCTCCGTATAATAACGCTTCCAGACTGGAAAGAAAAACTGCTGGATCTGCTGTTTGACCCCGACAGCCGGTCTTACGATAAGGGGTTTATGGAATACGATGCCTGTGTAAACGGCGTTTATATATTTTCGCATCTGGACGGTGATTTGGCCAGACTGATTCGGTTCCGCGAAGCTGTAGATATACGAGGCGGACCGTTTGAAGCATTGTGCTTTCCTGACCAGGTGAACCTCCTCCGGGAATATTTGGCCCCAGACATCAGACTGAAAACTATTAGTATGGACCTGGTGGAGGCGGAACTGGGGCTGAATGGGAGGTGTATGTTTGAATAGCAAAATCCGGAAGATTGGTATTATCTTAGCTGCCATACTGGGAACTGCTGCTCTTCTTTATCTTGGCGGAATGCTTGGGCAGCTGCTGGATAACTACAGTTCATGGCAGCAGGCAGGCGGAATGGCAGGACAGGCAACGATGAGTGCCATGGACTGGAATCCAATAAGCTGCTATCGATATACATTCAGTGGATCCGGCCTCAAAGGAACAGGTATCTTACTGCTGATTGTCGGTGCAATCTTTGCCTATGTGAAACTACATGACCGATTTGGCAGCAAAAGCCATGATCCTCGCGGCTTTTCCATCAGTAAGGACGGTACCTACGGAACCGCTTCCTGGATGGGAGACGAAGAGATGCAAGAAGTTCTGGAGGTGAAGCCTATTGATAAGGCGGATGGCATTATTCTGGGCGAGAAGTCCGGAAATGCCGTCTGCTTGCCGGTGGATACCAGACTGAACCGGCATATCGCCATATTTGGTGCATCTGGTACCATGAAATCCCGCGGCGTCATCCGGCCGGCACTTTTAAATATCATCAAGCGAGGAGAGTCGGCCATTATTACAGACAGTAAAGGCGAGCTTTACGCCGATACTGCGGAGCTGTTCCGGAAAAATGGGTATGAGGTAAAGGTTTTTAATCTGGTCAACCCGCAACATGGAGATTCATGGAACTGTATGTCAGACCTGAATGGAGATACCCTGCTGGCACAGGTCTTGACCAATGTTATCATTGGCAATACCAGTGAGGGAAAAGGCGACCATTTCTGGGATAACGGCGAGGGCAATCTTTTGAAGGCGCTGGTGCTTTATGTGGATTTGGATCGCAGCCGTAGCCCGGAAAGCAAGAATCTGGCCTCAGTCTATCAGATGCTGGTGCAGAACAGCGAGCGGCAGCTGACAGCTCTGTTCGAGAAGCTTCCCTTAGATCATCCGGCCAGGGCACCATTCAATCTTTTTGCCCAAGCCAGCGATACGGTACGTTCCGGTATTGTTCTGGGACTTGGCACAAGATTGCAGGTGCTTCAAAATGAAGCGGTTCGCAGGATTATCAGCCGAAGTGACATTGATTTAACAGCTCCGGGACAACGAAAATGCGCTTACTTTGTTGTTCTGAGCGACCAGGATGCGACGATGGCATTTTTGTCATCGTTATTTTTTTCATTCCTGTTTATCAAATTGGTCAGGTATGCGGACAGCACACCTGAGATGCGCTGCCCTATACCGGTGAATCTCATTCTCGATGAGTTTAATAATATCGGTAAACTGGGCGGCGCAGCAGATGGATCGGATTTTACCAGAACCCTTTCTGTTATCCGCAGCCGGGCCATTTACGTGATGCTGGCGGTACAGAGTTTGGGGCAGCTCCAAAACCGGTATCCCAATAATCTCTGGTCTGAGATCATCGGAAACTGCGATCTCCAGCTGATGCTGGGCTGTACGGATGATGTGAGTGCGGAATACTTTTCTGCCCGCAGCGGAGATATGAGTATTGAAATCAATTCCACCATGACGGTGCAGAAGACGATTGCAGTGGCTCAGGTGATTCCTCAATACCGTCGGACTCAGGGGCAGGGAAAGCGCCGCCTGCTTACTCCAGACGAAGTGCTGCGGCTTCCCAATGAGGAATTACTGGTAATTATCCGCGGCCACAACATACTGAAACTGAACAAACTGGATTATACGGAACTGCCCATGGCCAAGGAAATCATTCGATCCAGTATTATGGACTACAATCCGATAACAGGATGTGAAGCAGCTCCTCAAGCGGAAGCGGTTCCCAAACCGGAAAAACCGTCCGGCAGAAAACGTCCCAGTTTGTATAGTTCTGCTACGCCACCCACTGAATTTTAAAAGGAGGAATCTATATGCCAACCAAGAAAATTGATACTACGGCAGTAGAAACTGCTGAAGTGATGCAGCCGGAAGAACTATCTGTGCCCCAGACTGATTTTGAAACGCCTGAAGGCGGCGGATCTCTTCCGGAAAGTACACTTCTCCCCCAGACTGATTCCCCAAATGAGGATTTTGCAGAAAATTTATCTGAAGACGACGTCGAAGAGAGAAAAAATACTTCTTCCCCTCAGACTGAGATGGAATCTGAGGAAAAACAGCCAGAAGAGGCACGGCCGGCCCGACGAACCAGAAAACCGAGGGCAAAGTCATCTGAGCCTGACGCGGAGAGCAATCCGGACCAGGAAAATGCATCTTCTGACGCCAAACCGCGGCGAAGGCGTTCGTCTGTAAGACCCAGTTCCGTTATCTCGATTGATGAGCAATTGGGCGTAGAAACAGAAGCGGATAAAGCAAGAGATGCATTGCTGGACCTGGTTGAGTCTATGAAAACCAAGCGTATCCTCACCGGTACAATCCAGGGAGTCGAACGCCCGCCGGACAATCCCTCCCGTTCTCTGGCAGTCCTTTATCATGGTGATTTCAAGATTATGATTCCGGCAGAGGAAGCGGTGGAATCTCCCAGTGATTTCCGGGGGCGCATGCCGGAGGATGTTCTGCACTACATGCTGACCAAGCGCTTGGGTGCTGAGGTGGATTTTATCGTTAAAGGAATCGACGGGCAGGCCGGGATTGCCGCAGCCAGCCGTTTAGAAGCAATGGCGGCCAAGCGGCGAGAATATTATTTTGGTACAGACCGGGATGGCAATAATTTGCTGTATGAGGGCATTTGTGCAGAGGGGCGCGTTGTATCGGTAATTCGGGCCGGCATTTTTGTCGATCTTTTCGGTGTGGAGACCTACATTCCACTGCGTGAGCTGAGTTATCAGCGCATGATGGACGCCAGCGCCAGCTTTCAGCCTGGGCAGCGCATTCTTGTGAAAATTCTTACGATTGACCGGAGCGACCGCAATCATATCCGTGTCACTGCATCGGCAAAGAGAACTCAGGAAAACCCATATGAGAAGGCGCTGCGGCGCTATTCTGTGGGAAACCGGTATGTTGGCACGGTGAGTATGGTGGATACGACTGGTGTGTTTGTAGCTTTGGATGGCGGAATTGATTGCCTGTGCAGTTATCCCAAACGCGGCAGGCCGCCCAGAGGCGCCCGGGTCACCGTCAGGATTTTGGGAATCAATCAAGAAAGCAACCGAATCTGGGGCGCTATTACTCATATTGCGGTGCCTCACTGAGAAAGGAGATTGGCTACTTGGATTTTTACGAACTGAGCAAAGAAGAGCAGCATCGGCGCCAGGAGATAGCTGCCCATGCACGAAGGATGATTCTGGAACATCTTGCGGTGGAGGATCAGGACGAAACATCGTTGACGGCAGTTTACGGAGATTACTATATGCAAATTTCCTTTTCGTCGCTCCATCCGCTGATTGTGATCTGCCTGGCGAAAGCTATCTCACAGCCTGGCAGCCCTAAAAAACAACAGATGGTCAACCGATTGAATTTGAACAGTGTTCTGGGCAGCCACGCTATCAATCAGGAGGTTGGATGCTATTCCTATCGTACCACTCACTGGCTTGATACGGATCTGACGCCAGACCGGTTTTTTGAAATTCTCAACCGGTGCGCCGATGAAGCAGCTCGGGGATATGCCATGTTAAAGGCCGCCTGAGCTGGTTGTAAAATTTATAGCATGCCCGTGTAATTTGGTAAAAGACCAAAGGAGGGCATGTTTATGAAACGATATATTTTTGGAGTGCTGTTGATTATTGCTGTGGTACTGCTTTCTGCCTGTTCAACGCAAGGTGCAGGTACATCAAGTGCCGGGCAGTCTGAGATTTCTTCGAATTCCGTGGATGAAGACAGTTCGCTTCCCACACCATCCTTTCAGGAGAATGAATCAGAAGATTCGGCCGAACAGGACGCAGCAGCCTCTACAACCGAAACTGTTCTGCCATCAGTTTCTTCACAGGGATCAGCCGAGGAGCCTGCTCAGCCTTCTTACCAGATGGAGAGTGTTCCCGATTCAAATCCCGACACCTCTCCACGAGAACTTGAAACGGTATCAGGAGCAGATACTGTCATTTCAAAGTCTGAAACAGAATCAACACCTGCAAATGAGGTTGTTGATTCTGAGCCTGCTTCGGAATCAGAAACTGTGCAGTCACAGGAACCTGTTTTCAATATCAATGACTGGATAACATATGCACAGGAGTATGGGAGGAAATTAGGCCTTATGTATGACGCAACTGCAACAGATTGCTGGGATAATCCCATTGTTGCAAGTGAACGGAGTCAGTACCTGGAAAGGGATATCCGATCCAGGCTGGAGCTGTATCGAGCTGATGGTATGACATATTTCTGCGTTTGGGCGCAGCTGAGAACAGATGGGGGTTATGACCTTTATATCGGCTATGCCTAAACGAAATCATTCAGAGCAAAAGAAGCACATCGAATCCGATGTGCTTCTTTTCTGCCAAAATTTAAGGAGGAACAATTTTATGAAGCGCAAATGGTTTAAAAAAGCCCTTTCCGCAGTTCTATCGGCGGCTATGTGTTTTACGACAATGATGTCGATCAGTACGCCGGTCCTTGCAGCAACGCAAGTGGATGCTTACATGATAAATTATCCCCGAGATGGAGATGCCAACTATTCTACCACCACTTGGGGGCATTCAGCTGCGCAGTTAATGAGTGGGTGGTTCCAAAATGAGTCTCGGTTTACGACAGTTCATTCCCTTGGTACCTTTGAGGGGCAAGTTGCTTATTGTATTGAGCCTGGTGCTCCGCAATACTCTGGAGATACCTTGACAAGTCAGGATGAAAGCTACTGGGAAAATTATCCCGCAAGCAGCAATGTAACTATTTCACCTGATACCGTTAAAGTACTTCTGGGGCGCATTATGCAGTATGGATATCAGGGGAATATTTCTGTTTCCTGGCGTTCTCAAGACCCTTCCGGGGCAGATGCATTGAGTCACGCTGTTGCGACTCAGCTCCTGGTTTGGGAAACAGTAGTCGGTGAAAGAGATGCTTCGTTTCAGAAAGTAGATCCTGCCGACTATGGCGTCCATGCCATTTTGGAGTATGTGCGGGACGACCATCCATTGCGAAGTCAGATTATGTCTCACTACAATTCCATAGTTGCCAGTGTGCAGAATCATACTAAGGTACCAAGCTTTTGTACACGCAGCCTGGGAAACGCTGATTCCTATGAGATGGAGTACAACGGGACCAATTACAGTGTAACCCTGACAGACACCAATGGGGTGCTCTCCAATTACTCCTTCAGCTCTTCAGAACCCGGCGTACAGTTTTCCAAAAGCGGAAACAAGTTAACTATCACTTCTGATACACCTGTTTTGGATACAATCCAAGTTTCTGCCTCAAAGACCAATGGAACCAGAGCTGGTGTGGTCACATGGACAGATGGAATCAAAGGTACAGAAGGAATTCAGGATGTAATTACATATGGTGAAACAGTATCAGACCCAGTTAATGCGTATTTCCTTCTGGAGATGGAAGCTGTTGGCACCATGCATCTTGTAAAAACCAGTGAAGACGGCAATGTTTCCGGCATTCCTTTTACTATTTCCGGCAATGGAATTACGAGAAATGTCCAGACTGGCCCGGATGGGACCATTGATATCACGGATTTGGTTGCTGGAACTTACACCGTAACCGAAGGCAGTATTGATAAATACGAGCCCCAGGCATCTCAGCAGGTTACTATCGTAGGCGGCCAGACTTCTACAATTACTTTTGATAATGTGCTCAAGCGTGGTGCTTTGGAAGTTATTAAGAGTTCTGAAGACAATTTTGTAGAAGGTGTTACATTTCATCTTTTTGGTACCTCCCTTTCCGGACTTGCTGTGGATGAGTATGCGGTAACCGATGAAAATGGAGTCGCCCGTTTTGATGATGTTCTCATCAGTGGCTCTACGCCATACACCGTCGAAGAGGTGGATACAGCAATCCGCTATGTGATTCCCGACAGCCAGACGGTTTCTATCCAGTGGGATGAAGTTGCTGAGCGCAGCTTCCACAACGTGCTGAAAAAGTTCACCGTTACTGTGACGAAGACGGATGGGAAAACTGGTGAGCCTCAAGGTGACGGATCCCTGGCTGGCGCCCAGTATGGTATTTACAAGGGCGGCGAGCTGAAGGACATTTATTACACAGACGAAAATGGCCAGTTCACCTCAAAAGAGTACGTCTGCGATACAGATTGGACAGTGCAGGAGATTAGCCCTTCAGAAGGGTACCTTTTGGATCCCACCGTTCATCCGGTCGGCGCAGATCCAGCTCAATATGTCATTGAACACAATACCACTTCCAACGATGCGACGGAGCAGATTATCAAGGGCAGCATCCGCCTGATCAAGCACATTGATGCGGAAGATGAAGATGTGGACATTATTCCGGAAGAATCACAGCCCGCATCCGAGCAACCAGCGGATCCGTTCGCAGTAGAATCTGATGCAGCAGCTACCGAGGTAAACAAGGATATTTCCGGTGAAGTGGAAGCCACTTTCCAGACTGAGGCAGAGGTGAGCGAAACCACAGAGCCGGCGCCGGTGGCTCCTGAAGATATCGAGGCCAGCGGAAACGAAGGCATTATTGAACAGCCGGAGGAAGGTGCCAAGTTTGAAATTTATCTGGCCAGTGCGGGCAGCTATGATGCAGCCAAGGAAAGTGAACGGGATATTCTCGTCACGGATTCCGATGGCGTGGCCACCTCGAAACAACTCCCATACGGCCGATATCGTGTGCATCAATTGGAGGGCATGGATGGGCAGGCCTTTGTACCGGACTTTACCGTCTACATCAATTCCGACGGACAGGTTTACTCCTATATCCTCAATAATCAGAGTATCAGCAGTTTTATCCGTGTGGAAAAACGAGATGCCGAGACAGGGAATATTATTCCGGCAGCAGGGATTGGATTCCAGATTCGTGATCTCTCCAATGGAGAACTTATTTCTCAGACTGTCTATTATCCCTCGCCCGTTACCATTACGACCTTCTATACAGACGACTCGGGGGCTTTGATGCTGCCCTATGAGCTCCCCTACGGGCAGTACGAACTGATTGAAGTGGAGACTTGCTATGGCTATGTACTGGATTCTGAGCCGGTGCCCTTTACCGTGGACGGCAGCAGCGATGTTGTAACGGTGACCAAGCACAATATGGCGCAAAAAGGCGTTATCCACATTGAGAAAACCGGTGAGATCTTCGCAAGTGTAGTTAGTGAAAACGGAGTCTACCAGCCGGTATATGAGACAGCCGGTTTGGAAGGCGCAACCTATACGATTACGGCGGTAGAGGATGCTGTGACGTTAGACGGCACCGTTCGCTATCATGCAGGCGAAGTGGTCGATACCATTACCACTGGCCCGGATGGGACAGCCACCAGCAAAGAGCTCTATTTAGGCAAATTTGAAATTTTGGAAACCGAAGCGCCGGACGGAATGATCCTTAACACTGAGCCGCAAACTGTAGAATTGGCTTATGCGGGCCAGACGGTATCCTTGACCGAAACATCTGCCGGTTTCTATAACGAGCGCCAGCATGTAGCAATCTCTTTGGAGAAAGCTATGGAAACCAATGACCTGTTTGGTATTGGTAAAAATGGTGAAATCTCCAGCGTCACCTTTGGCTTGTACGCAGATGAAGTGCTGGTAGCTGCCGATGGTAGTGAAATTCCTGCAGGTGGTTTGATTGAAATCGTCACCGTCAGCGCGGAAGGCATCGTATCCTGCCAGAGTGATTTGCCCTTTGGTTCTTATTACCTGCAGGAGATGGCAACGGATTCTCACTACCTGCTGACCGATGAAAAATTCCCAGTAGTTTTCAGCTATGCTGGACAGGATACACCCGTGGTGGAGATCGCAGCCAATGACGGAGAAGCTGTTCTCAATGAACTGAAATATGGTTCTGTATCCGGTCTGAAAGTAGATGAAAACGGCGAGCCGCTTGCAGGCGCTTTGATTGGCCTCTTTACCGCTGATACTGAAGAATTCACCGAGGAGACAGCCTTGATGACGGATATTTCTGCGGAAAATGGCGCTTTCAGTTTTGACCAGGTACCAGTTGGAAACTGGGTCGTGCGTGAAATCGCACAGCCGGAGGGGTTCCTGCTCAGCGAAGAGTTATTCCCGGTGACCGTTTCTGAGGATGAACAAATTGTAGAAATTGAAATCTCCAACGAACTCATCCGTGGCAGACTGACCCTGACCAAATACGATGCAGATTATCCGGACCATAAGCTCAGCGGTGCTGTTTTTGAAGTGTATCGTGACAGCAATGACAACCAGCAGCTTGATGAGGATGATGAGCTTGTGGGTGAGATGGAAGAGACCTCCGAAGGCGTTTACTGGATGGAGGATTTGCCTTATAGCGGGTACCTGGTAAAAGAGAAATTGGCTCCGGAAGGATTCGTCCTTGACGAAAATGCCTACTATGTGATGGTGAAGGCTAACGGTGAAACCTATGAGATTGAGAATGAGGCCGGCAAAGGCTTCATCAATCAGGCTCAAAAGGGTTCATTGAAGATTATCAAAACCACCGATGATGGGAAGGTTGAAGGTTTTGCGTTCCGAGTCACTGGTGTAAATGGATATGATATGACCTTTACCACTGACTCCAGAGGAGAGATCTTCATCGATAACCTGCGTATCGGCGAATACGTGGTGACCGAACTGGAAAATGAGGCCAGTGCGGGATATCAAATTGCTGATCCCGTTACCGTAACGCTGGTGGCGGATGAAATTTTGACCGTAGACATTCATAACGATAAGGTCACAGTTGATGTTCCGAAGACTGGAGACGATTCCAATCTGGTACTGTGGATTGCCTTGATGCTGGCCGGTGCAGCTGGTATGGCGGGTACCGGTATCTTCTATTTCAAGAAGGTTCGTAAATCCAGAAAAACTGAAAATATGCAGTAAAAATAATGAATAGGGGTGCTGCGACAAGCAGCCCCCTATTCCTGTTTTGGAGGTCACTATGAAGCGAAATGACAGCAGTTATATGCGCTCTCGGCCGAGAAACCGAGAACACAGAAGTCGAAAAGGAGAAAACACTTTCACAGAGACCTGCCAGCACCAGTGGTCAGGTGATGGGATTTGCTTAAAATGTGGTGCCGTACAGCAGGCGGTGGAGGCTGTTGAAACGAAAAAAAGGATTTTGAACGGAGGTGGAGGAACACGATGAAGGAGAAAAAAATCTTGAAAAGGCTTCTTGCTGTCTTTGCCACTACAATCTGTATTGCTGGTATATCTGCAGACACTGTCTACGCAGATACAGATGGGACAGAATTGCAGGTAGTCCAGCCCTCTCAACTGGAAATACAGCTGGGACCAGAATGGTCCGGAGTTGAATTTCAGCTACGGACAGATGCTGGAGTATATCCCGACGCCATTGCTGTGGATGATACCGGGATTCTTTCCTTGGAAATTGGCGGCAGTACGAGTTATGTGCTCTCTTGCCTGAATTCAACTGTTGCAGTCCCCTCACCGGAAGATGAACAGCAAGCCCCTGCCATAACAGAACGCACGACATCTGAAAATTCATCTTCTAAGGATTCCAGTGAAGAACTGCAATCGGCGGAAAATGCAGAAGCTAATGTTGACAGAATTCCAATAGAGAATATCTTGCTCTTCGGTGGTGGTCTGGTTTTGGCTGTAGGCTGTTTGATTGCGCTGCACGTTGTCAAGAAGGGAAATAGCCGGGATAACCGTCAGACTGAGTGCGATGAAAATGATGAATTTCCAGACTGATTTAAAAACGAAAATACAGCAATATTCAAAATGTTTTTACAATATTTAAAATAATATTTGCAAATACGCTTGACAAATGGAGGGCGCTGTGCTATTCTTAAATCATGGCAGGGGCTTGCGCTCAGGCTTTCAGGTGCGGAAGACGGTACCCTTCCGCCAATACACATCCCGCGGATGTGGAACCTGTTACGGATTTTGCGCACAGAGCGATCCATACGGCGCAAGCCACATCTGATTATTATGAGCCGGAAGGCTGCTTGGACAATCAACAGGATGCTGGAGATGATTGTGAACTTCTCCTTTGCCGTCTTGTATTTCCATGCGGTTTTCCGGCTTTTTCTTTTATCTGGAAATGGAGGTGAAGTTTGAATGAATCACAAGAAAAAGAAACAGAAGAAATCTCTCAGCATGCGGTGCCCGAATTGTGGCGGGACTATGATTTTGCGCAGTGCGGACGGGATCTATCGTGAAAACCCTAATCACACCATGCTATATGTATGTAAACACTATCCGGAGTGTGATACCTATATACGCACACATCCTGGTACAACCATACCGGTTGGAGTGCCGGCAAACCGGAAATTGCGTGCGCTGCGCAATGAAGCGCATCATTATTTTGACCAGTTATATCTCAGCGGAATAATGGGTAAGCGGGATGCTTACCTTTGGCTGGCGGACCTATTGCAGGTTCCTCTTTCTCAGGCCCATATTGGATATCTGGGCGATTATTACTGCCGGGAGGTTATTAAAGAGAGCCAGAAGTTGCTGCAGCGAAATCCCGCACATAATAGATGTTCAGGCTCACCAAGCCTGAGAGGAGGCGCTGCTGCCTTATGACGTTAAATGATAAACAGCGACAGCTGGTAAATGATAATATAGGCCTGGTAGGAAAGGTCATTAAGGATAAAATTCACAATCCGAATCAACTGGGTATCTACACTTATGATGATATCTTTCAGATCGGCTGTATCGGGTTGTGTAAGGCTGCGGCTACAGATAAAGGCGGTTGCTTTTCTACCTATGCTTACCGCCTGATTTGGCACAGCATTTGCGATGCCTTGATTTATGCCAAACGTTTCTACACGGAACTGGCAACGGATCCGGAAGTTATGCCATGGCATGTGAGTTCTGCCTCTGATCAAATTGAGGATATCAGCGATCTTTCTAAAATTCTCGACCTGGCAGAAAGCAAGACATCAGGAATTGTGGCAAAAGGGATTCGGGCCTTGCGCTTGATGGCTGATGGCTATACCTGCAGAGAAATCGGTGAACAGATGGGCGCCAATGACAAAAACGTTGCTGCATGGATGTCAAAAGCCCGCAAGTATCTGAGATCTGACCCAGCTTTGCTGGAATATAAAAATATAAACTGATAACACAATCGGCGCTTTCCAAAAACGGGAGGCGCCGATTTTTTTGTTTATAGGAGATTTTTTAGGGAGGAAATCGCCATGCCTACTTTTTTTCGCTGTTCAAAAGGCAGAAGAGAATTTGATCCGTTTGAGTCAGCAATTGCCTGTGAAGAAAGCCATCGTGAAGTTGTTACAGCAAAAGCCAAACAGTATACCGTGAGCCCATATCCATTTATGATTGAGGTTACATTTACAGATGGGGTCACGAAGGATTACATTGCCGATGATATGCATTGAGGAGGGAAATGAAGATGCAAGTGATAAAAAGGCTTGTTAAATTTTTGTGGTTTCCACTACTGTGTTGCCTCATTGTTTTCCTGTTGCTTCGATTTGTGATTTTTCTGGGATATGTGCCCTCTGAATCTATGGAGCCGGCCATACCGGCCGATAGCTTCATCGTTGGAAATAGATTGTATGGCGAGCTGTACCGAGGGGATGTGGTAATCTTTGAAAAGGAAGGACGATGTCTGGTTAAGCGCATTGCTGCTGTACCGGGAGATACCGTCTATATCAATGATCGAGACCGATCTGTATCAGTGAATACCGAATTGAGAGAAGCTACACGCGTAATCATCGTCCCAGAAAACAGTTATGTTATGTTAGGAGATAATACAGACGTGTCTGTGGATAGCCGGTACTGGGAAAATCCTTTTATATCAAATGACTGTATTCGTGCAAGAGTGGTTTGGTCTGGATAGTGGTGATACAATATAGTTGATAGTTCTCATACAATTTCAAGTCTTGGACTTTCCTAGGTGATTCTTCGGATTAGGAGTTTCAGCATGGGCTCAGTTGGAATTCTAATAGTATACATGATACCTATGTGTCTCGTAAAAGCGTATGTGCAAAAATAGGGTTGATTTTTTTGATAAAATTCGATAAAATAAAATATAAAGTTAAAGATGATCGAATGCGTTTTTTGTAAAATTTGCGTAAAAAGGATTGACAAGCAATGAACATCATGGGTAAACTTTTACATACATACATACATACATACATACATACATACATACATACATACATACATACATACGGAGGTAGTCTGCCTTTTCGAGAATGTTATTTGGAATCGAAAAAGGCACAGAAATCCTTTTGGAAGGGTTTCTGTGCCTTTTTTTGCTTTTTTCAAGAGATTCGGTTGCCGGGAAGGAGGCCGTATTTATGATTGAAATTGCGGTATACCATCACGACAGCCAGCAGCGGAAAAAAGTTTTACAGGATTTTATAAACAGCTTAAAACAGTCGCGGGTCTATGGAAAGGTGTACTCCATTCAAAATTTACAGAAGTTTTCAGAGAACCTTTTGAACGGGAAATATCAATTTGACATCATTTGCATTGATACGGCTGAAAAAGAGTATGCGCAGATGCTTATGGAACACACTCCTTCCAATCCGGAGTATATTCTTCTGGATACGCCTGCGGAGGAAGTATCAGGCTATATGCGGTACAAGCCTGCGGCGTGGATACATTCAGATAGAGACGGGCAGGGGGAGGTATCCAAAGCATTACAGTCCTGCCTGTATCATCTGCACAGAAAACATGAAGAATGCTTCTGCATCCATACAAAAGCGAAAAGCGTGAGGATCCCTTACCGGCAAATTCTATATCTGGAAAGCCGTCTTCATCAGGTAATTGTTCATACGGTACGGCCGCAGGATGTGTGTGCCTTTGCCGCCGTTCTGGACGATGTGGAAAGAGCGCTTCCGGAAGAAACATTCTTCCGATGCCATCAAAGTTTCCTCGTAAATATCGACAGTATATACCAGCTTGACCGCACGGGACGGAATCTGATACTGAGCAACGGAGAAACGCTCGGAATCAGCAAGCGGTATTATAAAGACGTTAACCGCATTTTCCCATGGGAAGCCACAATATAAGAGCAAAATTTACAGGATAAGACCAAATCTGCAGTTTGGCCGTCCAATACGGCAAAAGGGGTGGCAGCCTGTCCCTGTAACGATATAATGGAGACAAGCTAATGATACTGAAAAGGAGGAAACGGATCATGAATGATTTTATGGATTTTTTGGGGAACTTAGACGGCGAGGATCCCACCATATCCCAGGGAGCGGACAGCCTGACCACAGGAACGGATTATAACGGCGATGGAATTACAGATGGGGAAGCGTTATACGAAGACCTGAACGGAGACGGCGTGTTCGATACCATTACCGCGTCGGTAGACACAGATGGGGACGGCGTTGTGGATTTTGTCTCTGTGTATCAGGACACAAACGGCGATGGGTTTACCGATTATTCCGCCGCCCTTATGGATGTTGATACAAACGGGGATGGAATCGCGGACAGTGTGTTTTTTGGCGAAGACGCCAACGGCGATACTGTTTTTGAAACAACACAGATCATGGACGCGGAGGAATGGGCCATGTTTACCGGAAGCCCGGACAGCGGATATGTCCCGGTAGACGAAGGCGGAGGCTTTGACGCGGGATATGAGCAGTTTAATCCCGCGGAAACCGATATGTCCCAGGTAGTGGGAACACCTGCTGTGGACGAGCAATGCTGGGACTATCAGGGAGAAAGCGGCCCCTGCGCGATTTATGCGCAGGTGATGGCGTATGAAGGCATGACCGGCCAGGATATTGACCCTGAGCAGATGATAGACGTCGCCACAGAGCAGGGCTGGTACGATGGAAGCGGGACTACCATGGAGGATATGGATAAGATTCTGAATTATCTCGGCGCTGATACGGAGAAAGACTTTGGCGGGGATATAGAGGACCTTCATAACTGTCTTGAAAACGGGGGAAGAGTCGTCGTGGCAGTGGACGGGAATGAAATCTGGTACGGGAATACGGAGACCTATGCGCCGAACGATCCGAACCACGCGGTAGAAGTTATCGGGATCGATTATTCCGGTTCGGAGCCAATGGTTATTATCAATGATTCCGGTACGATGGACGGACATGCGATCACAGTACCGGCCTCCCAGTTTATGGACGCATGGGAAGACAGCGGCTGCTATTATGTGGAAGCATACGCTTAATCCGGAAAGGAAGCGGAATATCGAAAATAAAAGAGCAGGAGGATAAAACAATGCTTTCAATACAGGAATT
>CALWJA010000069.1 GCA_944380875.1 uncultured Clostridia bacterium
CTTTGTGGCTGTCGATCCACTGGGAAATTTTTTCCATTATCTCTCCGTTTACCGGCGTCTTCCTTGCACTCAATACAAAAACTCCCTTCTATGATTAGTGTTCATATCAGAAAAATCGTCCTCACCCAATTTTTGCTGACACTCGTATAAAGCCAGTATACTCCAAAGAAAGAAAAAAGCAAGAGTCCAAAGCTCTCGCCCCGAAGTATTTTCTATTTGGAGTTTTATGGTCCTTTCTGCATGCCGTGGTAGTGAGTCCGCTTGATACAAATAAAAAACCTGTGCTCGTTTCGGCACAGGTATAAACATCCGTATGGAATACATTTTCAGCTAATCGACCGTAAAAAGATAGTAAAATAGAAGACCGGTGTATTTTTCACATCGATTATGTATATAGCATACAAACAAACCTATGATTTGTCAAGTATTTCTTTGAAAACGAGATAAAATGTCTTCTTGCAAGTCATTCCTTATAGAAAAAGGAAATAGCAAACCTATTTCTGTCTTTTACACATGCCCAGAAGATTTGTATACTGAAAAAGTTCTCAATCCCGATACGCACATTTCTCCACAACCTCTGGAACCGGTATTAATAGGGAACCGGCAAACATTTTTGTAGTTGGTGAAAGGAGGAGGTTATATGTATGGCTCAAATTGAATTAAAGGATATTTCAAAACATTTCACAGTTTCCGAGCGGCCTAAGGGAAATCACGCCGCCTTTCGATCTCTGTTTCACAGAGAAACCCATAGGGTGGAGGCTCTGAAACATATCGGATTTTCCATAGAAGAAGGGGAACTGGTCGGTTATATCGGCCCCAACGGGGCCGGGAAATCCACCACCGTAAAAGTAATGAGCGGTATTCTGACCCCCGAAGAGGGAGAATGCAGAATTCTTGGGAGAACACCCTGGCGGGAACGAGCCTCCCACGTGGCAAATATCGGTGTGGTGTTCGGCCAGAGGAGTCAGCTTTGGTGGGACGTGCCCACCCAGGATTCCTTTGAGCTTTTGCGGGATATTTACGGTATTCCTGCAAACCTCTACGGAGAGCGGCTCGGGGAACTGACCCGCGCTCTGGATCTTGAAAAACTGCTTTCCATCCCTGTCCGCCAGCTCTCCCTGGGGCAAAGGATGCGCTGCGAGGTAGCCGCCGCCTTGCTGCACCGCCCCCGCATTTTGTTTCTGGATGAACCCACAATCGGGTTGGACGCCGTATCCAAGCTCTCTCTGCGGCAATTTCTGAAAGAAGAAAATCAAAATAACGGCGTTACCATGATTTTAACCACCCATGATATGGATGACGTGGAGGCCCTCTGCTCCCGTGTAATGACGATCGGCCACGGGCGCCTGCTGTATGACGGCACCCTGCAGGAACTGAAAGAAACCTACGCTCCTCTACACCGGATCCGGGCGACCCTGCAGGAAAACGTTCAGCTGCCGGAGAATTTTCCAAAGGGTATTCTCCGCTGGGAACTGGAAGGGAAAACCTATACGGCCATTTTCGACTCCCGCAGTACTCCCGCCCATCTGTTGATATCCGCTCTGGCAAAGCTCCTTCCCCTTCAGGATATAGTAGTAGAAGAGCAGAGTGTAGACGAAATGGTAGCCTCCATGTATCGATCCCTGGATCTATCCTGAAAGGAGGGAAACAACCGAAATGCATAAAAAAGATAGATACAAAAAAGAAGAGAAAACCGATCCCGGCGGGAGAAATCCCGCCGCTTATACCGATTATAAAAGCCCAAAGAAGGCCTATCTTGCCATTTTTAGAATCCAATTCCTGGAATCCATTCAATACAGGGCCGCAGGGTTAACGGGCGCTGCCACAAGTATATTCTGGGTGCTGATTCAAATCGTCGTCTACACCGTCTTTTTTACATATGCAGACAACGTCTCCCTGCCCGGAGTCTCCAACGGTATGAGCCTTTCCCAGACAGTGAGCTATGTTTGGCTGGCGGAATTCCTGCTTCTCATGCAGCCCTCCAATTTCAATCCCGATATTCTGCGAAAAATCGAAAGCGGAGATGTGGGAATCGAGCTTTGCCGCCCCATGGATCTGCACAGCCTATGGGCAGCTCAAAACGCAGCCCGGGCCGTCTCCCCCTTATTGTGGAGAGGCGTCCCCATCCTTTTGGCAGGCTTTCTCCCGCCCCCCGCCTGGCGTCTCGGCCCGCCCGCTTCTCCGCTGGCTTTTCTCCTTTTTCTTGTAGGCTGTGTGGGTGCTTGGATCCTCTGTTTCTCCTTTTCCACCTTTCTATGTGTAGTTCGCCTGAATGTGCCTTGGGGTAATGGCCCCTGCTATATGATCTTTCTCCTGGCCATGGTGCTGGGCGGCACCTATCTGCCTCTTCAGCTATGGCCGGATTTCCTGCAGCCCTTTCTTCTCCTGCAACCCTTTGCAGGCTATACCGATCTGCCCCTTCGCCTGTATCTGGGGACCATGCCTCTTTCGGACGCCTGGCTGCTGCTGAGTCTTCCGATTTTCTGGTCCGCCGTCTTTCTGTTTTGGGGCAGGCGCCTGATGCACCGCCGGCTGAAAACCATAGTCGTACAGGGGGGATAAAAATGAAACGCACACATGGGATATGTATGAAAAAGCATTCCGCGGAAGAATCAGAAACCTCTGAACAGTTTTCGCCTTTACTTTCGCTACATCCGTCTGCAGTTTCTTTCCGGCATTCAATATAAAGGCTGGTGGATGATGATTCCGCAGGTATTTCTTGTTGTCATAACCGATCCCATCGGTTCCATATGCATGTTTGCCCGGTTTGGTTCCATTGGAGAATGGAGTATGGAAAGAATCCTCCTGATCTATTCTATGGCCATAACCGCTTTCGGCCTGGCCGAAACCTTCTGCCGTGGGTTTGATTCCTTTCCTTATAAAATGGTGCAAAACGGGGAATTCGACCGGGTTCTGCTCCGGCCCCGCTCTACAGTGGTGCAGGTGATGGGATCGGTTTTCCACATTCATCGGGCCGCGCGGGTATTAAGCGGATGCATAGCCATTGCCTGGTGTCTTTGGCAGTTGCAAATCCCTATGACGCCGCTAAAAATACTTTTTCTTCTATATAGCCTTTGCGGAGGGATGCTCCTGTATATGGGTGTTTTTATATGGACTTCCGGGATCTCCTTTTTTTCCATCAAGGGGCTGGAATGGATCTATATTTTTACAAACGGCGGGTATCAGGTAACCCGCTGCCCTATGCCTTATATGCCCCGGCTCCTGAAAAACATATTTACTTTTCTCATTCCCATCCTGGCCGTGAGCTATTATCCCGCTTCCGTGCTCTGCGGATGGGGGGAACCTCTTTGGAAAGGGCTCCTTTCGCTGCCCGCAGGAATTGGTTTTCTGAGCACTTCCCTTCTGATGTGGCGGTTCGGAGTCCGGCATTACCGCAGCACAGGAAGCTGATACGCTTTTTCGTAAATTTGCGCAAAGCTGTATTTTTATATATACTTATGAAAGAAATCATGGAAAGGGAGGATACTATGTGCAGGCAGATTTTATTTGACAACGAAATCTTTTTTGAAGGCTACCGGGCTATTCGGCAAAATCCCGACTGCGCCAATCTTCTTACGGAAAAGCCGGCCCTTTTTTCCATGCTGGGAGAGATAAGAGGAAAACGAATTTTGGATCTTGGCTGCGGCTATGGGGAAAACTGCCTAGCATTTGAGGAAATGGGAGCCCTTGCCGTAACAGGCGTGGATATATCCGAAAAAATGCTGGCGGTCGCCCGGCAGGAAAATCCGGGAAAAGAGATCCGATACATCCATATGCCCATGGAAAATATCCGTTCTTTCCGGCCAAATGAATTTGATGTGGTTGTCAGCTCTCTGGCTATCCACTATGTGGAAGATTTTGAAGCCCTTGCCCGGGATATCTTTTCCCTTTTGTCTCCCAAAGGCATATTTCTTTTTTCCCAGGAACATCCTCTTACAACCGCCCCTGAAAAAGGGGTGAGATGGCTGCAAAACGCAGACGGCAAGGAGGAAGGCTACGTTGTGACGGATTACGCCCGGCCGGGACGGCGCAGCATCCACTGGATGATAGACGGTGTGGTAAAATATCACCGCACTTTCTCCGACCTTGTAAACGGTCTGTGCGCAGCGGGATTTTGTATAGAGGAAATGCGGGAACCTCTGCCGCCCAAAGAAGCTTTCGGCCGTATTCCTTCCCTGGAAAAAGAAAAGCACAAACCGAATTTTCTGCTGATAAAGGCCCAAAAGCCCTGATCCCCTTTTTCGGGAAACGAAAACTGGAGAGTATCCTCCTGGAATCTGCGTTCCCGGTTTTGTGAAATATCACCTTTGTGATTTTATTGACATCCCGTATACACATGATATAATGGGGATGAACGCCTATGGCGCTCATCCCCAAAGCATTCCATTTTAAAAGGAGGTTTTTGCCATGGCTTTAATTGAACTGCACGACGTCAATGTTCCGGAATTCCTGCGGGAATTGGAATCCTGCAAAGGCCCTGTTTATCTGGTCACAAGGGAAGGCGACCGGCTCAATCTGAAAAGCAAGCTCTGCCAGCTGGTGGGATTGACCCAGCTGATCGAGGGCGGAAAAATTGCCGAGGCCTTTGTGGAATGTGAAGACCCGGAGGATGAAACCAATCTTTTCCGTTTCAACCTTTTTGGAAAAAAAGAATCCTGAGCATACCGGCTGCTTTCAGCCCCAAATATGTTTTGGCCTGCCGGATAGGAGTATCCGGCATAACAAGCATCTCCCCGCTTTTCCGGCGGCGGTAAAGATGCTTTTCTTTTTTCCCCGCATATGCCGCCATTTAAGGCATATGCAGACTGGAGGACTGTTTTATGGCATCACGCAAAAAACGAAAGAAAATATCCAACAGAACACGCAAAGGAGCCCTTTGGTCTTCCCTGGCGGTTTTGATCGTGGCTTTTTTCGCTTGGTCATTGGAAACCTACGGGATACCCGGCCAAGAGATTTCTTCCGGAAATCCTGTTGTTTCCGGGGAAACAGAGGGAACTCTGCGGGTCTGGTATGCGGATATCGGGCAGGCTGATTGCCAGCTCATCCAAACACCACAGGGCAAAAATATTCTGATCGACGCTGGGGAAGCCGCCACCGGGGAAGCACTAGTTCAGTGGCTGAAAGACAGAGGCGTTGAGGAATTGGAAGCCGTTATTGCCACCCATCCCCATGCGGATCATATCGGCGGTATGGCTGATGTAATCCGATCGTTCCCTATTACCGAGTTCTACATGCCGAAAGTCGCGGAAGAACAAGTTCCCACCACCAGAGTTTATACATCCATGCTGGAAGCTCTTTCGGAAAAAGATCTGAAGGCAACCGCAACTACTGCTGGGATGACACTGTATGAAGAAGAGGGCCTTGTTTTGGAAAGCCTTGCCCCTGTATCGGAAAGCTATGATAACTTGAATAATTATTCCATTGTCAGTCGTCTTTCCTACGGAGAGAAAAGTTTCCTGTTCACCGGGGATGCAGAATCACAGGTAGAAAAAGAAATCCTGGCCGGAAAGGGAGAAATACAGGCGGATGTGCTCAAATGCGGGCATCATGGCAGTGAAACTTCCACTTCCGCCAAATTTCTCAAAGCGGTATCTCCTGCCAGTGCCGTGATTTCCTGCGGAGTTGGCAACGATTATGGCCATCCCGATGAAACGATTGTTAAACGCTTGCAAAATGCTGGAATCTCCATTTACCGCACAGATACCCAGGGCACTATCCTGGCTGTCTGCGACGGGAAAAACATCACTTTCCAAACCAAATTGCCCAGCGTCGCCTAAAAAAGAATTCTGCCTTTCAATGGGTGCATAGGAAGAAAAGCTGCTTAAATAGATGAATTGCAGAAAAAATATAAAAAGGCGCCGCAGAAGGATTTAACTTCTGCGGCGCCTTTATTAGAGCATAGCTATCTAAGGAGATTATATAAAGTAGTCCCTTTTATTTTTGATTAAAAAACTGATCCCAGTCAAAATCGCCGGAGTCTTTTCCATCCTTTGCTTTTCCAGGAGCCTGGGCAGCTTTCTGCGCCTGGTGCTCATTCAATTTCGGAATGGAAGGCTTGGTTGGAACAGCCGTTTCGGCATGGGAACTGATATCCGTATATCCATCCGGGACAGGGGGAACCTGGGTGGTTTCTGCCTGAGCTTTCTTTACCACCGGCCTAGCCTGTCCATAGGGATTCTCATCCATCTTTTCTTTAGTTTGAGAAGAAATATCAATGGTGTCATCCACATCTTTGGGTGTTTCTTTTTCGCCTGTTACCGTATCATCAGAAGGCGCACCCGTGCTATAAGAAGAAATGTCCTCAAATTCTGTGGGAATTTCCCCTGTATCCCCCAGATCTATAAACTGGGTATCTTCCTGGGAAATATCCTCCAATGTATTATGATGCACTCTCCTTGGGCGGATAAACTGGAGATATACGAAGCCTCCAATGCCGCCAACACCCACTACGATTAAAATGATACCCACAAGCAACAGCCAGGAGCTGTCTCCTCTGCTTTTTAATGAACCTAACACGGAAGAACTAGCCTCTTCGGATGAAGCAGAATCTGAAGATTCTGCCGATTCTCCTGAGGAAAGAAGCTCACTCCAGTCCTGAGAAGACAAAGCGCTTGGATCATCGTTATCAGGGGCGGAAATGGTAGGATCCACTCCTGCATATGGGTCGGTGTTCGTCCCACTGGGTTTGCTGCCGGTTTCCGGGCTCCAGCTGTAAACGGGCTC
>CALWJA010000070.1 GCA_944380875.1 uncultured Clostridia bacterium
GTTATGGCTTTTCAGGATTTTTCTCCAAGCAAAGGCTGGTTTGGTTCGGAATGGGTCGGCTGGGAAAATTTTGAATACCTGTGGCGATTGGGGGATACCCGCCAAGTCCTTGCTAATACTTTGATTATTGCTACTGGGAAAATTGTTTTGAATCTTTTGATTCCTATTATTTTTGCCGTACTTTTAAATGAAGTACGAAATGTAAAATTTAAAAAAACAGTGCAGACAATTGTATACCTTCCGCACTTTATTTCGTGGGTGATTTTGGCCAATATCATGTCCAATATTTTTGGATATACAGGTGTTGTAAACCTGGTTTTGGGATGGTTTGGCGTGGAGCCTTCCGTAATTATGGGAAATGCCGATACATTCCGCCAGCTTCTTATCGGCACCGATGTATGGAAAGAATTTGGATACGGAGCGGTTATTTATTTAGCTGCCTTAACGGGAATTGACCCCAATTTATATGAAGCGGCTGCTATAGACGGGGCGGGCAGATGGAAATCCATCCGCCATATAACCCTTCCATCTTTGATTCCCACTATTGTGCTGATGGGAACACTTTCTTTGGGAGGTATACTCAACGGCGGTTTCGATCAAGTATTCAACATGTATAATGCTTCCGTTTATTCAACAGCCGATATTATAGACACTTGGGTTTACCGGATCGGCCTTGTGAATATGCAGTATAGTTTAGCTTCCTGCGCGGGCTTACTGAAATCTGTTGTCAGTTTAATTATGATTTCCGCATCGTATGTATTGGCGCGCAAATTTGCGGATTATCGAATTTTTTAAGGGGGTGGGCACAAATGATAAGAAGTAAATCGGTTGGTTCCAAAGTTTTTACCTTCTTCAATACGATGCTGATGATAATTCTTGCAGCCAGTTGTCTCTATCCCCTGTGGTATACATTTTGTTTGTCTGTTTCTGCAAAAGAAGCTGTGGATGCGGGAAAAGTGGTGATGACCCCCATAGGGTTCAATTTGAGTTCTTATTCCTTGATTATGAACGACAGGGAGTTTTTCAGTTCCGTATGGGTTTCGGTGCAAAGAGTGGTATTGGGAACCGTTATAAGCATGGTTGTAATGATTTTGATCGCATATCCTCTTTCCAAAACAAATAAGGAGTTCAAGATCCGAAATATTTGTATGTGGGTATTAATCTTTACCATGCTTTTCAGCGGAGGAACCATTCCCTGGTTTATGACGGTAAAGTATTACGGCCTTATCGATTCCATATGGGCCCTTATTCTTTCCGGGAGCCTTCCTGTTTTCAACGTTATATTGATCATAAGCTTTTTCCGGCAGCTTCCAAAAGATTTGGAAGAAGCAGCCGTTGTAGACGGCGCTGGACCGTGGAGAATTTTGTGGGGAATCGTGGTTCCCTGTTCCGTTCCCGTTTTGGCTACAGTAGTTCTTTTTGTCAGTGTGGGGCATTGGAATGAGTATCTTCAGGGTTTGCTGTTTATGAATACCCCGGAAAAGTACCCCCTTCAGACATACATAAAGCAAATAGTAGTAAAAATTTCCCCGGATGTATCGTATACTACGGAGCAATATCAAGAATTGTTAAAAAATTCAAATAAAGCTTTAGATGCTGCGAAAGTGTTTATTTCCATGATTCCTATGCTGGCGGTATATCCGTTTATTCAAAGGTATTTTGTTACAGGCATTACGCTGGGAGCTGTTAAAGGATAAAACCCAGCTGATGATATTTCGATCTGAAAGACTATTGTAAACCAACTACAAAGGAGGAAATCAACGTGAAAAAGAAAATTTTATCATTCCTGATGGCCGCAATCATGCTGGCCACTGTTTCTGCCTGCAACGGGAACCAGGAAAGTTCCGGTTCCAGTCCGGGAGGAAGCAGCAGCGGAACCGGTTCCGGGTCGTCCAATCAGGAGGAAGCTTCATGGAAACCTGTGGATTCGTCTCAATATGAAGCGGACGCAGCCGCGGGCGAGACAGATGACAGGGCATTTATGAAGTTTGAGAATACCGTGGATGTGCATATCGGCAGGAGTGTCAACGCTACCGACACTTCTCTGGAGGAAAACGGATCTACAGTAGAAGATAACTATTTTACCAAGTACTTAAAAGATACGTATAACATCAATGTGATTACGGATTGGTACACAGCGGATGGCGCCAACTACAATCAAAAAGTCTCTACTCTTATTGCCAGCAATAGCCTGCCGGATGCACTTGTTACTTCTGAGCGCAGTTACATGCTCACAGCTGCAAAAGATGGTCAGCTGGCAGATTTGGGAGACGTCTTCAATCAGTATGCATCCCGCCAGGTTCTGGATATTGTGGGAGCGGCAGGCGATGTAGCCATTGATAAAGCTACCTATGAAGGAGCCTTATATTGCTTGCCTGGATTGGACGTGCAGGCCAGTGAGATTTGTGTTTATTTTATCCGGCAGGATTGGCTGGATGAGCTGAATTTGGATGTACCCAAGACTACCGGTGATCTGGAAAAAGCAGCCAAGGCGTTTATTGACGCAGGAAAGTGCGCATACGCTATTGAAGGGCCGGCGGCTAATACCCGTACATATTGCACATTCTTGGCTTCCAGCCCTGGAATCTGCACCTTTGACGCCGTTTACCAGGCTTGCAATGCAACACCGGGCTACTTCCTGGAAGGAGAAGACGGAAAAGTATATTATGGTTCCACTACTGCCGAATTTAAAAATTCTTTGGAACTGCTCTCTAAATGGTATGCAGACGGCCTCATTAATCCGGAGATGGGTGTTCAGACCGATTCCATGCAGAATATAAATGCAGGTAAGGTCGGCATTTATATGTGTTCCTGGTGGGGACTTGGCTACGGCAATTTCAGCGCGTTCCAGAACGATCCCACAGCCAACTGGCAGTCATACCCCCTTTATACAGATGACGGGGAATGGAATATCCATATGGGAAATCTAGGCAACGGATATACTCTGGTCAACAAGAACGTCAGCGAAGATGTTAAAAAAGCTGTTATTGTTATGAACAATATTCATGTTCGTGACGAAGCCATGCTTGTAGAAGAGACAAAAGAAAACATTGGATATTTTCCTTTAAGAAATAATATGGCTGCATCGGATGAAAGCGAATACACGCATAATGTTCTTCTAAGTATCGCTCGTGGAGAAACCACAATAGATGATTATGATCTGGAAGGAACGGCATATAAACATCTGCGCGAAGATATACTTTCTCTTCCTGAAGTATTCACGAATATGGATTGGGCAAAAGAGGATTTTGCTACAGTAAATGATATGGATACAAGCCATAACAATTTCGCCAGAATGTATTCTCTTATGATTACGGATCGTCCTGCTGCTACGCTGGAACCGGACAATGTGATTCGTTCTGTAAGCTACAGCATGACGGAAAATACAGAAAAATATTGGACCAATCTGATTGCCATGGAAGACGAGTTTGTCCAGCAGGTTATTACCGGCAAAAAGAGTATCGACGAGTTTGATACTTTTGTCAGTGATTGGACCAATCAGGGCGGAGCCGATATTTTGCAGGATATGCAGAATATTGTTGATGGAAACGAATAATAAATAGCAAGGAGAAGTTGTATGTTCACGCAAATTGGAAAAAAGTTATGCCGCAGGGTTGAGGACGAACTGCTTTGGATTGAACCGTGGGGACCTGATGCGCTTCGGGTTAGAGCGACACCATTAAGAGGTTTTGAAGACGATACGGATATTTCTGCATTGCTCCCTTTGAAGGAAAATGCAGAGCCCATAATCCGAATTGATAGAAAGATTGCATCCATTCAAAACGGAAAGATTCGCTGTGAAATCAATGAAGTGGGATTGCTCCAATTTTTTAACCAGAAAGGGAAACTCCTTTTAGAAGAATACTACAGGGATAGATCCCATAGAGATCTGGAACAAACAAAGGATCTTTTTAACAGCGCCTTGGATATCCACCCTCGAAAATTTGAACCCAATTTAGGCACGGATAATTTCAAACTGACAGTAAGTTTTGAAGCGCAGCCCGGGGAACGTTTTTATGGGATGGGCCAATATCAGATGCCTCATCTTGATCTGAAGGGATGTAAGCTGGAATTGGCTCACAGAAACTCACAGGCCAGCATTCCGTTTACTCTTTCCAGCCGCGGATACGGCTTTTTGTGGAACAATCCCGCTATTGGATATGCTTCTTTCGGCAAGAATCTGACAGAATGGGAAGCGGAATCCACCCGCAAAATGGATTATTGGATTGTGGCAGGCGATACCCCTGCTGAAATCGAGGAAGCCTATGCGGATGCAGTGGGAAAAGTACCCATGATGCCGGATTGCGGAACCGGTTTTTGGCAGTGTAAGCTGCGCTACCTTACACAGGATGAGATTCTTTCCGTCGCCCGGGAGTATAAAAAACGGCAGTTGCCGATTTCTGTAATTGTAATTGATTTCTTCCATTGGACGGCCCAGGGCGACTGGAAATTCGATCCCGTTTATTGGCCGGATCCGGAAGAGATGGTTCGGGAATTGAGAGAGATGGGTATTGAACTGATGGTTTCCATTTGGCCCACAGCAGAAAAAGCCAGCGAAAACTATAAGGAAATTGCAGAAAACGGGTATTTGATCCATGCTGAATCCGGCAGAAGAGGGGCATATCTGGGAGATGTAAATATTGTTGATTTTACAAATCCCGAGGCCCGCGCTTATGTTTGGTCGAAAATTAAAGAAAATTATTACGACAAAGGCATAAAGCTTTTTTGGCTGGATGAAGCCGAGCCGGAAATTAATCCTTATGCTTTCCGTTTCTTCCGTTACGACAGGGGAAGCGATATGGAAATCGGTAATATTTATCCCAAACAATATGCAAGAATGGCGTATGAAGGAATGGAGAAGGCAGGGCAACAGAATATCCTCAACTTGGTTCGGTGCGCCTGGGCAGGCTCTCAGAAATACGGCACGCTTATTTGGTCGGGCGATATCGATTCCAGTTTCCGTTCATTGCGGGATCAGTTTGCGGCTGGATTAAACATGGGCATAGCGGGTATCCCTTGGTGGACAACAGACATAGGAGGATTCCACGGAGGAAATATCTATGATGATAAATTCCGTGAATGCCTGGTCCGTTGGTTTGAATATGCTACTTTTTGCCCCGTTATGCGGATGCATGGGGTCCGGGAGCCTATGGTGAAAAAAGAATCTCCCTATGCCGTGGAAGGTTCTATGAGCCGAGTTCTGTTCAGCGGAGCTGATAACGAAGTCTGGAGCTACGGAGAAGAAGTGTATGATATTCTAAAGAAATATATGTTCCTTAGAGAAAGAATACGTCCATACCTCACCGATCTTATGAAGGAAGCCCACGAAAAAGGGGATCCTGTAATCCGAACTATGTTTTATGAATTCCCCGAAGATCCTATAGCTTGGGAGACGGATGACCAATTTATGCTGGGAAGCGAAGTCTTGGTAGCACCTGTGTTATATGAAAATATGCGTGAAAGGGAAGTCTACCTGCCGGAAGGATTCTGGAAAGACCTGCAAACCGGCGAGAATATACAGGGAGGCAAAAGATTTACGGTTTCGGCTCCATTGGACAAAATCCCCGTATACATAAAAAAAGGATCCACCTACTCTATTTCTATGGACTGAATTTATATAAGAGATTGATTTCCTTTTAAAAATTGTATATTGCAGAAAGTGCAATGCATATTTACGTGACTGCCATGCTGTTTTTCAGCATGGCAGTCACTGCATATTACAAAACTTCCCTAGAATATATTTGAATGCTCAAAAATAAAATATGTAAAAATGTTTCAAAGAATGATTGTCTTTATTTTGTGCTTTTTAAAAAAATTCCTCACGCCCCTGATACTCGTTTTTGACGATCTCTAGCATTTCCTCGGGTGTTTCCGGACATCCGTTTTGCAGCCACATCTTAATGATCTTTGTCAGCCCGCTTTTGAAAAATTCTATATGATAGTTGATAAAGCGGTTTTGAAAGTGTTTTTTGGCGAGCTCAGTATCATAGGCCAGAATTTTATAATTATTATCGTATCCCAGCTTAAAATATGTGCGGTAGAAAATTTGGTTTGCTTGAATATGGCGGAATAATTTCAAGTAATCGTTACTATTATATCCGGTGGCGATTTCCTCCCGATATATGTCCGCAAGACCGGTTTCTAATTTATCCCGGATAGAGTCAGCCAGATCGTAAATATCCATATAGTTGGAATAGAATGTGGTTCGGTTCAGCCCAGCCCGTTTGCAAATATCGGATACATGGATTTCGTCTAAATCTTTATTTTGCAGCAGATCGATAAATACTTTTTCTATTTTTTCCAAGGATTCTTTTTTGCGCTTATTATTTGGAGTATTCATACTATACCTCTTTATCTCAACACTTGTTGTGAAAATGATGATTGTTTTGCAGTATTGGAAATAGTATACTCTAAACGAATTAAAACAACAACAGTTGTTTTAATAAAAAGGGGTGTTAAATATGAAAAAAAGTAGTTTGGTTGCTATGATGCTGGGAACCGTAAGCGGTGTTTTGTTTGCGCTGGGAATGTGCATGGCATTGATTGAGGAGTGGGGTGCGTATAAACTCGGAATTGTTTTAGGTTGTGTAGGTCTTCTTTTAGGGCTGGTTACAACTATAGCATGGCGAAAAATGGAACATAAACAGCCTTTTCGTATTTCGGGGAAAACAATTTTTATCCTTATGGTAGGAATTGTGGGGGTGTTGGTCTTGGGCGTGGGAATGTGCTTTTGTATGGTATGGGGCAATATGATTGCCGGAATTGGAATAGGACTTGCGGGTATTATAATTCTGCTTTGCCTCCTTCCTCTAATCAAAGGAATAAAAAAGTGAAACCTCGGCAGATGGGTATTGCTCTGCTTTCCAAAACAAGAATCGGCAGGGCTATAACGGAAAATCAACGGAATAGAATCCTGTTATCGGCCGGAATATCCCTTAGCTTAAATTTTTTGTATGCGGTTTATCAAGGAATTCTGGGGGTAATGCAAGTATCCCTATGGTTCTTTTCTATGTGCGCCTTTTATATGATTTTAGCTGTCATGCGGTTTTGCGTGGTTGTATGCGGCAGAAAGGGAGTGCGGAGGGATGCAGCTATTTCAGAGTGTTTTGTGATGAGGCTGTCGGGAATCCTGCTTCTTCTGCTAAACGTGGTTTTGGCATGTATCCTTTTTATCAGTCTGTCTCAAAATACAGCTATTGCGTATGACAAAATTACAATGATTACCATTGCAGCCTATACTTTCTATAAAATTACAGGTACGGCAATCAGAGCCTTCCGCCAGCATGGGGATTCTACCCCTCTGTTTGTAGTAATCCGCAATATCAGTTATGTGGAAGTAGCGGTATCCGTATTAACTTTACAGCGATCTATGCTTGTTACCTTTGGTTCCGTAGAAAAAGAACAGATGGATAAGATGAATGCGCTGACCGGTGGGGCTGTTTGCTTGTTCGTTTTGCTGCTGGGAATTTTATTGATACTGAAAGCAAGAAAGGAAAATGCGTTATGGCAAAATCAAAACTTGTAAGAGTAAATGAAAAAATCGCAGAGAAGGTAACTACTGCTTTTGAAAAAGTGGAAGATACCGTTGTAGGCGGTTACACAAAAATCGAAGATGCTTTTGTCGATCACTATCTGGCAAAAGAAGGGGAAACAGTGGAGGAAGCAAAAGCCAGATTACGGCAGGAACATACACAGTTAAAATAGCAAACAAGTATGCCTGTTGAGACAAGTAAAGCCGCGTTAATTCTTATTATAAAGTATCCCCCTGTTGTGGCTTTTCCACAGCAGGGGGATTTTATATCATGTTCCTTTATGGCTGGGCGGCGGCTGTCCTTATGTTTGAAAACAATCTTTCGCGCATTGTATAAATTTCTTCAATTCTTGATTTTCCTGCAGGGATTTATAGTAGATGCCAAAAGAGGCGGTTTGGACGTCTTTTAGCGGGATCCTGCAAATCATGGGTATATCGGGTACTAAAAAGGAAGGTAAGATGGAGATTCCATAGTTAGCCATAACTAAAACTGTGATTGCCTCAGCCGATTCACAAAAATATAAATCGGAGGGTGCCGTATCTCCAATCAGCTGCCCCTGCAATTGCGCTATAGGGGGAATTGTTTTGGAAGGAACAAACAGAACCAATTTTTGATTACATAACATGGGAAGGGAAACTTCCGACTGTTTCGAAAGATCATTTTGAGGGGAACAGACACAAACCATCGGGACTTGTGTGATTTCTTTATAAAGAGCATGCAATTTGATGCCCGGTGGTTCTTTAAATCCTACCACTGCGTCCAGATCTCCTTCTTCCAGCATTTGATATATATGCTGAAATGGGATTACCTGAAGCCGGGGATGTATATTGGGGCTGACTGTGCGAAGCTGCTTCAGGACATCAGGAAGCAAAAACATACAGGGAAAATTATAGCATCCAAGGGATAATGTTTGTATGTTTCCGGGTATGACGCCGTCAAACCGTTTTTTAGCCCGCTCAGATATCGCTACAATTTGTTGTGCATCCCGCAGAAATGCTTTTCCTTCTTCCGTTATCCGGACGGAACGAGTTGTCCTCTGAAATAGCTTTACATTTAATTCCTTCTCCAACGACTGGATCTGTTGGCTGACTGCCGGATGTGTTACATGAAGCTGCTGCGCAGCCTTAGCAAAGTTCAGATATTCTGCAACGGCTAGAAAACAGGAAAGCTGAAAGGTATTCATTGGATATCCTCCATTCGATTAGAAAGGTTTCCTTACCAATAGTAACATATTCTAAATTCACTTTCAATGAAAAATCCGTATAATGATGTATAAGCGGACGGTAAGGATCCGAACGGTTCGCATATGTACTGTTCTCCGGCACGATTCTGGATAATCTTCGCTGGGGCAAAGAGGACGCCACCCAGGAGGAATGCGCCGAGGTGTGTCGGCTGGCCTGCGCTGATGAGTTTATTGAACGATTCCCGGATGGATATAACACCTGGATTGAGCAGGGAGGCAGTAATGTCTCAGGTGGGCAGAAACAGCGGCTATGTATTGCCCGGGCACTTCTCAAAAAACCAAAAATTCTCATTTTGGACGATTCCACCAGCGCCGTGGATACGGCCACAGATGCGAAGATTCGGGAAGCCTTTGCAAAGAAGATTCCGGGGACTACAAAACTGATTGTAGCACAGCGGATCTCCAGCGTGCAGGATGCGGACCGGATTCTTGTGTTGGATAACGGAGAAGTCAATGGATTCGATACCCATGAGAATCTTTTAAAAACCAATTCCATTTATCGGGAAATTTATGAAGCGCAAACACAGGGCGGCGGGGATTTCGATGAGCCTGCCTCAGAAGGAAAGGACGGTGAGCAGGCATGAAAGCACAGAAAAGCAGCAAAATGAGTGTGTGGCAGCAGATGAGCGCCCTTCGCCGGGTGCTGCAATATATGCTGAAGAACTATAAATTTTCTTTTTTTATGGTAGTGGTTTGCATCCTGGGTTCTGCTCTGGCCACTTTACGAGGCACCCTGTTTATGCAAAGCCTGATCGACGACTACATCGCGCCCCTGACCAAAGCCCAGACGCCGGATTTCTCCGATTTGGCGGCAGCACTTGTTTCAGTTGCGGTAACCTATGGAATCGGTATTTTCTGCGCCTATGGCTATAACCGTATTATGGTCAATATCAGCCAGGGAACCATGCGGAATCTGCGGCTGGAGTTGTTTCAGCATATGGAGTCTTTGCCCATCCGGTATTTTGATACCCATGCCCACGGCGATATTATGTCGGTGTATACCAATGATGTGGATACCCTGCGCCAGCTGATAAGCCAGAGCATCCCCCAGGTTATCAACTCCGGTATAACCATTCTCACTTCTTTTATCAGCATGCTGGTTCTGGATATTCCCCTGACAGTCATTACCTTGGCGGTCATAGGTGTCATGCTCTTTACCACGTCGAAAATCGCCTCCAAATCCTCTATATACTTTGCCAGACAGCAGAAGGATCTGGGGACGGTGAACGGCTACATTGAGGAAATGATGGACGGCCAAAAGGTGGTAAAGGTATTTTGCCATGAAGAGAAAAGCCTGGAGCAGTTTCGGAAACTCAATGAAGAACTGCGGGAGAGCGCAGATAAAGCGAACACCTTCTCCAACATCAGTATGCCGGTAAATGCAAACCTAGGCAATATCAGCTATGTGCTGTGTGCAGTGGTAGGTGCAATATTTGCCCTAAACGGATATATGGGCCTGACATTGGGAACGCTGGTTTCCTTCCTTACACTGAATAAAAACTCCACCCAGCCGGTAAGCCAAATCAGCCAGCAGGTGAACAGCATTGTTATGGCTATGGCGGGCGCCCGGCGAATCTTTGATCTGATGGATGAGAAGCCGGAAGAAGACAATGGCTATGTGGAATTGGTAAATGTCAAAGAAAGCGCGGACGGCAGCCTGCAGGAGACGAAGGAGCGCACTAACGTTTGGGCTTGGAAGCATCCTCATAAGGCGGACGGTACCATTACTTACAAAAAGCTGGAAGGTGATATTGTCTTTGACGATGTGGATTTTGGCTATGAAGAAGGAAAGGTCGTTTTGCACAATATCAAGCTGTTTGCCACACCCGGACAGAAAATCGCCTTTGTTGGTTCCACCGGCGCAGGTAAAACCACCATAACAAACCTTATAAACCGTTTCTATGATATCGCAGACGGTAAGATTCGCTATGACGGTATCAACATAAATAAAATTAAAAAGAGTGATTTAAGGCGCTCTCTGGGCATCGTGCTCCAGGACACCCATTTGTTTACAGGTACGGTTATGGACAATATCCGCTATGGGCGGCTGGACGCCACAGACGAAGAATGCGTTGCCGCTGCCAAATTGGCAAATGCGGATGGGTTTATCCGCCGTTTGCCGGACGGCTATCAGACTGTTTTGATTGGTGATGGAGGAAACCTGAGCCAAGGGCAGAGACAGCTTCTTGCAATCGCCAGAGCTGCTGTGGCAGATCCGCCGGTATTGATTCTGGACGAAGCTACCAGTTCTATTGATACACGAACGGAAGAGTTGGTACAAAAGGGAATGGATGGTTTAATGTATGGACGCACCACCTTTGTTATTGCCCACCGCCTCTCTACCGTTAAAAACGCCGACTGCATTATGGTTTTGGAGCAGGGCCGCATTATTGAGCGCGGCACACACGATCAGTTGATTGCGGAAAAGGGCAGATACTATCAGCTCTATACAGGAAATGCCATTGGTGCATAAAATACGGCTTCATTTTTTCGAAACTGG
>CALWJA010000071.1 GCA_944380875.1 uncultured Clostridia bacterium
GTCCCATCGTTGCAGCAGGCAATCATCATCCGCTCGTCGTTGGTCCACTTGTGCATGATCGACCCACCCTGCAAGGCGGTGTAGACATACCGGCTGATGGCGTCCCACGCCTCTCCACAGAATTTCCTGTTCATCATGTGATAAAAATCATCCTGCTCTGGGGTACGCTTGAGCAAAAAGGTATCTCCCTTCTGAAAGCAGGGACAGGGGCCCGACTTGGGATCTGCCAGATACTTCTCCTGGTACTCCGGGAACACCTTGGTCTCCAGTACTGTGATTCTGCATTCGTGCTGCATCTTTCATCCTCCTCATCTTCTGATTTCAGGCCCTCCGCTAACCTTAAGGGCAGGCCGATCTTCTTGTTGCTATTCTACCGAAAAAAGGTCCTTCCGGCGAGCAGGGCAAATGCCGGAGAATCAGGCGCAGCAGCTTTTCATACGCTACAAAGAATACCGCCCGCTAACATCCGTGGATGTTCAGCGGGCGGCACTTTATGCTACACATTATCCTCTTATCTGCGTGAGGCCAGTACGTCTTCCAAAAGGGAGCAGAATGAGCCATATTATCACCAATACAGTTCACATTTCCCAGAAGCACTGTAAAACTTCCGCTGCAAATAGTATCGGCTGGTTTCACCCTCTAAATGAATCGACTGGGCAGGATTTTCCCTGCTGAGTTTCAAGAGCGGCTCTGCTTTTTTTGATCCAGCAGCAGACCTTACGCTTCGCCTTTGGTCAGCCTGGGATCCAACGCAAATGTGTAAGTCCTGTTTTCATAAAAGCGTCCCATATACCTGACCCATCCGGTGCAGGCATCCAACTTTACCTTGTCTCCGGTTTTTCCGGGCAGGAACACAAACAGGATCGCTTTGATACATTTCGTGGTCGCAATCATGCCCCATTGGCTTAGGTTTATAGCGTTATCTGGTAAAATGTAAAATAGCATGCGAGTTCCGCAGCCTACCCACAATTGCTTCTAAGAAAATTCCGCATTATAATTATTCATCATATTCCTCTATATAAAAGGCAGATGATTTAAGTGTCAGAGTATTTAGCTTTTATTGAACATTTGAATGAGGAACTTCGTTCCGTTGATAATTATACTCGTGATGATGTATTTAATGTATTTGAGAAATATGTAACTAATAAGGCTAAATTGCGTAAGGTTATTGATTTTGGAGCGTTGTTTTACGATTATACAAAATTCAAGACACTCTTTGAAGGAACATTGTTTGAAGATGGACTCTCTTGGATCCTTCAATTGTATAATAACGCTTTAAAGCAAAATTATTCGGAAAGTATACGGCTTTTTAAAGGTTCTTACCCATCTATTGCTCGTGGATTTGCAAGTAGAGCCCAAATTATATGGACAAATGGGATTGATACATTTCCAGATAGACTGGATTTATTTGTTAAATCTGCGTTTCAATTAATCGGAGATGGTATTGAAAACTCACTAAAACCATTTTTGCAGTTCTTGGACTCTATATACTGTGTATCTCACAATAGGCCAGTAGTCAAGAAAAAACTGGGCAGCATAGTTGATAGTCTGACATCGAATAGCGAGTTGTTCAAAGATTTGTATAGAACTTCATTTTTTGATATTACGGTCTCTCAATGGAGAAATATTGCAAATCATGGAAGCTATACATGTACTACTGATGGAAAAATTGAAATATATTACGGAGAAAAAAACAGGGTTACAAAATATATTGGGCGTCAAGAATTAGAAATGGTACTGACTACCCTTGATACTCTATTATATATGCATAAAACAGCATATACATTGATTCATATAGACCACATTGATTGTCTTCCAGCCATGAAAAAATACCATGAAACCACAAACGACGATCTTGTCATTCAAATCGTCGAGACATCTTATGCTTATGGGTTAGAGGCATTTTTTATAGAAAAAGAAAGTTGGAATATTGCAGTTTTAATTAGAAAACAAGAAATGACACGCCAAGATATCGAGCAATACTGTGCTGTAATTGCAGCTATTCTGTCTGATGAAAAGTTTTCTGTTCTGATTTACAATGGGAAACAGGTACAATATCAATTAATATATAACCAAAGACGCGCGGAAATATATAAATATGTTGCCCGTGAAGAAAACCACAATATATAGAAGAAATGTAAAAAAATGTCCTCTGTCGCGTTTTTAACTGTGAATAGAATTATTATGGTAGACATTTAGGTGAAAGAAGGGTCTACCATGCTAAAGCAATATCCAGCCGAGGCAAAAAGCAAGTTGTGCTGTCCTACCAAAATGGAATTGAGATTCCTGATCTTGGTCGGCGATTGCAAATATCTCAAAGCACCCTGTACTGCTGAATGAAGGAGTATGTACCAATAGGCTGTGAGGCGGTATCTGATGCTTCAGGGGCAGCAGATCTTTGACGATAGCAAGCAGCGTATGGTGTGGGGAAAATCCGAGTGGTGCTTGGAAAAACGGTGTCCGTGTCGTCAAAGAGCGCGTCCGCAAAATCATGTGAGAATTAGATCTCGTCAGTGTCCAGGAAGATGCATAGTAAAACTTCAAAAAACGGCAGAAATATCAAAAGCGAACTCTGCTCAGCCAGAATATTAAGGTATCCCGAATAAATGAGATCTGGGGTGGCGACATCACCTATTTCAAGGTTAAAGCATACGCGCTCTATCTCTGTGTAATTCTGGATCTGTTGTCCCGCCGGGTGGTTGGATACCGCGTCTTCCGCAAGAACAGTACGCATCTGGTAACAGCTACTTTCAAAGCGTCTTTCAGGAGTGCGGGTTGCCCCAAGGATTGACGTTCCACAGTGACCGGAGCGGACAATACATCTCAGACACTTTTCGCCTGCTGTTCCAGCAGTGTGGCGTTTCACAATCCTTCTCCAACTCAGGGCGGCCCTATGACAATGCTATAATAGTAGAAACCTTCTTCGCCACCTTCAAAAAGGGAGAAACCAATCGGCAGGATTACTCTTCCGAGGCAGGTTTTCGAAAGAGTGTGGACGATTACATACATTTTTACAACAAGGTATAGCCGCATCAGACACTGACTTACAAATCACCAGTTCGCTTTGAAGATCTCTACGGAGCAGATAAGACACAAGGCTTATGAATACCCTTTTGTCTAGAAATCCGCGTTCAGCAAATATTTTCGTTATGGTTTTATTGATTTTTCTCTGCTACCGTAATCTTTTTAGTTTTGAAATTCTAGTCAAATCAATGCTTCAAAATGGAAGAAGCTCTGCTTTTCGATAAAACAGTTCGAAAAGCAGAGCTTCTTCACATGGTCCGAGTGGGGAGACTCGAACTCCCGGCATCTTGCTCCCAAATGTGTGTCTGAACCTTCAGCCGCCACTTTTCCGCCCTCTTTGGCCCTTTCCTCTGCTTGGGCAGTTCTTCTTTAGAACTCTTTTGCCCTGCTTGTTTCAAGAAACCCTTTCGCCTTTTGGG
>CALWJA010000072.1 GCA_944380875.1 uncultured Clostridia bacterium
AATCCACCTCACTTTTACCTATATAATGGTGAGAATGCAGTTTGACTTGAGAAATATAACATCTGTTCTATTGGACTGACGATTTAACCGTTTTCTACTTAGATATTCACCCCGTTAAAAAGTCCAAAAACAGAAAACCTTAACAAGTATATGAATACCTCAGATAAAACCAATCCCCTTCATATGTCAAATACAGCCGAAAATGATACCTCCGCTATTCAGGGAAATAAATCTTCATTCTGTTTGACGTTCACTTATAAATGAGCCAATGGAATCCTCCCCTATCAGCATATAAAATTGTAGAATTCATGTATTTATAGTATAGCATTTTAATTATAAAAAGCAACTATATTCTTTTATGTTTATTGTTTTTATGCAAATTTCCATATGTAAAACTTTTTTATTTTGACAAAACCTGTATATATGCAGTTTGTATAGTATAAAAGGCGATGTTCTCCAAAAGGAAACCATCGCCTCTGTGATTTACTATAAACGTATTGCAAATTTTTTATAAAACTGTATGGAACAAATAAAAAGTCCGCTGACAATAGTCAACGGACTTTGGCGGAGAGGATGCGACTCGAACGCACAATGCCTTGCGGCACACCACATTTCCAATGTGGCTCCTTACCATTAGAATACCTCTCCATGGTAACACTCAGGACTTCATTTCGCCTGACAGTTAATTATTATATCGAACACTCTTCAAAAAATCAAGCCTTTTTTCAAAAAATCTTAATTGTTATCGAATTTAATAGAAAAGCATTAGAGAAATGTTAACAATAGATAAAATACTGGTTAAATATACTAAAACATTTTTCTTTAATCCAGAAAACAAGTTGTATGAAATATAAAATGCTGATATAATAATAAAAAATTCCATGTCATTTTGATGCTTTTATACACTTTCTTTTTATTGTGACGATCATATCCCAAAAATTTCAATTCCGTATAGTACGTTTTTCGGTTACTATACTTCTGTACGTATTGGAAAACAAAATGTCAGGATATGGGGCAAATCAACACACTTAGATAAATATGGAGAATACATATCTTTAATATAGAGATTTAACAGGTGGTGTAAAGATGAACAAGAAAAAAGGCGGAAAAACCGCCGCTGTTATCGATATCGGATCGAACATACTGCGGATGCAGATATCCCAGCTGCGAAAGGGCGAGGTGTTCCCGGTAGACCGGCTGGAATACCCGGTTACGCTGGGGCATGAAGTTTTTACTTCCGGAAAAATCAGCTTTGAAAGTCTCCGGGAGCTTTCTTCCATTCTGCGGGGATTTTCCAATGTAATGAATGAATACGGTGTGGATGATTACCGTATTGTGGCTACTACCGCCCTGCGGGAAGCACTTAATAAAACATTCATTACGGATCAGCTCAAAATTCAGAATAACATGTCCGTGTCCATATTGGAAGACAACCAGGAAAAATCCCTGATCTTCTCCAGCATCTTTGATTCCCTTCAAAATGTGGAAGCCATCCGCAGCGGGACATCCCTCGTTACCCATATCGGAACGGGAACAATTGGTTTTTCCGTTTATTCCAACGGCACGGTGGCTTTTTCTCAGAATATCCCTCTGGGCGCTTTGAAGCTCCATGACAAATTAGGAGCTCTGCAGAACGTTACCGATGATTTTTATACCGTCATATCGGAATATGTGAATTTAATCATCCAGCATATTGCCATCACCCTGCCGGAAGTAAACCCGCCTATTACCAATTTGGTCATAACCGGAAGTGCTACCCGCACCATCGCTTCCCTCTGCGGCGTTCCGGAAACAGACGGCAATTTTATTCTAACCGCGAAACAGATCAAAAAACTCTTTAAAGAAATACGGTCTCTCTCCACAGAAAAGTTAAGCCTGAAATACAGCATTACAGAAGAAGCGGCCGAACTTCTCTATTCCTCCCTGGCTATATATGTGCAGCTTATCGATTTTACCAAAGCGGCTACCGTCTTTGCACCAAGGACGGATTTGTGTTCCACGTTGGTGCGCTTCCTGCTGCAGCCCAAGAGTGGGGTTTCCTTCCAGGAGCAGATGCGTGAAAACACTATCTCCTGCGCCCGAGAAACTGCTAAGAACTATAGCTGCAACCGCAGCCATGCGGAACAGGTTCGGAAATTCGCCTGCCAGATCTTCGATAAGATGAAAAAAGCCCACGGGCTGGATCAACACAGCAAACTTCTTCTGGAGGTCGCCTCTATTCTGCACGACAGCGGCTACTACGTTAACTCCAAACAGCATCTTTCCAGCACCTTTGACCTTATCAAAAATATGGATATTTATGGGCTTACAGATGAGGAAACTCTCTATATCGCTTATGTAGCCCGGTATACCGGATATGAAACCGATTCTTTGGATGAAGGTGAGGATCTATATTTTCTCAGCGATGAGAAACGTCTCCTTGTATCCAAACTGACGGCTATCTTCCGTCTCGCTGATTCCCTGGATAAATCCCAAAAACAGAAATTTGATTCTATAAAAGTGAAATTTGAGCACGACCGGCTATTGATTACTGCGGAAACCGATGTGAACCCCTATCTGGAAAAATGGGCTTTCGCGCAGTGCGCAGTATTTTTTAAAGAAGTTTTCGGTATTATGCCGGAACTGTTGGTAAAATCAGCTGCTGTGCGCGCAATCTAAGAAAGGGCGGGAAACATACATGAACCAGAAAAATAAAATTCCGTATATTAACCGGGAACTGAGCTGGCTTGATTTTAATGCCCGGGTCCTGGAAGAAGCTTTCAAAAAGGAAAACCCCATTATGGAACGCATACGCTTTTTAGCCATCACAGCATCCAATCTGGATGAATTTTTCATGGTGCGCGTGGCGGGCGTTATGGAACAGGTGCAATCCAAATACAACGTGGAAGACGCCTCAGGGCTGACCCCTCTCGCTCTTCTTCCTTTGCTGACAGACAAAATACGCAGCTTTATGGAGCGGCAGTATTCCTGCCTGAACCGGTCTATCCTACCGGCTTTAAAACGGGAAAAAATCCTATTTCTGGAACCCGACGAGATGAACGAAACACAGCTGCAGTTTATGAACGATTATTTCCGCAAGGTTCTGTTTCCTGTGCTTACGCCCTTAGCTGTAGATAGAAGTCGCCCCTTCCCCATGCTGGCGAACAAAACCCTGAATCTGGGCGTTCGTCTGGAAAACGCCGACGGAGAACCCTGTTTTGCAGTAGTTCAGGTTCCAGGTATACTTTCCCGTTTTCTGGAGCTTCCCCAAAACGGGAAAGGGGAACGGTGCTTTGTTCTTCTGGAGGACGTAATCGCTTACAAGCTTCCGGAACTGTTTGAACTGCTTTCCATCAAAGCCGTCTGCCCCTTCCGAATCACCCGAAACTCCGATCTTTCCATCGATGAAGAAGCGGAAGATCTGATGAGCGAGATCCAGAAATCCATTAAAAAGAGAAAGCGCGGCCGCCCGGTTCGTCTGGAACTTTCTCAAAAATGCGATAAGGATCTGCGGGACTTCCTGATCGAAATGCTGGACATGGAAGAATCCGAACTGTATGAGCTTCCCGGCGCTTTGGATCTGACCTTTCTTTCCAAATTTGCAGGCCTTTCAGGCTGTGAAAACCTGTGTTTTGAACCCATCAAGCCGGTATATCCTCCTGCTGATTTCTGGGGATATTCGGATATTTTTGAAGCCATCCGGGAAAAAGACAGGCTGGTTCATCATCCATATGAAAGCTTTGAATGCGTGGTAGATTTTGTCCGCCGCGCCGCGGAGGATAAAGATGTTCTGGCTATTAAGCAAACTCTTTACCGGGTAAGCGGAAATTCTCCTATTATTGCTGCTTTGATCCGAGCCGCTGAAAACGGAAAGCAGGTCACCGTCCTGGTAGAGCTGAAGGCCCGGTTTGACGAGGAAAACAACATCCAATGGGCTAAAAAGCTGGAGGAAGCCGGCTGCCATGTTATTTACGGCCTTGCCGGTCTTAAGACTCACTGTAAAATCCTGCTGGTTGTCCGCCGGGATGAAGACGGTATTCGCCGGTATCTCCATATGGGAACCGGAAACTATAACGATTCTACCGCCAAGATTTATACGGATATCGGCATGTTCACCTGCCGGGAACCCTTCGGAAGGGACGCTTCCTCCCTCTTCAACGTTCTGACAGGATATTCCAGGCCCCCTGAATACAACAAATTCATTGTGGCTCCCCATGGTATGCGCAGCTTTTTTGAGGAAATGATCGAGCGCGAAATTGCCAACGCGAGAAAAAAGCTGCCCTGTGGAATTACGGCCAAGGTAAACTCCCTGGTAGATCCAAAGATCATTTCTCTTTTATACGAGGCCTCCCAGGCGGGAGTGCCCATTAAACTGATTGTCCGCGGTATCTGCTGCCTGATCCCCGGCCTGCCCGGAATCAGTGATAACATCACTGTATACAGCATCGTAGGGCAGCTTTTGGAGCACAGCCGTATTTTCCGCTTTGAAAACGGAGGGATCCCCAAGATCTATATGGGCAGCGCGGACTGGATGCCCCGAAATCTTGACAGACGGGTGGAACTTGTTTTCCCCATTGAGGACGAAGATCTCCGTCAGCGCGCTTTTTCCATACTGGATCTGATGCTCAGCGACACCATAAACGCAAGAATCATGCATTCGGATACCACCTATGAGCATATTGACCGCCGGGGAAAAGCAGCTGTCAACTCACACAGAGAATTCTCCAAGCTGGCTAACCAGGCTGTAAAAGCCCTTTCGGAACCGGATGCTTCCAAGCCGTATGTGCCCATTGTCCACAGTCCGGAGGATTCGGAACATTAAAACCCTTTTGAGAAATATATAAATAACCTTTTAGAGAATTATTGCATCTGTATCCGTGGTATCATATACAGGGAATGATTAAAGAAAGGATGGGTTTTACTATGAAAAGAATCGGAATCCTTACAAGCGGAGGAGATTGCCAGGGTTTAAATGCCGCTATACGCGGCGTCAGCAAGGCGCTGTATGAGGAGTTCGGCAAAGATGTGGAAATCTATGGCATCAGCGACGGATACCGCGGGCTGATCGAAGGAGATTACAAGAAAATGAAGCCCGAGAATTTTTCCGGGATCCTCACTTTAGGCGGCACCATTCTGGGAACCTCCCGGCAGCCATTCAAGCTCATGCGCGTAATCGATGATGAGAACAACATCGATAAAGTAAAAGCCATGAAGGATAACTATAAAAAAATGCAGCTGGACTGTCTTGTAATCCTGGGCGGAAACGGAACACACAAGACCGCCAATCTGCTGAGTGAAGAAGGGCTCCATGTAGTTTCCCTTCCCAAGACCATCGATAACGACGTCTGGGGAACCGAAATGACTTTTGGCTTCCACTCCGCCGTAGAGGTAGCCAGCAATGTATTGGACTGTATCCATACAACCGCCACTTCTCACGGAAGAGTTTTTATTGTAGAGATTATGGGCCACAAAGTGGGCTGGCTGCCTCTTTATGCAGGTATAGCCGGCGGCGCCGATGTAATCCTTCTTCCTGAAATCCCGTATACCATTAACTCCATTGTGAAAACTCTGGAAAACAGGAATAAAGCAGGAAAACGATTCTCCATCCTGGCTGTGGCCGAAGGCGCTATTTCCAAAAAGGAATCTAAAATGTCGAAAAAAGAGCTGAAAGCGGCCCGCGCCTCCATGCCGTATCCCTCTATATCCTACCGACTGGCAAAAGAAATTGAGGCGGAAACCGGCAATGAAATCCGTGTAACCGTTCCCGGTCATTTTCAGAGAGGAGGCAGCCCCTGCGCATATGATAGAGTCCTTTCCACCCGCTTCGGCGCGGCGGCAGCCAAACTCATCAAGGAAAAGAACTATGGCAATATGGTTGCTCTCCGTGGTGAAAATATCGTGCCCGTGCCGATTTCTGAAGTGGCTGGGAAGCTGAAATCCGTTCCTGTTGATTGTGAAGAAATCCAGGCCGCTCGGGAAATCGGCGTAAGTTTCGGCGATTAACCCTATATTTTCCATATTTCTCATATATGCTCAAAACCCCGCTCTAAGGCAAAGGAAAGGTTGTCTCAGAGCGGGGTTCTTCATATTCATATACAAATTAACGAGTCTACGATCTCTTTTTTTATTTTACAGGATTGTATGCTTCCATTCTCCGGCGCTATCCTGCACAATGAAATGTTCATTCAAGGAATCGTCTTCCATAACGCGCAGCATTTGATCAAACTGTGGTGCGATTTTCATGGAAGGGATCTCCTTGGGATCCACCCAAAACACACGCCCTTCCTCGCCGTCTTCGATTACGTCCCCTTCAAAAACAGAAGTAGTAAACAGAAACACAAAGTACCGTTTGTTTTGTTCCCGGGAATACCAGTCCTTCAGTCCACAGAAACGCACCTGTGAGATCTCCAGGTTGGTTTCCTCTTTTATTTCCCGGATAACAGAATCTACAATAGATTCCCCTGGCTCCACATGTCCGCCCGGGAAGGCGATCCCCGGCCAACTGGGATGTACCCTGTCCTGCACCAAAACTTTTCCTGAATGCGGATCCCGGATCATACACATATTGGTAAGCTCAGCTGTTTCCAAATTCTTTTCCCCTTTTCTCTATGCTATTCCAGCGAAATGAGATCTTTCAATTCTGCGAATTTCTTTTCTCCTATGCCGGGAACCTCCATCAATTCCTCCAAAGAAGAAAACCCTCCGTTCTCTTCTCTGTATTCCACAATAGCTTTTGCAAGAGCCGGGCCAATCCCCGGGAGGGTATCCAGCTCGGTCTCATCTGCTCGGTTGATTGAAACTTTCCCGAGATTTGTCTCTTCATCTTTTTCTGTCTGCCCGCTTTCCAATTCTTCACTCTGTGAGCCGTCTGTGGAAATTTGTGTAAACGAGACCGCATCCGGAATATAAAAGGCGTTATAAACCACAATCAATGCGGCAAGGAGCAGCGTTACGCCCGTCAGAAACTTGATCTGTGCAGATTCTCTATCCATTTCCGGATTCCCTTCCTGTGTATACTCTCAAAAATAAACCGTCAGCTCCGGCGGCGCAATCTATCCAGAAATTCCGTAAAATAAGGGGGAAGCCCGCTGTCAAATTCCATGTATTCCCCTGTTGAGGGATGGATAAAACCGATAATCCGGGCATGGAGGCATTGGCCGAAAAGGCCTGGTTCCGGTTTTTTGGGTCCGTAAACAGGATCCCCCGCCACAGGATGCCCCAAATACGCCATATGGACACGGATCTGATGGGTGCGGCCTGTTTCCAGTTTCAAACGCAGATGCGTAAATCCCGGATACCGGGCCAAAACCGTAAAATGGGTGACCGCATTTCGGGAATTTCTCTCCGTAACCGCCATCTTTTTCCGATCTGTGGGATGCCTGCCTATAGGTGCATCCACTGTACCCTGATCCTCCCGAATGTTGCCATGCACCACAGCCTCATATTCCCTGGTAAAGCTGTGTTCTTTTATCTGCTCCGCCAGTTTTTGATGGGAAAAATCATTTTTTGCCACAATTAAAAGACCGCTTGTATCTTTATCAATCCGATGGACAATTCCCGGCCGGATTACGCCATTTATGCCTGAGAGCGTTTCTCCGCAGTGATAAAGCAGGGCGTTTACCAATGTGCCGGTATAATTCCCTACTGCAGGATGCACCACCATACCTTTCGGCTTATTTACCACTAACAGGTCCTTATCCTCGTAAACAATATCCAACGGGATATTTTCCGGCTCCACATCCAGGCTCACTGGTTCCGGCAGACAAAATTCCACTTTGTCGCCCGGCTGCACCTTTGCGCTTTTTGCGGCCACTTTTCCATTGAGAAATACTCTTCCTCCGGCTATCAGTTTTTCCGCCGCCGATCTTGTTAACCCTTCCTGGCGCCGGCTGAGAAACTGATCCAGCCGGAGATTTTTTTCCCCTTCTTCAGCCTGCAGCAAAACGGCCGGCTCCGCCATATCCTGGGCTGTTCCTTCCTGTATCTCCCGGGATATCATCTTTCGCCGCCCTCTTTTTCAGCCGGTTTTTGCTCTGTCTCTGTATCTTCCAGAATTTCTTCTTTCTTTAAATCTTCGTTTGCTTCCTTGTTTCCATTTTCATCCATACTTTTTAATTTTCTCTCGGCAAACAGGACATGATAAGCAAACAACAATGCGCCTACCGTAACACAGCAATCAGCAAAATTAAAAACAGGGGGAAAAATAGAAAAAGAAAGAAAATCCACCACAAAGCCTACCAAAACCCTGTCGATCAGATTTCCGATACCGCCGCCGATAATGAGGATTGCGCAGGTATAAGACGCCCAAGTATGGTGTTTGTATTTTACCAGCAATACACAGGCAGCCAGAATCAGGAGAGCTGTCATACCGATAAAGAACCACCTTTGATTCTGGAACATGCCCAAGGCAGCCCCTCTATTTTCAACATATGTGAGGCGGAAAAAACCATCGATCACAGAAATGGAACCAACAGGCTTTACATATACAACCGTGAAATACTTTGTAAGCTGATCGATTCCCACAAGCACCGCAATGATTATAAACGATACGATTAGCACAATTATCCTCCTTGCCTTACGAGTAGAGAATTTCCCTGCCCGCTGGGCCAAAACTCTTCCATACAAAAGAAAAGGGCGAACCTTCGCCCGCCCTTTTTCTGTTTTCCAATTATCCAAGCACTTCCGCGCAGCGGCTGCAAACATCCGGATGCTTTTCTGAGGAGCCAACCGTATTGGTATAACTCCAGCAACGAGCACACTTCTGGCCCTCAGCATGGGAAACGGTTACAGAGAGACCCGGAACGGCTTCTCCCTTGAATTCGCCTTCCCCTTCTCCCAACACCTTCGCCTGGGAGACGATGCAGACGTCCTTAAGCTCGCCCTCTACGGATTTTACAAAGTCATACAGCTCGCCTTCACAGAAAAGCTCAATCTTTGCATCCAAAGCGGCGCCGATCACCTTATCGGTTCTGGCGATTTCCAAAGCCTTTTTCACGTCGTCGCGAATCTGATGAATTTTATCCCACCGCTCCATAAAGGCTTCATCCACAGGAGGATTGACAGGCGCGGCCATCTCGTTATATACCACATTTTCTTTATCTGCGCTTGCATCATGGGGCATGGACTGCCAGATCTCATCGGCTGTAAAGGCCAAAATGGGAGAGATCAACCGGGTAAGCGCATCCAGCACTTTATACATAACAGTCTGAGCCGCGCGCCGGGTGAGGCTATCCGTCTTTTCCACATAAAGCCGGTCCTTTGCCACATCCAGATAGAAGTTGGAAAGATCCACTACGCAGAAATTGTGGATTGCATGATATACCTGGTGGAATTCATACGAATCGTATCCTTCCCGGCATTTAGCAGACACTTCATCCAGCTTTTTCAGTGTCCACAGATCGATGGGGAACATTTTCTCCACAGGCACCTGATCCTTGTCAGGATCAAAATCATTCAGATTGCCCAGGATAAAACGAGCCGTATTCCGGATCTTTCTATATGCATCGGAAAGCTGTTTCAGAATTTCCTTAGAAATGCGGATATCCGCATGGTAATCCGAAGAAGCAACCCAGAGGCGCAGAATATCCGCACCATACTGATCCACAATCTCCTGGGGAACAATACCGTTGCCCAGAGACTTACTCATCTTGCGGCCTTCGCCATCCACAACCCAGCCGTGGGTAACAACAGCTTTATAGGGGGCCTTACCGCGCCAGGCTACGGAAGTCAGCAAGGAAGACTGGAACCATCCTCTATACTGGTCGGCTCCTTCCAGATACAAATCAGCAGGCCAATGGAGTTCCGGCCGCTGGTCGGCTACTGCCGCATGGGTGACGCCGGAGTCGAACCATACATCCATAATGTCGTTTTCCTTTTTGAACTCCGCGCAGCCGCATTTTTTGCAGGTAACGCCTGCAGGAAGCAGTTCGTTTTCCGAATGGGCATACCAGGCGTCAGAACCTTCTTTCGCAAAAACAGAAGAAATATGCGCCATAACATCTTTATCGATCAACGGCTCCCCGCAATCTTTGCAGTAGAAAATCGGGATGGGCACACCCCAGCGTCTCTGCCGGGAAATACACCAGTCGTTCCGATCCAGAACCATAGAAGTGATACGGTCCTTGCCCCAGCCGGGAATCCACTGAACCTTATTGATCTCCTCAACTGCTTTTTCCTTGATTGCATCTACAGAGCAGAACCACTGCTCTGTAGCGCGGAAAAGAACAGGCTTCTTGCAGCGCCAGCAATGGGGATACTGGTGAACAATCTTCTCAGTAGCAAACATGGCGCCGATATCTACCAGACGCTGGGCGATAGCCTTATTGGCTTCTTCCGTGGTAAGGCCTGCAAATTCGTCTCCTGCTTCTTCTGTGAGCTTTCCGTGAGCGTCCACAGGAACAACGATGCCCACTTCCGGATAATGGTTATGGCAAACATCAAAGTCTTCTACACCGAAACCGGGAGCTGTATGGACGCAGCCTGTGCCGCTTTCCAGGGTAACATGGTCGCCCAGGATAACAAGAGATTCCCGATCCAAATACGGATGGGCTGTTTTCATGTATTCCAGCTCGCTGCCCTTAAAGGAAGCCACAACCTCATACGTTTCTTTCCCGGCTGCTTTCATGGCGTTCTCATAGAGAGCCTCCGCCATAACGTAGTATTCATCCTCGCATTTTACCAATACATAGTCAAAATCCGGGCCAAGGCAGATTGCCAGGTTGCCGGGGATAGTCCAGGTAGTCGTTGTCCAAATTACAAAATATACCTTGGAAGGATCGATCCCTTTTCCGGAAAAAACGCCCTTGTCATCCGTCATACGGAATTTCACATAAATAGAATGGCAAGGATCCTCTGCATATTCGATTTCCGCTTCTGCCAGAGCTGTTTCGCATTCAGGGCACCAGTAAACCGGCTTCAGACCTTTATAGATATAGCCCTGCTCTGCCATCTGGGAGAAAATTTCGATCTGCTTTGCTTCGAAATCGTGGGTCAGCGTGATATAGGGATGCTCCCAATCGCCGATCCCGCCAAGACGGCGGAACTGATTCCGCTGGTCATCCAAATACCCCAGAGCGAATTCACGGCAAATTTTCCGCAATTCCACATCCGAAATTGTAGTGGAATTTCCAACACCGGCTTTTTTACGAGCCTTAAGCTCTGTGGGAAGTCCATGGGTATCCCAACCGGGCACATAAGGCGCCTTAAAGCCCGCCATATTCTTATAGCGAACAATAATATCCTTTAAAGTTTTGTTCAGAGCAGTCCCGAGATGAATGTCTCCATTTGCATAGGGAGGGCCATCGTGAAGGACAAATACAGGTTTCCCCTCATTTTTCTTCATCAGGTTCCCGTATACATCCATTTCTTCCCAAGCCTTGAGCATTTCAGGCTCTTTTTTCGGCAGGCCCGCCTGCATGGCAAACCCGGTTTTAGGCAGATTCAGTGTGTTTTTGTAATCCTGAGCCATTTCCTTTTTTCTCTCCTATATCAAGATTTATATGAGCAAAACAGAAGAATTTTCTGCTTATTTCCTACCTAGTGATTCAGCTGTCGCCGAAGGGATGAGCTGGGTTAAATGAGGGCTTTTCTTCCTCGTAATTTCCCGATACATCTTCCTTCGCCGGCAAAACGTTTTCATATGTATATGCTTCATCTTTTCCGGCTATTTCGGTATCGTCAAACAATACCGGCTCCGGAACAGAATCTTCTTTTTCCTCCTGAGGAATACGTTCTTCTGCCGCAGGCTCCTCCGAAGGCTCGTCCCTCTTAATCGGCAGAGACGTTATCATGGTAAGATGCTGCTTATACATTTCCAAAATCTGCGAACGGAAATCCGTTACAGCCTGTTTCAGGGTTTCCAGTTCCTCCACATGGGACTTTGCCTCTTCTTCTGCCGAAGCTACCAGCCGCTCCGCTTTCATCTGGGCGTCACGAATAATAATTTCCGCTTTGTGGCGGGCTTCCCGGACAGAAGCGTCCCCTAATTTCTGCGCGCTGACTAGGGCGTTTTTTATGCCGTCCTCTTCATCTCGGTATTCTTCGATCTTTTGGGCTAAAATTTCCATTTTCTTTTGAAGCTGCCGGTTTTCCTGGCCTAAAGCGGCAATTTCTTCCTGCTGCTTCTGGGTGGTCTTTGTAAGGGTATCCACCGTATCCCGGACTTCTTCTACAAATTCATCCACATCCTCCGGCTTATACCCGCCCGGCAATTTTGCCATTCGGAATGTGGCATCGGTAATCTGCTGCAAATTCAGCATCTGTTCCCTTACCTCCTCTAGACAAACTTTCGGAAAGCAATACCCAGCCTTCCCTTTTTGGTGGGAGGACCCAACCGGTCGATCACAAAACGGCCTTTCCCCCGGATGGAAATAATGTCCCCCTCTTCTATACCTGCGGAAAGAGAAGTCTCTTCCCTGTGATTCACTGAAACAAACCCTGCCCGGATCCATTCGGAAGCCTTTTCCCGGCTGGTTCCCCCGGCCGCCGCTGCGATACAATCCAGCCTGGGAGAGGCCACAACCGAAGAATGTTCTTCAAATGCGTGGGCCGCAGGATACGGCTCCGTTGCACCTTTCTGCCACCGAACCCCAACACGGCCAATCTTTTCTGTCTGCTGAAGCAAAAAATCGGAAACCTCCGGCCGGATAAATAAAACAGCTCTTCCTTCTTCCACCAGAATATCTCCCAGGGTCTCCCTTTCCACACCCTTATGCAGTAGAGCTCCCAGAAAATCCCTATGGCTGAGTGTATCTATTTTTCGAAAGGAAGCTGTCACGGCTTCTATGGGGAAAAAACTTTCCCCCGGCTCCATATAATCCGGAAAAGCACCGAAAACGACACGCTCTGAGCCGGAAAACCCGCCCCAGAGCATATAGTTTTCAAACTTTAAAGACCGCATAAGGCTTTTAGCCTGAACCGCTTCCCGCTCATCCAGAAAACCCACAAAATGAGGCCTGTTTTTTATCTGCGAGATACGGACAGCATCTTCCAGCTTCGCTTGCAGCAAAGTATCTTCCTGCCCCTGTTTAGCCATCGCTTAGAAATAAACGCCGTTGTTTTCCAGCTCGTCCAACACATCGTCGCCGGTAAGATCCACATTATAGGGCGTAATAATAAATGTGCTGGTAGCAACGCGCTTAATCTTTCCGCCGTTTGCATATGCTACGCCGGAAAGGAAATCGATGATTCTGCGGGAAATATCCTTATTGGTATTTTCCAGATTCAAAACCACCGTATGCATTTTTAAAAGTTCATCTGCAACAGCCCGTGTTTCCTCACCGAAATGCTCAGGCTTAAACAGCACCACCTGAAGCTGGGCGGTAGCGTGGATATTTACCACTTTATTGCCGGAATTCTGAGGGGCTGCTCTTTTGATAGAATCGCGTTCTCTCTGTTCCACAACTTCACGCCCTCCTATCATTTCCTCCTCCTGCACCTCTTCATATTCTTCGTATACATCATCCTCGTCCTCGGGAGGATTCCACATATCCTTCAATTTCTGAACAAATCCTGCCATTTGAAACAACCTCCTATTTTACAAAATGCAGTTTTATCCCATACATCTGACATATTCGTTATTTTGTGTAATTTCTAGGGCCAAACAATGCCGTGCCCACTCGTACCAGATTTGCGCCGCAAAGGATAGCGTCTTCATAATCGCCCGACATCCCCATTGACAAATAATCCATAGTAACATTATCTATTCTTTTGCTCTTTATGTCAACAAAATATTGCGCCATCTTTGAAAAAAAGCTTCTTGTTTCTTCTTTAGACACATCAAAAGGAGGAATCGCCATTAATCCCCGTATATGTATTCCGGGAAGTATGGCAATTTTTTCCACCAGTTCTAAAAGCGCTTCAGGCAAAACACCGGATTTATTTTTCTCTCTGCCGATATTTACCTCAATCAGAATATCCATGGAGCTGCCCGCTTTTTGGGAAAGTCTGGAAATTTCAGCCGCCAGCTTTTCGTTATCCACAGATTGGATCATGCTCACTCTGCCAATGAGGTATTTTACCTTATTGGTCTGCAAATGGCCGATAAACTGCACGTCCGTTTTTTTATAGGAATCAAATTTATCCATCAATTCCTGCACTTTATTTTCCCCAATATGCTTTAGGCCCAATTCAATTCCATGGTTAATCACTTCCACCGGCACTGTCTTGGTGGCAGCCAAAAGTTCCACTTCTTCCGGCCGGCGGCCCGAACGCAGAACGGCTTCTTCCATACGGAAACGTATTTCCTTCAGGTTTTCTTCCAGATCCTGAAAGCGCTTTTCATACTCATTTGACAACTTTTCCGTCATACAGATCCGTCCCTTCTATTACTACTTCATCATACATTTGAACCGTTTCATCCGTCATCAGTTCATCGGATTCATCCGGGTATTGCTTGCAGATAACATAGCTGGATGTACTGAAAAGCGGAATGATCTGCCGGAAACGAATCTCCGTTCCATGCAGCACATATACACCTTTTACCTCTTTTGTTATCTTCTTTTCTTTCCCATCTTCTCCTTTTACGGTCTTTGTAACCGTTTCAAAATGGATGGCCTTCTGGCTGACGCGGATGCCGCTGTAACGCTCGGCACTGATCTGGCAGGTTTCATTGCGGAGAGAAGCCAGTTCCGGGCTCATGCGGGAGCTCTCAAAAATAAGCACCGCGTTCTCCTGCCTATCCGGCTGGTTCACGGCCGCTACCGTAGCCGGAACTTCCTGGGTAGTCACAAAGGGGAATTTGAGGGTAACAGAAGTCCCCTGCAAAAATTTCAGCGCATCGTCGGGCTCCATGGAACAGACAAAATACCAATTATATTCCCCGCAGATTTTTCCAACGGCATTTTGTTCTGTTTTGGGTTCCTCCGCTTTCATCTGCTCAAAAATAGTTGGGGTGATGTCCATTACATCTTCGTAAGAATACACGGTTTCATATCCATCGACCTTGCTGATAAAGGTTCCCGCTTCCGGGGAAACAATCTGCCCTATGCTTTTACCGGAGGAGGCCAAAGCTTCTCTCTGCGCTTTCAGCTCACTGATCCGACCTTCGAAATCCTGTTCTTCCCCTATAACGATCTGCCTCTCGTTCATGGTATAGAGGAGCTCTTCCCGGCTTTCCTGCATAGCGGAAAAATCGCCGGAAAGGGAAGCTTTCAAAACGTCCGCCAGCTTCAATTGCGCTTGGCTTTTCAAGGTTCCCTGATCGGAATTGTGAACATTGCCCGATGACCCGAGCCGCTCCAGATCCGCTATCTGCTCATCCAGAATCTCGATCTGCTGCTGGGCAGCGGCATCCGACTGGCTGCTGAAGACTTCGCCTACCACACCATCCTTCTGGATTCGCCCTCCATCCTCTACCACATAGGCGACAACACCGTTCACCTCTTGAGAAAGCACTTTTTCCTTCCGAAGGATGAGCCCGTCGACCTGAACCACATCTGCCGTTCCGGGATCATCGGCGCTGACATATTCGGCAACCTCCGTCTTAACAGAGGAATAGTTGGCATTGTATAACTGATACCCTATATAAAACAAGAGAAGAATTGCCACCATCGCAGTAGCAAGCTTCCGCAGAACAGGACTGTTCACAGACAGCCTCCTTTCTGCCCGGCAATACCGGGCTGCCTTCGGTTATACCTCAATAGAATACGCGGTGATTCTTCATAAACACCGTTCATTTTCCTATTTGCTCCCCAACGAGTATTTGGGGAAGCATTCTTCAAAATCTTTCAGTTTTTCCCGGCATATGCCTTCCGCCGCATCTGCCAGGGCAGAAAGGGAAGAATATGCCCCAACATCCAGCCAGACGGCTTCTTTTTCCCGGCGAAACCAGGTAAGCTGGCGTTTTGCATATCTTCTGGTCTCCCGTTTAACGGTTTCCACCGCCTGGGATACAGGAATTTCCTCTGAAAAATAGGGAAAAAACTCCTTGTAGCCGATCGCCTGGCGGACTGTTTTTCCCGGAGACCCATGAAAAAGGCTTTCCGCCTCCTGCAAAAGGCCCTCCTGCATCATTCCATCCACTCGTTTGTCAATGCGATCATACAGCTTTTGCCTATCCGCAAACCAAAGGCACAGAAAAGAACAAATATACGGAGACGGAATACTTCTGGATTCCTCTGCCCGCTGGGCAGCAGTCTTTCCGGTTGTAATACAAAGCTCCAAGGAGCGGAGGAGCCGTTTGTGATTATGAAAATCCATGGCAGCAGCAGCCTCCGGATCCCGCGCCGCAAGCTCCTGAAGCAAGGCTTCCCATCCATCCCGCTCCGCCTTTTCGGAAAGCTTCTGCCGCAAATCGCCGGCAGGAGGATCTTCCTGCACAAAACAGATATTATGAATCAGGGAGGAAATATACAGGCCTGTCCCCCCTGCTAGGATGGGTATGCGCCCTCTCCGGCGGATATCCGCTATACAGGCAGACGCCCTTTCCACATACTGGGCGGCGCTGAAGGTTTCTGAAGGGGAAAGAAAACCGATCAGGTGATGGGGAATCCCTTTTTGTTCCTGGAGAGAAGGCTGTGCCGTCCCCACAGGGAGCCCTTTATAGATCTGCATGGAGTCAGCAGAAACAATTTCCCCCGAAAGACGCTTAGCAAGTTCCACTGCCAAGGCCGTCTTACCGGAAGCCGTAGGCCCTGCTACCACAATAAGAGGGATTTTTTCGGCTGTTTCTTCCTGCTTCAGAACAGGAGCCGTTCTTTGGCTCTCCGTAGCTTCTATCTGCATCTCTTCTGAACCTCCTTTCCGCCGCATACTGAAAGCCGTGTTTCATCTCCGGCAATATTTTACTGCAAAAACTTTCCGTTTTTTGTCATACCCTGCCGAACTGCTTTTCCAGATCCCGCCGCTTCATCAGGATGGAAACGGGGCGCCCGTGGGGGCAGTATCGGATATCCGGGGAATGAAGAAGCCGCAGCGCTAACTGGGCAAGTTCCATGGGGGAGCTCTCATCCCCTGCTTTCACCGCCGCCCGGCAGGCAATATTGTGGTAAAGCCAATCCAGCTTTTCCGTATGAAGATCGTTTTTCTTCTCAAGAAGGTATCCCGCCATTTCCATAACGGAGGAAGCCACATCCCCGCTTTCTAAAAGCATGGGCGCGCTTCTGACCAACACAGTCCCGGATCCGAAATCCTCGATTTCAAAACCGGCTTCTTCAAAAAGGGAAAGTCCCTCCAAAACGGCGGCATACTCATTTTTATCCAAGGTTACGGGAATAGGCTCCAAAAGCATCTGCATCCCCGTTCCCTGTTTATCCTCTTTCAGCCTTTCATAGAGCATCCTTTCATGGGCTGCATGTTTATCTATGAAAAGAAGCTCTTCCTTTCCTACTTCTAGGATGATATATGTACCAAAAGCTTCCCCAATCAAGCGAAGGGATCTTTCTTCGGGCAAAAAACCTTGCTGGCCATTGGGGGATTCAAAATTTTCCGCCTTTTCCTTCTCGTTTTCAACTAAGGATCTTTCCTGCCCCTTTTCAGAAGCAAGCTCACCGTTTTCCCTATTCTCATAGGGTCTCTTTTTTTCGGGCTCCGAAAGAGAAGGCACATTTTCCTTCTTTTCCGTTTCCTCTAAAACGGCCGTTTCATTTTGTATGCTCTTGCCGCCGAAAACCCCAAAATCCTCCGGGAAAAATTCTTCTTTTACCTGAAACCCAGGCGCAGTGGCCTTATTTTCCTTTTCCAGGCGAAAAGAGCTGCTGTCGTGCAGGATAGTAGAACGGGATTCTTCTTTATTCTCAGATACCGGTAAAGCCTTATTTTTATAAACAGGAGCGGGGATTTCCTCCTTTGCCGCAAAGGGTTTGGAAACAAAATCTTTTTTCTCTGCCACAACCGGTTCTTTCGCTTTCTCCGCCTGAAAGGGAGCCACGGAAGCCGGTTTTCTGAAATCCATCACTTTCGGGGTATCCCCTTCGTTCAGGGCTTTTTTGACGCCATAATATACGGCGTCGAATATGGGTCTTTCGTTAATAAAACGGACTTCTATCTTAGAAGGATGGACGTTTATATCCACCGCTTCAAAGGGAACCTCCAGATGCAGGACACAGGCAGGCACTTTTCCTACCATTAACGACCCTTTAAAGCCTTCCTCCAAAGCCACCATAGCCGTGCGGCTCTTCACATACCGCCCATTGATATAAAAATGCTGCATACTTCTGTTGGGGCGGGCAAAAGAAGGCTTACTAATATACCCTCTCACCTTCACGCCCTGCAGATCGTATTCCACAGGAACCAGGCCGCTGAGAAACTCTTTTCCAAAAACAGCATAGACTGCCGATTTCAGCTTCCCGTCCCCAGGGGTATGCAGAACTTCTTTCCCGTCCCGCAAAAAGCGCAGGGATACTTCCGGATGGGATAGGGCCATACGGTCCAAAACACCGGCCACCGCGTTTCCCTCCACCACATCCTTTTTCAGGAATTTCATCCGGGCGGGCGTATTATAAAACAGATCCCGTACAATAATCGTGGTTCCCGGGGCGCACCCTGCGTCCTCGGGAGCGGAACCTTCCCCGCCTTCAATTACATACCGGGTTCCCGCCAGATCCTCCGGAGTCCGGGTCATCATATCCACTCTAGCCACAGCAGCAATGGAAGCCAGCGCTTCCCCGCGAAATCCCAGGGTTCCGATTCTTTCCAGATCTTCCTGTTCCTGCACTTTGCTGGTAGCATGGCGCAAAAAAGCATTTCCAATATCTTCCCGGGAAATTCCGCAGCCGTTATCCGTTACCCGCATATAGGAGGCGCCGCCCCGCTGGATTTCCACTGTAATGGCCGTGGAGCCCGCATCTATGGAGTTTTCCACCAGTTCCTTTATGACGGAAGAGGGGCGTTCCACCACCTCTCCTGCGGCGATCAGTTCCGCCACATGTTTATCCAATACATGGATTTTCGGCATTTGGTTCCCTTCTTTCTCTTGTGAAGCTGAAAGCCTGCCTTACTGTTTTGCCAGCTTGGAAAGCTCAAAAAGCGTATTCATGCATTCTATAGGCGTCAGGGTATTCACATCCAGCTCCCGAAGCCTTTCCAAAACTTCTTTTTCCCCGGAAGGCACGAGAAGCGTCTGCATAGGAGCTTCCTCCGCCTTTTTCTTTTTCGCCGGGGCAGCGGGCTTGTTGGATCCGGCTTCGCCTTCCAATTCAGCCAGAATCTGCTTTGCCCTCTGCACAATGGAATTTGGAATTCCGGCCAGCTTGGCGACCTCGATTCCAAAGCTGTCATCCGCCCCGCCGCGGACGATCCTGCGCAGGAACGTGATATCGTCTCCCCGTTTCTTAACGGCTATATTGTAATTTTTCACGCCGTCTACCAGATCCTCCAGAACGGTAAGCTCATGGTAATGGGTAGCAAACAGGGCTTTGGCGCCTAACTGCTTCTTATTGGCCACAAATTCCAAAACAGCCCTCGCAATGCTCATGCCGTCAAAAGTGGAGGTTCCGCGGCCGATTTCATCCAGAATCAGAAGACTGTTGCTGGTGGCGTTGCGGATTATATCCGCAACCTCGCTCATCTCCACCATAAAAGTGGATTGCCCGGAAGCCAGATCATCCGAAGCGCCCACACGGGTAAACACACTGTCTGTTATGGAAACTTCCGCGTGGGAAGCCGGCACAAAGCAGCCGATCTGCGCCATAATCACAATCAGCGCAACCTGCCGCATATAGGTGGATTTTCCCGCCATATTAGGGCCGGTTATGATGGCAACCCGGTTCTGGTTGGTATCCAGTTCCACATCGTTGGGGACAAAAGGCGCTTCCTGCAAAAGCTCCACCACCGGATGCCTTCCTCCCTCTATGTGGATACGGCCGTCCAGCGTTATCACAGGGCGGGTATATCCCTGCCGGACGGATACCTCCGCGAAAGACGCCAACACATCCAGCTGCGCAACGGCAACAGCCGTTTTCTGGATACGGGAAAGCTGTTTTGCCACCTCTTTGCGGATGCCGTCAAAAATGGAATATTCCATCTGAACGGATTTGTCATGGGCCCCCAAAATACGGCTTTCCAGCTCTTTGAGCTCCGGAGTGATAAAGCGCTCACAGTTTGTCAGGGTTTGCTTGCGTATGTATTCCGGGGGAGCCTGCTCCTTATAGCTGTTGCTGATCTCAATATAATATCCGAATACCCGGTTATATCCAACTTTCAGTTTCGGGATGCCTGTGCGCTCCCGTTCTTTTGCTTCAATTCGGGCGATTACCCCTCTGCCGTCGGTCATATCTCCCCGAACCAGATCCAGCTCCTCATCATATCCCGGTTGAATCAGCCCGCCTTCACGGACAGAAAACGGCGGATCCTCCACAATCGCATTTTCTATTAGCTCACACACATCCTCCAGGGGGTCTATCTGTTCCCTGAGAGATATCAGAAGAGCGGAATGCACGCTTCTCAGGGACTCTCTCAGCCCCGGCAGACGGGATAGGGCCGCAGCCAGGGAACGCAGCTCTCTTGCGTTAGAGGAACCGTAAACAATGCGGCTCATCAGACGCTCCAGATCATGGATACCGGAAAGGCTTCCCGAAACAGAATCCCGGAGCATCATATCCTCCGCCAGTTCTTCAACAGCATTGAGACGCTTGGTGATTTGCCCCGGGCTCATCAGAGGCTGTTCAATCCAGCTGCGAATCAGCCGTTTTCCCATAGCCGTTTTTGTTTTATCCAGCACCCAGAGAAGAGAGCCTTTTTTCTCTTTTGTCCGAAGGGTTTCAAGGAGCTCCAGATTCCGTCTGGCGTTCAAATCCAACCCCATATACTGGGCGCCGCTGTAAAGAGAGAGTTCCGTAAGCCGTTCGAGCCCTGTCCTCTGGGTCTTTTTCAGATACCAAAGAAGAGCTCCTGCAGCATAGGCGATCTCTTCTTTTTCTTCCAGGTCCATTTCTTCCAAAGAGTTTTTTTGGAATTGCTTCAATACCAGCGGAACACTGTTTTCCGCCGCGAATTCCGTTTCTTCCAACAGCTCCAGGCTGGCGCAAAGGCGGTCCCGGATAAACTGCGGAAGATCTTTCAGATCGAGCCCTTCCGGATTCAGAAGGATTTCCCGGGGAGAAAAGCGGGAAAGTTCGTTTGTAAGCTTTTCCTGCAAATGGCCGGAAAGGAGCACTCCATGCACCTCGCCGGTGGAAATATCCGCAAAGCAGCAGCCTGCCCGGTCTTCCCTAACACAAACAGAGCAAATATAATTGTTTTTCGCTTCATCCAACATGCTGCTTTCCAACACGGTTCCGGGGGTGATGACACGAATAATATCCCGTTTCACCAAACCCTTTGCCTTGGCCGGATCTTCCATCTGCTCGCAGATAGCTACCTTATAGCCCTTCTGCACTAGGCGGGCCACATAGGTTTCATAACTATGGAAAGGGACGCCACACATGGGCGCCCTCTCCTCCTGCCCGCAATCCCGGCCTGTAAGTGTCAGATCCAGTTCCCGGGAAACGAGCTTTGCATCATCAAAAAACATCTCATAGAAATCACCGAGACGGAAGAACAGGATCGTATCCGGATTCTGTTTCTTCATCTCAAAATACTGCTGCATCATAGGCGACAGGTTTGCCATTGCTTCATCCTCCGTGTTTCCGAAATGTTTTTGCAGATCCGAATATTAGTGGCAGCCGCCGCAAGATCCGCAATTTCCGCCGCAGGAGCTTTCCTCATGGTAATCGGCGGTGTCGGGATTTTCTCCGTCCGCGCTCTGGCCGATGATGGCGGAAACACGGTTCAAAATCGCATCCACATTCTGTTTAGCCGCATTATAGGCCGCCATATTGGGGCTCTGCATGATCTGTGCATACGTCTGGCGCAGCTCCGTATTCAGCTGCTGGATTTTCTGCTCATCGCTCTGTTCTTTCTGCGCTTCGTTGCTGAGAGACATTCTTGTCAGATTAAACTGCCCAATCAGATTCTGCAGCTCTGTATCCTTATCGCAGGCATCGCTGGCAGCGCGCATGGCAAGATAATTCGGGTCCTTCTGCAGCTCTCTGCCGATTTCCCTTGCGAGTTCAATAATATCCATTTTACATCCTCCAAAATTTTTGTATTTTTGGCTTCCACCTTATCCGGCGGCGCTTTTTATAAAAAAGGAAACAGCAAACGGGGTTCGCAAGCATTTCCTCTCTACCTTATTTATATCCGAAACGTGTTTCGAAAAACAGGCCCTTAGTCTTCCCGGAGCACACCGCCAAGGATCCAGTTCCGTGCGGTTGTAATCTCCACGGTGGCAAAACTTCCGATCAGCTGGTCGCTGCCTTCAAAATCCACCACGATATTACCCTCTGTCCGGCCGGTAAGAAGCCCTGTCTTACTGTTTTTTTCTTCTACCAGGACTCTCTGTAGCGTGCCCACCATAGAGCTGCACCGTTTGGCCGCTATGGATTCCTGCAGGTCACAGAGCCGCTTGAAACGAGCAGACTTTTCTTCCGGCGTAACGGGGTCGTCCATTTTTTCGGCTACCGTTCCCTTTCGGGGAGAAAAAATAAACGTGAAAAGGGAAGTAAATCCCACCTCTTCCACAAGGGAAAGGGTATCGCAGAATTCTTCCTCCGTTTCTCCCGGGAATCCTACAATCACATCGGACGTAAGAGAAATATCCGGCATCTTCTCTCGGGCGTACCGAATCAGCTCCAGATATTTTTCCCTTGTATACCGGCGGTTCATAACCTTCAGCACTCTGTCGTTGCCCGACTGGAAAGGAAGGTGCAAATGATGACAAATGTGTTTTCCCTCCGCCATGGTATCCAAAAGCTCCTTAGATGCGTCTTTGGGATGGGAGGTCATAAAGCGGATCCGATACTCTCCCGGCACCTGATCCAGCATCCGAAGCAAACCGGCGAAGGTGATGGGCCTTTTGAGCCCTTTCCCGTATGAGTTTACATTCTGCCCTAAAAGGGTGATATCTTTATAACCGGCGTCTACAAGGCTTTTGAATTCTTCCAAAATGGCTTCCGGCTCCCGGCTTCTCTCTCTGCCGCGGACATAGGGCACCACACAATAGGAACAAAAATTATCGCATCCATACATGACCGTTACCCAGGCTTTGGTGGATCCATCCCTATATACGGGAAGGCCTTCTACGATAACGGCGTCCTCCTCCTCGTTTCCTCTGGAAAACACCCGCTTTCCATCCACCAGAGCCTGATGCAGCAGTTCCGGGAAACGGTGGATCACATGGGTGCCGAATACCAGATTTACAAAGGGATAGCTTTTGCGGATCCGTTCCGCTACATGCTCCTGCTCCATCATACAGCCGCAAAGGGCGATCAGAAGGGAGGGATGGCGGCGCTTGACATTTTTAAGCGCTCCTACATTGCCGAAAACACGGTCTTCCGCATGTTCCCGTATAGCGCAGGTATTATATAGGACAAGGTCTGCCTCTTCCACATCTTCCGTAAAGGAAAAACCCATTTCCGAAAGCAGCCCTTTAATTTTTTCCCCATCCGCCACATTTTGCTGGCATCCATACGTGTGCACCATGGCAAGAGGCTTTTCCCCTCTGGCGCGTATGCGCATTATAGCGGCTATATTCTCTATATATTCCGCCTGTGAGCGGGAAAACGAGATGTTCTTTTCCAAAAAAACTTCCTCCTGTAGCTTGCAGATTTTATGGATACATGTTCAGTGCGCATTATACCATAATTCGGGTTTTACTTCAACAAATTCCCTCTGAATTCCAAGAAAAGCTCCAGTATCCTGCTAAAAAGCCTGCCGGAAAATCCGGCAGGCTCTCTCCTGTTCAACCTTATTTTGCTGTATCCTTCCCGGAAGGCTCTTCTTTCCGCTCATCAGGAAGCTGCACCAGAATTTCCACTGCATGATGGGCCGTAGCGCCTGTAACCGTTACACGAAGCCCTTCAAATTCAAAGGTATCCCCAACGGTGGGAACTCTTTCCAGCTGCTCCGATACCCAGCCGTTCACCGTAACAGAATCGAACGCGTCCTCATCCACGGAAAGATGCAAAAATTCGAAAAGATCTTCTAAGTTAGCGCCGCAATCCACCTTATAGCGACCATTATCCACTTTCTGGATATAATGCTTCACTTCGTCGTGCTCATCCCATATTTCGCCAACCAGTTCCTCGATAATATCTTCCATGGTCACGATGCCTTCTGTTCCGCCGAATTCATCCACTACCACAGCCATATGCAATTTCCGCTGCTGGAGAACACGGAGCAAATCAAAAATCTGGATCGAAGAACTTACATAAATTACCTTTGTAATAATAGGCTCTAATTCCTTTTGCCCCTCATGCAGGGCGCAGAAATAATCTTTTTCATGCACCATTCCAATTATATTGTCAATGGTTTCCTTATACACCAAAAGCCGGGAATATGTATTTTCAAGAAATACGTCCGCAATTTCCTCAAAGGGCGTTTCCACATCAATTCCCACAAGGTCTACCCTTGGGGTTAAAATATCCCGGGCTTCCTGATCGTCAAAATCCAGCGCAGAACGCAGCAATTCCACATTATCCTCGTCGATGCCGCCTTCGTTGTGCGCTTCATCCACAATATTGCGAAGCTCTTCAGAGGTCATTTTGTTCTTAGATTCTCCCTTAAACAAATGCCTGAGAAGCTTTTTCCACTGTTTCATCAGAAAGTTTACGGGAGTCAGGATCAGCATCAAAACTCTGAATATCGGCGCAACCGCTTTGGCAAAGCTTTCCGGATATTCTTTCGCAAGGCTTTTCGGTGTAATTTCCCCGAAAATCAGAATCACCACCGTCATTACCACGGTTGAAATCGAGGCGCCATTGTTAGCAAACAAGATCGTAAACATTACGGTGGCCATCGCCGTAGACGCAATATTTACTACGTTGTTTCCAACCAATACTGTGGATAGAAACGTATCGAAATTTTCCGATATACGCAGGGCAAGGGCGGCCCGGGAATTTCCCGCTTCCGCTTCCGTTTTCATGCGGATCCGGTTCAGCGTTGTGTAAGCCGTCTCAGAGGCGGAAAAAAACGCGGAACATACGATACAAATCAGAATGCCGATAAGATACCCTGTTAGAGAACCGTCCATATTTTGTTTTTTGCAACTCCTTCTTCATACATAAAATAAAGTCATACCTCTTCCAGATACATTTTATTATAACAAAAAAAAGAAAATCCTGCAATACAGGAAACTTTTAGTGTGCTTATACAGAAACCAGCTGAAATACAGCCGTGTATCCCATGATAAATTCTCTGCTTTACCAACCTTGGATATAAAAAATCCGAATCTTCATCTAACTAGACAAAGATTCGGATTCCTTCTTTATGGTGGAGCATAGCGGGATCGAACCGCTGACCTCTACACTGCCAGTGTAGCGCTCTCCCAGCTGAGCTAATGCCCCATTTTCATGCCGCCGTTTGTGACAGCTTTGATATAATAGCATATATTATTTTAAAAATCAAGTATTTTTTCAAAATTTTTCATATTTGTCCTTTTGATCCACTTTATCTCTATATACGTCCCCTATGGCCATCCCCAAAAATAGGAAATTAAATAGAATTTAGATTGAATTTTCCCAAAATACAAGATACAATACTATAAAATGATAAACTGGTTCATGGAACCCGTTTGCGAGGAGGAATTGTATATGGCAGAAAATGAGCCTTTGGCAAAAGTGATCGATCCCATACGTGTGGATTTCGAGAAAGAAGGTCTCGTTTACCGGGAAAACGTTGCATACGGAAACGAAAGCCCCCGGCAAACGATGGACTATTTTTATCCAAAAGATAACGATGGCTGTATGCCGGTTGTCATTTGGATCCATGGGGGCGGGTGGTCCGACGAGAATCTGACAAAACGATACCGCCCGGAGCCGGAGCTTGCCCAGCTTGCCAAAATGGGTTTCTTTATAGCGTCTATCGAATACAGGCTTATACAGCATGCCCCGTTTCCCGCTCAGATCGAGGATTGCAAATGCGCCGTCCGGTATCTTAGGGCACATGCGGGGAAACTGGGAATCGATCCCAGCCGCATAGGCGCCTGGGGCGAATCCGCCGGGGGCCATCTTGCGGCTCTTTTAGGCACTACAGGCTCTGTTCCAGAGTTTGAGGGAAACGGAGGCTGGCAGGAATATTCCAGCGAAATCCAGGCTGTATGCCCCTGGTATGCCCCCTATGATATGATGGAGAACGCAAAGCGCTCCGATAATCAGCCGGATTCCCTATTCTATAGGATGTTCGGCGGCCCGGTTTCGGAAAAAGCCGACCTGATCCGCAAAGCAAGCCCTATCTCCTATGCCGGTGAAAAGCTTCCTCCCTTCTTTGTTATGCACGGAGATTCAGACAGGCTTGTTCCTATTTCTCAAACAGAAAATTTTTATACTGCTGCGAAAGCCGCGGGAAATCCTGTTGAAAAATTGATTGTCCCCGGCCAGGGCCATGGCTTTTTCGAAGGCTCCCAGTATTACGAAGCTATTTTTGATTTCTTCTGCCGTGTTTTCGGCAAAAA
>CALWJA010000073.1 GCA_944380875.1 uncultured Clostridia bacterium
TTTGTGAATGAAATGTAAATATAAGTTCTTTAAAATAAAATGTTTTTTCTTTCTGCTGTAATCTCTCTTAAAGTGGGGACTTCAAGGAGGTCCATAATGAACCACCCCTAAGTCCACAAGACAGGCAAACTGCTCTCTTGTGAGTAAAAAAGATTTTTCAAAGTAAATAATATCGACCTTTTCAAGGGTATCAGGATACATCCACAGGTTAAATTTTTTCTTGTTCTCAAACATGATCCATCTGCTTATTTGTTTTACAACGCCTGTCACAACCCCTCGTTTTTTCCTTGCACAGTCGGTAATTATGGTTGCCTACAACCCCGACAGCAGGTATTCGGACGGTTTTGCAACCCCTATGGTTTACCGCAGTCAAAAGAGCCGTAAAAACCTGATGCGGTCGGCATTGCCGTCCGCTGTGAACCGGAACGGGGAAGCCTCAGCAACCCCGTTCCTTTCACCTGCTTATTTTTCGACCTTGTTTTACCTGCAAAATACGACCGCTTTACATCTGTAAAATTTTGTTTAATGGCGTGTAAAACAAGGTAAACACAAAAGAATCGTATTCCTGATTTCTGAATACATAACTTTTTCCTTTCAATAAAAAAGCCTTCAGTTTTTGCTGTGATAATCAAAAACCGAAGGCTTTAAAATGATGTGATAATATTTAATTGCTGCATGGCAACAGAGAGAATAATATTGATTTTGGGCAAAAGAAAAAGGCGTATGGATTTTAACTCTCCATACGCTTTTCGGTGTAATTTTTGCTATTTGTGGGTTCAAGTCCTGTCAGTATAGGATTTTTGCCGTTTGGCATCTATAAAATCTATGCTGAAAAACTTGCCCTGAAAATGCGAAAAAACCTCGATAAAATCGAGGTTTTTCGCTTAGGCATCTTTTTTAGTGTCCTCTTATGGTGCGGATAGCAGGACTTGAACCTGTACGCCGTAGGGCACCAGAACCTAAATCTGGCGTGTCTGCCAATTCCACCATATCCGCATAGGAAAACACCGGTTTATGCAATTGCAACGATTTCATTTGCTGCCGGTGTTTTCTATTATATCCAAATACGAAAAGGAATGCAAGCCTTTCCGCTTATTTTCCCAATACGCCGTCTTCTAACATAGACTGTGCCGCCAGCATAGCGCCCAAACGGCCGCTGTGGAAATTGAGCCCTCCCTGCATCCAGGCCGCATACGGCTCCCGCAAAGGCGCATCTGCGGAAAGTTCGATGGAAGCCCCCAATGTAAAGGCTCCTGCCGCCATGATAACCTGGGAGTCATACCCGGGCATGTCCCAGGGTTCCGGTGTTACAAAGGAATCCACCGGTGCCCCCTTCTGCATTCCCTGGCAGAAGGATATAAGCGCTTCTTTTTTCCGCAGAAGGACGGCCTGGATAATATCGGCCCGAGGATCCTCCGGCTCCGGCGTTACCCCATATCCAAACCGACTGAAAAGCGCCGCTGTAAAGGCTGCCGTTTTCAGTGCTTCTCCCGTTACATGAGGCGCATGGAAAGCCCCCATAAAGAGTTCCCTGTTATTTCCTAGGGTAGCGCCTACCTCTCTCCCAGTTCCGGGAGTTGTTAACCGGTAAGCGCACATTTCCACCAGATCTTTCCGCCCAGCGATATAACCGCCCGTTGGCGCAATCCCGCCGCCGGGATTTTTAATAAGAGAGCCCGCCATCAAATCCGCTCCTACGGAAAGAGGCTCTTCCCTTTGCACAAATTCGCCGTAACAGTTATCTACCATTACAATACAGCCTGGGGCCTTCCGTTTGGCGATCTCCGCGATACGGCCGATATCCTCCACAAAAAGGGAAGGACGCAGGCTATAGCCTCTGGAACGCTGGACATAGACCATCTTAATTCCTGGATGGATCCGCTCTTCCATGGCTTCATAATCCGGTGTGCCGTCTTCCTTGAGATCCAGCTGCTCGTAATGGATACCGAATTCCTTCAAAGATCCTATACCGTTGCCGGAAAGGCCAATGACACTCTGCAGTGTATCATAGGGGATTCCTGTAACGCTGATCATGGTATCCCCGGGCCGCAGGACTCCAAAGAGGGCTACCGTAAGCGCATGGGTGCCGCAGACAAAATTATGGCGGACCAACGCGTCCTCCGCTCCCAGCGCATAAGCATAGACCTGGTCAAGAGCTTCACGCCCCCTGTCCCCATATCCATACCCGGTGGAAGCCACAAAATGGCTTTCGCTCACGCCTGCCAGGCTGAAGGCAGCCTGCATCTTTTGCTGATTATAGCAGGTCGTTTCCTCTATTTTTTCCAAAACCGGGGCAATCTGCTCCATAGCCTGATCCGCAGCCTGAAGAATAGAGGGATCTATTTTAAAATAGGGATGTACTATCAATTTTTTCACCATCACTTTATTTGTTTTTCTTTCATTGGAATCTACCGGTCTTTTTCCCCTCCCGGCAAGGAAATTTCCATAAATGCGCCTATTCCCCGAAATCCCAGAGAGGTATAAAAAGCCTCATTTTCTCCCTCTGCGCGAAAAACGCAGAAAGAACGGGAAGGCAATTTTTCCAGAAGCTTTTCTACAGCCTGCGTCCCATATCCTCGCCGCCGATACGACGGCGCCACCGCCACGCCGGAAAGGAGGGCAATTTCTTCCGTAACCGCCGGCGCCATTGCCACCGCCGCAAGTTTTCCCTCTTGGTAAACGACAGCCGCAAAGGCGACCCCATGCCGCAGACGGTGGGAAAAATCCAGATAAAAGGGCTCAAAATCCGGAGGGCGAAAACTTTCGGACCGGCATTCCAAAAGCAGTGCGTATATATCCCGAAGGCTGGGAAGCTCTTCTTCCATATTCCGAAAAGCAGATACTTCTCCGCCTCTGCCTTCCGTTTTTTCCCGCTGAAGGATTTTTCCCAAAAGAGCGGCGGGAATTCCCAGCTGCGCACCCAAGGATGAAGGGCACAGGATCCTGCGGGCTCCGCACACCGGCAGGAAGGTAAAAAGTTCCTCCCGATCTTCCCCGCTGACTGTTGCTTTTTTGGGTGAACACAGCACAAGGCTGTCGTCCATCAGGCCCAAATACAGGCCAGAACCCTCCTGCCTCCAAAGCCTGAAGGCTTCGGAGCGGAGGGCATTATGTTCTTTATATGCCTCCCAGGCCGCCCAAAACCGGCAGCCAAAAGGATCCCCTTTCAAAAAAGGAGGAAGGGATTCCCCCTCTACTAACCGAATCATATGTGTGTTTCAGGGGGTGCCATAGCGATTCGCTCCGCTAAAGCCAGCACCAGTTCCTCTCCGTGGTGGAAATCCTCTTCCGATATCATACTGAAGGCCGAATGGAGATACCGGCAGGGCAGACTTACGGCTATAGTGCGCACACCTTCCCCGGAAGGAGCAATAGCCCCAGCGTCATTGCCCCCTGCCACGCCCAATTTGGGCTGGCAGGGAATTCCTTTTTCCTCCGCCGCATCCATGGCCATCCGGTAATAGCTCTTATCGTAAATGGTGCGCCTGTCCATAAAACTTACAACAGGCCCTTTTCCCACCCGGCAAACCTTATTTTCTTCTGTTACGCCGGGCACATCCGCCGCTGTGGTGGATTCCACCACAATTGCCGCCTGGGGCCGAACTGCATTGGCCGCTGTCTGCGCCCCGTAAAGCCCTACTTCTTCCTGGACAGTAAAGGCAAAGGTCATGTCGCAGGGCAGGTCTTTTTTGATTAGATCTATCAGGATCACACAGCCTGCCCGGTCATCCAGAGCCTTGCTTATGATCCGCCCTCTGGAAGCATCCCATATGGAATCAAAAACCACCCGATCCCCGGGAGAAACATACCGGGCCGCCTCTTCCCTGTTGGCAGCGCCGATATCTATGGAAAGGTCTTCCACAGGCATGGGCTTGTCCTCATCCTTGCCTTTCATAAGGTGGACAGGCGCGCATCCCATCACCCCGTTTACAGGCCCGTTTTTCCCCCATACGGTTACAGAACGGCCGCAAAGCACCATCTTCAGAATGCCGCCCACCGTATCAAATTTTAAGAGGCCTTTATCTGTTATATTGGTTACGATCAGCCCCACTTCGTCCATGTGCGCGCTAAGCATAAGCTTGGTTTTAGAAGGAACCTTTCCTTTCTTTTGCACAAGAATATTGCCCAAAGGCGTAACGGAAACCGCATCCGCATAGGGGCGGATCTCCTCCAGAATCGCTTCACGCACCGCTTCTTCCTCCCCGGACACTCCGGGAAGAGAACAGAGTTTTTCCAAAAGTGCCAGATCAGCCACGAGCGCCCACCTCCTTTATGTAAGCCGCTATCAGCCGGGCCGTATTTTCCACGTCTTCCAGATCCACCGTCTCAATAGCCGAATGCATATAGCAGAGAGGTATCGAAATCAACGCTGTGCGCACACCGGTGCCTACAACCGCAACCGCTTCGCTGTTGGTATACGTCCTGCCTCCGCACACATCCGCTTTAAAGGGAATCTGGTTTTCCTCCGCCAAGGACACAAACCGGCGGCTCATTTCCCCATCCAAAATAGGGGCAAACCCAACGGTGGGGCCTGCTCCAAGAGGCTGGCTCACCGTCTCCGGAACACCCGGCTGAGCGGCAAAGCCTACATCCACTACTATGGCGCGGGTGGGCTGCATGCGGAAGCCGCCCGTCCGGGCGCCGCGGCCGTTTACTTCCTCGTCGCAGCTCAAAAGCACCGTTACCCGGCAGGACAATTCCTCATCCTTCAAGATTTGCGCGCAGCGGATCAAAGCTGCGCAGCCTGCCCGGTCATCCAACGCGCCTGTGGAAACCCTTCCGTTTAAAAGCATTTTTGGCTTCATCCACATAAGCGCCCTATCCCCGGGGGAAACCAGCTTCTTTGCCTCTTCCTGAGAGAGCCCCACATCTACATGCAGCTCATTTACGGGAACCAGCTTTTCCTCTCCTTTCATCAAATGGGGAGGCATACAGCATACGATACCCGTGAGCTTTTCTTTGCCGTAAACCGTCACGGCACTGCCCGGCAAAAGTCTTTTGTCCATTCCGCCGCAGCTGTCTACCGTGAGGAATCCGTCGCCGTCTATACCGGTGACGATCAAGCCGATCTGGTCGATATGAGCATCCAGCAAAATATGCTCCTTGGCGTCTTTTTTTCCAAAATGCATATACACGTTTCCTACGCTGTCAATCTCCGTTTCCCCAAGGGCTGCCAGCTCCGCCGCAGCCGCTTTGGAAGCGGAAAGTTCATCCCCGGAGTTTCCCGGAACGGCGCACAGTCTCAAAAGAAGATCCCGAAGTTCTTCCCTTTCCTTTGCCGTTTTCATATCCAATTTTTCTTCTGTATCCTGCATATTTTTTCTTTTCGCGTCCTTTCTTTGCCTTTATACCTATACTATAAAATATAACTCTTAGCCGTCCTCCTTGGGCGGTTTCGTTTTATCTTTTTTATTCTTTTATTTCATGCACCCAAACAGCAGCAGTTCTGCTTCTCCTTATGCCAGTTCCAGCACAAGCTTTTTAAAATGATCGCCGCGAACTTCAAAATTAGGATACATATCAAAGCTGGCAGAAGCCGGAGAGAGGGTCACGATATCCCCTGAAGAAGCCAATTTCGCGCATAGAGAAACCGCTTCTTCCATAGTGGAAACCTTATAGATTTCCGGATTTCCCTCTGAATAGTTGGGCGCATTGCGCACAGCTTCTTCAATTTTCGGCCCTGTTGCCCCCATCAACACAAGCTTCTTGACTTTTTCGGCAATAACGGGTCCCAGCTCATCATAGGGAATTTTTTTATCATATCCCCCGGCGATGAGAATGATTTTTTCGTCATAGAGGGAAAGAGCGCCCCTCATGGTTCTGGTGGGGCTGGTACCAATGGAATCGTTATACCAACGGACACCGTTAAGCTCCCGCACAAGCTCATTCCTATGGGCTACCCCATTGAAGGACGAAGCTACCTGCCGGATTGTCTCCGGATCTACTTCTCCCCATACCGCCGATATGGCCGCAAGATAATTTTCTACGTTATGATCTCCCGGAATACGGATATCGGAAGCTTCCATGATATGCGTTTCCTGCTCCCCTTCCCGCATTACAATATCGCCAGCTTCTGTGAGGCAAGAGCCCCACTGGGGCGTATTCTTCCGGCTGAAAAACAGAGCCTGCCCCCGCACCTCAGGAGCAAAGGAAGCTGTTATGGAATTATCCAAATTTAAAACGGT
>CALWJA010000074.1 GCA_944380875.1 uncultured Clostridia bacterium
CTGCAGGCAGTAAAAGCATATTATGAAAGGCTTTTCAAAGAGCTGGCGCCTTTGCAGATTACCAAAGGCGGCCCTGTGATTTTGTTCCAGATTGAGAACGAATATGGTTCGTATGGAAACGATAAAGGGTATTTGCGGGCTTTAAAATCTATGATGGAGGAAAACGGTGTGGAAGTTCCCTTCGTAACCTCCGACGGCGCATGGGACGATGCTTTGCGCAGCGGAACCCTGCCGGATGTGCACCCAACAGCCAATTTCGGTTCCCGCACAGTGGAGCGTTTCGATATTCTTTCCCGACATACAAAAGGCCCTCTTATGTGCATGGAATTCTGGGTGGGCTGGTTTGACCACTGGGGCTGCGGTAAACACAGCACCTCCGATCTGGAAGAAAATAAAAAGGATTTTGAAGATCTGCTTCGTCTTGGAAACGTAAATATTTATATGTTCCACGGAGGCACCAATTTCGGCTTTATGAACGGCTCCAATTATTACGACGAGCTGACGCCCGATGTAACTTCCTATGATTATGACGCCGTTCTTTCCGAGGATGGGGAAATCACCCCGAAATACAAAGCGTTCCAGGAAATTATACGGAAATATGCTCCCGTGCCGGAAGTTGAGTTGTCTACTAAGATCCGCAAAAAAGCCTATGGAAAACTGGCAGCAGAGGAAAAGGTAGGGCTTTTTGCCTCTCTTGAGGATTTGAGCCATTCTGTTGAGAACCCGTGGCCTCTTTCCATGGAGGAACTGGATCAAAACTGGGGATATACCCTGTATCGCACAACTCTCCGGCAGGGAGACCATATTGAAAAAGTCAAACTGCTGGGAGCCGGAGACAGAGCCCAACTCTATTTTGGAGAGAAGCCGGTGCTGACCCTTTACGACAGGGAGCTTCTGGAGGAAAGAGAAACGGATCTTTCTTGCGAAGAAGACACTTCCTTTTCTATCCTGACGGAAAATATGGGCCGTGTTAATTTTGGCCCCAGGATCGAGAGCCAGAAAAAGGGGATCGCAGGCGGCGTACTGCTGAACGCACGCCACCAATTTGGATGGGAGATGTTCCCCCTTCCCATGGATAATCTGGAAAAGCTGGATTTCACAAAAGAATGGAAGCCCGGAGAACCTGCCTTTTACAAGTTTCGGTTCCGTGTAGAAGAAGGGGATGCCTGCGATACGTTCCTGGATTTTTCCGGATGGGGAAAAGGCTTTGTAGTCTTAAACGGCTTTAATTTGGGCCGGTATTGGGAAAAGGGCCCGCAAAAGCGGCTATATATCCCCGCTCCTCTTTTGAAAGAAGGCGAAAATGAGCTGATTCTTTTTGAATCAGAGGGGAAGGCTCCGGAAACAATTTCTTTGGAAAAAGATCCCATGTTGGAGTGAATCTTGGAGTAAACCGCGTTTTTTCAGTATAGAGCTGTGCGCAATGGGGAATATGCGTGTGGTGTAAAAAAGCCTGTATGCGCTAAAACGCATACAGGCTTTTTAGGTGTTATTTTGCTGCGTTCTGAGATGGTTCTTTCTTTAGGCCTTTTCCGGAACCGGTTGTGTTTCAGAGGATGGGGTATCGCTGGGATCCTCCCCTTTATACAGAAGCTTCAGCACAATAGGAGTGGCTATGGAGGATACCATGATCAAAAGGATGACAGATGTAAAATACACGGAGCTTAAAAGGCCTACAGCCAACCCTTTCTGCGCTACGATCAGAGCTACCTCGCCCCGTGTCATCATGCCTACGCCTACTTTGAGGGAGTCCTTGCCGCTGAAACGGCAGAGCTTGGCCGCAAGGCCGCACCCAATGATTTTGCTGATTAGGGCCACCACTATAAAGGCGGCGGAAAAGAGCAGAATGGCGGGTGTAACACCGCTGATCTCCGTTTTTAAGCCTATGCTGGCAAAAAATACGGGACCAAAAAGCATATAGGAGCTTACATCCATCTTTCGGGCAATATATTCCGAATCCTGCACACTGCAAAGGATAATGCCGGCAAGATACGCGCCGGTGATATCTGCGATGCCAAAGAATTTTTCCGCTATATAGGCAAGAAGGAAGCAGAGAGCCAGGCCATAGATGGGGGTCCTCCGATGATGAGGATACCGACGGCTCATAAATTTAAAGAAGAAATAGAATATAGCCCCCAGCGCAGCGCTTACAAGGAAGAAGAGCACAGTATTTACCACAACCATCATAGGCTGGGAATCAGGGCTCTTGAAACCGATCACGAAAGTCAGAACAATAATGCCGATCACATCGTCTATAATGGCGGCGCTGACAATGGTCGTTCCCACACGACCTTTGAGATGCCCCAGCTCCCGTAGAGTTTGGACAGTAATGCTTACGGAAGTAGCCGTCATAATTACGCCCATGAATACAGCCTTGTAAAATTCCTCTGTACCCACGGCTTCCCAGCCATAAAAGCAACTATACAGCACATATCCTCCCAAAAGGGGAACGGCCACGCCTACGCAGGCGACGGCAAAAGCTATGGGACCGGTTTTCAAAAGGTCTTTGATATCGGTTTCCAGCCCTGCAAGGAACATCAATAGCACTACGCCAATTTCGGCCATACGCGTAAGGAAATCATTCTGCGCTACCAGATTCAGCACGCTGGGGCCGATCAATAGACCTGCGATGATTTCTCCCACTACCTGGGGGGCGTGAAGTTTGCCGGCCAAAAGACCGAAGCATTTAGCGGCCACAATGATGATGGCCAGCTGTTTGAAAATTTCAATTGTTTCCATTTTGTTCTCCCACCTTTATTTTTTCGGCTGAAACCAGCCGACCCATGGCCGTTTACCTATTCCCTAAACAAAATTCGTTTCTCTCGGGATATTTCTGCCGCAGTTAATTCCCGTTTAGAGATATTTAATATGTCAGCCAGTGTATCCGCTAATTTCTTAGTGTAGCACCCTGCAGACAGAAATATTGTTGCTATAGCAACAATATTTCTGTATACTATTTTTATAAGAAAAAGTTGATTTGGCAGAAAACCAATGATAGATACGAATGAAAAACAGGAGGACGTTATGCTATGCTGCATCCCATGCTGCAGGGGATTTCGGAAAAAGAGATCCAGCCGCTGCTGATCCACCTGGG
>CALWJA010000075.1 GCA_944380875.1 uncultured Clostridia bacterium
CACGGGAATCGGTTCGAGCGGCATTGATTGCTCGGTTGGATGTGCAGGGAAACATCCCCGCACAAAAAGCTAAGGTTCCCATGCCCCCGGAGATACCTGAAATTCCAATCATCGATGTTGACGCCCGTCATGCTACTTATAATGCATTTCTGAACTGCTTATCATTGGCGTCAGACCATCGGGAGAATTTGTTGTCCAGAGGATTATCGGACAACCAGATTGATGCCCTGGGGTATAAGACTACTCCGGTGGTTGGAATGGCTTCCATTGCAAAGCGTTTGCTTGCAGATGGGTGTTATTTGTCTGGTGTACCTGGTTTTTACCGGCGGGACGATCAATGGACCTTCGTTTCAGAAAGCCGGGGAATCTTGATACCAGTACGTGATTTGGAGGGCCGCATTCAGGGACTTCAGATTCGGCGTGATAATGTGGTCCGGCGAAAATTTCGATGGGTTTCCAGCGCAGGTAAAATAGATGGATGCAGGGCGGAGACATGGACCCATATTGCGGGCTCGCTGCGTGAAACTATTATTCTCATAGAGGGACCGCTGAAAGCTGATATTGTCCATGCGCTTACTGGTCAAACCGTTGTTGCAGTGGCTGGCGTAAATGCTCTGACTCATTTGGAAGAGACGCTCAGAGAGTTCAGCATAATGGGAGTACAGAAAATCATGACGGCATTCGACATGGATTTTCTCAAGAATCCTCATGTTCAAAAGGGATATAAAAACCTGATCCGGCTGATTGAGGACATTGGTTTCCTGTATGGCACTTACGTCTGGGATCCAGCCTTCAATGGCTTGGATGATTTCATCTGGCAGGGATGTTTAGGACATTCAAAGTAGCTGTAAGGAAAAGGCGGGCAACCCCACCTTTTCTTTATGCGTATAAATCCAAGAAAAAAGCGCAATCTGGTTGTAAATACGTTTTTTCACTCGTGTAATTTCTACAGAACAATCTAAAGGAGGCATTCTTTTATGCTGGTAGCAGTAGATCATGGCAACTATGCCATCAAAACGCCAAATTTTTCTTTTATCTCCGGCTTATCGGAGCACACCGTGATGCCGCCGCTGTCCGATGAGGTGCTGGAATACGGAGACCGTTATTGGACTCTTTCCGGCCGGCGCCTTCCGTATATGCGGGATAAAACACAAGATGAACGCTTTTTTGTGCTTACCTTATTTGCCATTGCAAAGGAGTTGGAATCAACAGGGAAAAACCTTGGTTTTGAGCAGATTGATCTGGCAGTAGGACTTCCGCCGGAGCATTACGGCATGCTGAAAGACAGGTTTGCACAGTATTTCCGCCGAAGTGAACCTATCAACTTTGTGTATAAGAACCGGCCAATGACCATTTCCATTCGGCGGGTGCTGGTTTATCCTCAAGCATATGCGGCAGTCATCCCTCAGAGCAGCCAACTGCTTAAAACACTGCGTGTATTCGTTATTGATATTGGTGGTTTTACAACCGATGTGCTTTTGCTTCGCAACGGAAAACCGGATTTGCAGTTTTGCCGTAGTTTGGAGAGCGGCATTATTACAATGAACAACGAAATTATTGGGAAAATTAGTGCCCAGCATGATATGAAGATTGAGGACGAGCATATCAGCGCTGTCCTTCTGGGAAGGGAAACAATTTTGCCGGAAACGGTCAAAAAGGCCATCCGCGATGCAGCTCAAATGCATGCAAAGGACATTATAGATCAGCTTCGTGAGCTGCAGGTGGATTTGCGCACCAATCCGGCTATTTTTATCGGCGGAGGGAGTGTTCTTCTGCGTTCCCTTCTGGAAAATTCCCCACTCATCGCTCAGGCCAGTTTTATAGAGGATCCAAAGGCCAATGCGGTTGGATATGCCATGCTTGCATCTCATCAACTCTCTGCTATGGCAAGTCAACGTGGGGAGTGAGGTTGATGAAGCGGGATAATATCTATCGCTTTTCACTGCAGTTTGGGGCCGACACAGCAAGCAGGATCCGTGCAGGAGAGTGTTTGGAAAGATTGGGTAACAAAAAGAGCGCTGTTGTGGTGTCGGCGCTCAATGAATATCTGGATCGTCATCCCGAGTTTGAAAATGAAACCGTTCACGTACAAATTGAGACCGCAGAAGCCATGCGCAAAGAGCAGTTAGAAAAAATGATACGCAACATTGTACAGGAACAAATATCTCGTGCGGGTGGTTCAATAGCCGGTCAACCTGAGGAAGAAACGGATGACTTGGATGCCGATATTGAAAAGATGCTCGGGAATCTGGAAATGTTCCAATAGCAAGCCTGTGTCAATCCACGCTATAGCTCTAATAAGACGAATTTCCATGTGAAAAACCGTCCTTTAATCTCTAAATCAAACTTATGGTGCGTATACCAGAATACTGCTTTCTTCATTCGCACCACATGATTTAATACAATAAAAAGAGTAAGGGGACGATAACGATGGACTATCAATTGCTGGGCAAAAACATACGGAAATACCGTCTGCAGCTTGGACTGAATCAAGAAGAACTGGCGGAAAAGGTGAGATGTTCCAGTAGCCATATTGGCCAGATCGAAAATAACCGGGGCATTCCAAGCCTTGAAATGGTGGTCAATATAGCAAATGCACTTCATACCACAGTAGATCAGTTGGTAATGGATTCCTTAGCTTGTCCCGAAATTGTCTATCTGAGGGATATTGAGAAAAGAATTCAGAATTTGCCTACGCCGGTAAAGCTGCTGGCTTGCGAGATGCTGCAGGATATGTTGGAAATCATAGAAAAAGTGCGAGACTGACAGTATTTTAAATTCCGTATGCTGGAAGCTCGCATTCTTTTTAGCGCGGGCTTTTGCCGATAGATTCCGCCGCCGGAAAGGAGTTACATGATGGAAAGAGGCGCGGGCGAAGACTATCCCCGATAAAAAGTATCGGAGCATCAAGGAGTATGAGGTGCCTGCCTCAAAAAAAGAATATGGCAAAGATTCAATGCAGCTACCTGTTATCAAGTAGCTGCATTTTCATATATAAATCAACAGGCCTCCTTCTGTAGACCGCATTGCGCCATTGTGCGCTGCGGTCGTTTTTTATGCCTGCGGGAGGGAGGTGAGTCCCATGTTCATCTAAAACGTGCGTTGATTCACCTCGACAACCCTAAAGGACAAAATAAAACGCATGCCATCTTGGCATGCCTCCCAGGCAGCTGGGATGGCATGGCCAGGAGGCATGAAAAATGGACCATAAGGTCAAATATGAAAAGGACGAGCTTCGCGGTCGCTTTACCAGATTTATGGAGGTCGTCGTCCGCAATGCGCGAAATAATTACTTGAAAAAGCTCAGCCGTCAACTGCCTATAGTACCTCTGGAAGATGTTCCTGAAGAAGAATATGCCAGGGAAGATATGCCGCCGATAGAAAAGCCGGATGCTTTTACTTTTGAAGAAGAGCGATTGGCCAAGGCGTTTAGCCAACTTCCGTTGATGAGGCAAAGGATTCTGACATTACTCTTTGTAAACGAACTGACGCCGGCTGAGATTGCAAAACAGATGAACTGCTCGGTACAGCATGTCTACAACCAGCGCTCTCTTGCTCTGAAAAGACTTCGCCAGCTTCTGCGGGAAGAAGGTGCAGATGTATGACCCCCGGAGAATTTCGTGAGTTGCTTATCCGTGCAGTCAGCGGTGATCATGCGGCAGTAGAGGAGATACTTTTGCTTTATATGCCGCTGATTAACCGATACAGCGTAATTGATGGGAGACTGGACGAAGATTGCCGCCAGTATATCCTCATACATATTGCGCTGAACGTAGGAAAGTTCATCATCTAATGGGAAGCTGCCCCGGAAAACTGGGGCAGCTTTTTTCAAATTTTCTTTTTTGGGACATTAGATTTGTAAAAGTCGGGTTGTTATTACTGTATGAAGGCATCCCCCTTCATGGCACCTTGACAAGTTCATAGCGAGACCCGGTACATCCCCTGGTCAGAGGAGCGGCTATCTATCTGCCTGGCAAACAGAGCAAGAGCACTGATATGCGGACAGCTACCGCATAACGCGATGATCCGCCAGGGTAATTATGGTACTTCCGTTTTGGACGCGTCACGGCATCGAACGGCTCGGCATCAGAATGCGGAGAGAGAAGAGAATCTATGGACCTGTTCGCTGCAGGCGCCGGGTTTAGCATTATTTAAAGAATAAATCGACCAAATTTTGGCAATGATAGTTTCGAGGTGATTGAATGCAAGGTTATGAGAACAGCCCAAAAGCCTTGGATTCGCTTGTTGATATCCGAGACGTAAGGGTTGATCAGACGCAGCCGCCGGAAGAGCGGATACGGTCTTATGTGCAGCAGGTTAAGGATCCATATTGTTTTCGTGTAGGCGATGTCAAGGTCCGCGTGGCATATGCGGGAAAAGACGAAACGCTGAATGATAGCTTCTGCAATATGATTTCGACCCTGTAGCCAGAAAACATTTCCAGGTGGATGTTTTATAAAACGGCTGGAAAAGTGAAAGAAACCATGATATACTAAGCATGGACGAAATCAGCGAATACTCCGGTCGTTTTGTGGCGTGACCACAAACTTCAGACAGGAGTGGCGCTAAAAATGCAAGATGCAATGCAACTGTATCGTGTCGCCATCTACCTACGTTTATCGAAGGATGATGGCGACATTTCTTTTTCAGATACAAAGAAATCTGAAAGCAATAGTATTCATAATCAGAGGGAACTGCTGATGTCTTTTTTGAAGCAGCATCCTGAGATGGAATTATATGACGAATATAAGGATGACGGTTGGACCGGAACCAATTTTGAGCGGCCTGATTTTCTCCGAATGATGGACGATGTGCGAGCAGGACACGTTAACTGCGTCCTGGTCAAAGACCTGTCCCGGTTTGGCAGGGACTATATCGAATGCGGCAAGTATATTGAAAAGATATTCCCACAGTTGGGGATTCGCTTTATTGCGCTGAATGATGGGTTCGATACCAAGTCATCCAGCAGTACCGATAGTATCGTTATCCCGTTTAAGAACTTAATCAATGATTCTTACAGCCGGGATATATCCATTAAAGTGCGCAGTAATTTGGAGGTGAAGCGCCGGCAGGGCGAATTTATTTCGAACTTTGCCGTATATGGATATCAAAAAGACGCGGAAAACAAAAACCATCTTGTAATTGATGATTATGCGGCCGGTATTGTCCGCGATATTTTCAAATGGGCTATCGAAGGACTTAGTCCTGGCAGCATAGCGTCCCGGCTGAACCAGCTTGGCGTGCTTTCTCCTATGGAATATAAGAAGTCTCAAGGAAGCAAATACAAATCCCGGTTTAAGACCAGTACACAGGCAAAATGGAGCCATGTCGCAGTCCGGAGGATTTTGCAAAACGAGGTTTATACGGGCACTTTGGTTCAGGGAAAGAGGACAACACCGAATCATAAGACGAAAAAGTTCGTATACAAAGATCAGAACGACTGGGTTCGGGTGGAAGGAACCCATGAAGCGATTATCAGCCGCCCACAGTTTGATCTGGTACAGCAGCTTTTACAGGAGGATACGCGAGCCAGTGCCGAAAAGTCTGCGGTACACCCGTACTGTGGAAGGATCTTCTGCGGCGACTGTGGCGCGCCTTCTGTGCGCAAGACGGCAACTTGTGGAGAAAAACGATATGTCTATTATGTATGCGGGGCCAATAAGGCTGACAGCCATGTCTGCAGCAAACATAGCATCCGCGAAGAAGCTTTGGACAGTGCAGTCCTCGTCACCATTCAGCGCCAAATAGAAGTGGCTCTGGATATGGACAGGGCGTTGAGCCAAATTGAGGCGCTTACCTGGGAAAAAGCCGAACTGAGAAAAATCGATGCGAATATTGAGGTGCAAAATCAGCTCATTCAGAAAAATAATGATTTGCGGCTTGGTATTTACGAGGACCTTCAAAGCGGCATTCTATCCCGGGAGGAGTTTATGACGTTAAAAGAAGAGTTTTCCGCAAGAATTGCCGCCGCGAAGCTTGTTATTGAACAGCTCAATAGCAGCAAGAGTGAAATTCAACATGGGTTAAGCAGGCAGCAGAGCTGGCTTTCTCAGTTCCGTGAATATGAGAATGTTACGACCATTACGAGACGCCTTATTGTGAGTCTGGTAGAGCGTATCAATTTATATGAAAATTCGGAGATTGAAGTAGTTTTTCGGCAGCGGGATCAATTCTCCCACATCATGGAATTTTTAGAGAGCCAAAAAGAGGTAGATGCCAAAAAAATACAGGTATTTCCCAAGCTGGAGGTGGTATAAGTGGCCCGTATTTCCCGCAAGAATGGGGCGAATAATCAGGAGATAGATACAGGAAAAGATATTTTCCGCACTGCAATCTATCTGCGTCTTTCTGTAGAGGATAATGGAAAAAAGGATGCTGATTCGCTGGAAAATCAGCGGGAACTATTGCTTTCCTATGTGGCCGCCCGCCCGTATTTGGAATTGGTCGAGATGTATGAGGACAACGGTTTTACCGGGACAGACTTTGAGCGGCCAGATTTTCAGCGTATGATGGAGGATGTACAGAAGGGAAAAATTAACTGTATTGTTGTCAAAGACCTTTCCCGGCTTGGCCGAAACTATGTAGAGGCAGGAAATTATCTGGAAAAGGTGTTCCCTTTTCTAAATATTCGCTTTATTGCAGTGAATGATAACTACGACAGCGCCTCCCTCACATCCGGTGAGCAGTTAGGCGCAACTTTAAAAAACGTGGTAAACGATATTTATGCCAAAGATATCTCCCGCAAATCCGGTTCTGCACTGAAGATGAAACGAGTCAAAGGAGAATACATTGGCAACTATGCGCCATACGGTTATCTGAAGGATCCAACAGATAAAAACCACCTGATCATTGATCCGGAGGCAGCTCCTATTGTGGAAGAAATCTTCATGATGCGTTCGGAGGGACTTGGAGTAGGGACAATCATACGGATTCTTAATGAGAAAGGATACCCGTCCCCCGGCAGGCTTCGTTATGAGCGAGGCATCATAACCAACAACAATAAAAAGGGAAAGGATCTTCTCTGGAACAGACACGTCCTGACAGATATGCTTTATAACATCGCTTATATTGGCCACTTGGCACAGGGGAAAAGTTCCAGCTGTCTGCATAAAGGAATCCCTTTTCATTGGACCGATCCCTCCGAATGGGATATTGCGGAAAATACGCATGAGCCCATCGTTCGGATGGAGCTTTGGGAACAGGTTCAGAAGGTGAATCAATCTCTCTCAAAAGCTGCGAAATCTACCCAGGGTAAGTATTCGAATCTCCCCAAAAGGGAGAATCCATATGGGGATCTGCTTCGCTGTGCAGACTGCGGGCGGGTAATCAAACAGGTACGTTCCTACAGCAAATCCAAGAAACGGGGTACCCAAAGCTACTATACCTATAAATGTTCTGGATTCGTTGAACTTGGGGAAGCAAGCTGCCCGAAAAGGAGCATACGTGCTGCGGATCTTGATACAGCTATGCTGGAGACTATTCGCAAACAGATGGAGATATTTTTGGATACGCAGCGTGTGCTTCATCAGTTGATTGCGCTTGAAAAGGAGAAGATAAAACGGGATATTCCATCCAGCCAATTACAGAAGCTTCAAGCTGAAATTGCGAAGAAACGGAATATGACCGCCTCATTGTATACGGATTATAGAGACGGTGTCCTGTCTCAGGATGAATATCTCTATGCCAAGGAAACCTACCAGGCAGAACTGGAGCAAATGGAACGAGAAGAAAGGGAACTCCGAAGTATGCGGGAGAAGGCTGCATCAGTCAGCGAAGGCGAGAGAAAATGGGTGAAATTGATAGACCGGTATTACCATGCAAAAAATCTGACAAAGGATATGGTAAAGGCTTTCGTCAAGGAAATCAAGCTATGTGATGACAACAGTATCTCCATTGAATTCCGCTATATGAATGAGTTTGAGGAGCTGCTGCAGGAGTGCGAAAGAATCAGAAGGGAGGTTGCTTAGCGATGGGCTCGCATATTGCTATGTATCTGCGCTTATCAAAAGAAGATATCGATACAAAGAACAACTTGCTCAAAGATGAGAGCAACAGTATTCGCAGCCAAAGATTGCTGATTCAAAGATGCATTCAGGAGAAGTCAGAATTTGCTGGATATCCAGTTTTAGAATTTGTGGATGACGGATATACCGGAACCAACTTTGACCGTCCGCAGCTTCAAAAAATGCTTTCTCTTATCCGAAATGGGGAGATTTGCTGCGTGATCGTAAAAGACCTGTCCAGATTCGGCCGTAACTATTTAGAGGTCGGCGATTATTTGGAACACATTTTCCCCTTTCTTGGGATCCGATTTATTGCCATTAATGACCATTATGACAGTGCTGATTATATGGGCACTACTGGAGGCATAGATGTTGCATTCCGGAACATTGTCTATCAGCAGTACAGTCAGGACCTTTCCCAAAAGGTTAAATCTGCCATGCACATGAAAATGGCAAAGGGCCGCTATATCACACATTGCCCATATGGATATAAAAAGATTCCCGGAGAAAAGCATAAGATGGTTTTGGACCCTGTAACTGCGCCGATTGTCCGGGAGATATTTCTGGCAGCTATTGCAGGAAAAAAGAGTACAGAAATTGCCTCTATGCTCAATGAAAGGCATATTCTCACCCCGATGGAATACAAAAAGCTGTCTCGAAAAAGCATACAGAATGATGCTATGTGGAGCCATCAGGCTGTTCTACGCATTATCAGGGACTATAAATATACTGGCGCTATGGTGAATTTCAAGTGCGAAAATCAGACCATCCGTGCCAAGGTACAAAAGCGCAACTCACCTGATGAATGGGTTGTGGTTGAAAACAGTCATGAGCCGATTATATCTCACGAGGAATATGAGGCGGCAAACGCCTGTATCCGTAAAGTGAAGCCGCACAGTGCTATTCGGCATGACCGCACGGACCGAGTCTATTATTGCGGCCATTGCGGTCGCCGGTTACGGAAGACCTTTGGATTAGACGAATATTATTCCTGTGCGACAACCCTGTACCGCAAAAAAACAGAATGTTCAGAAATCCGGTGTAGCAAGACTGATTTGGAGCAGATTGTTCTTGCAGCATATAAAGCACAGCTTTCTGTGATGGAGGAAGAACATAAAAAAACCGTTGCGCAAAACGCTCCATCGCCGATGAGAACTTGCAGGGAAGCACAGAGAAAAGTATCCAAGGAAATTTCATCTATCTCAGAGCAGAATCTGCGGCTGTATGAAAGGTATAAAGCCGGCGAATATAGTGCAGAAACCTTTTTAGAGGAGAAAACTAAGCTATTTGCACGGAAAAAGCAGTTGGATGCGGATTTGGAAAAATTACAGTTAGAGGAGGAATCTTTGCTTACCGAACAGGGGCGAGTCGAACAACAAGCTCAATATTTTCAGAAGGCAGGCAGCTTACTGCAACTATCTGATGAAAAACTTCTGGAGGAGATGTATAAGCTGGTTGACAAGATTATCGTCTTCTCAAGCAAGGAAATTGAAATCCATTGGAAGCTGGAAGACTGTTTTCAGACTACGGTAAATGCCATGTGCGAGTGAAAAATAGAGGAATTTGTCCTATTATTACACGTGGGGTAAGTGCTTTTTTCGAGAAAATGAAAGCATAAAAAAGGTCGAAAAAGCCAGTATTTAAGCCACTTTTTGGCTTTTGAAAAATTTTATTTTGCGAATACTTGACACGTTCAGATGATTTGGGAAGGGTGGTTATCCCCAAAGAAATCCGCAGGACGCTGCGAATTCGGGAAGGGGATCCCCTTGAAATTTTTACTGACGCCCAGGGAGGCGTTATTTTCCGCAAATACTCGCCGGTGGGTGAACTATCCGCCTTTGCCGCGGAATACGCCGAAGTGCTGCACCATACCGCTAATCTGCCTACCATGATATGCGACAGGGACCATATCGTGGCGGTGGCGGGGGTTTCTAAAAAGGAATATCTGGAGCACCGCATTACGCCTGAACTGGAGGAATACTTGAAATCCCGCCATAGTTTTATCAGCGCCCCGGGAGACAGGACCCGCCTTTGCCCGGTAGAGGGAATGGAACGGGCAGCCGCTATCGTGTGGCCCATTATAGCAAGAAGTGATGTAACGGGAGCGGTAATTACCCTGCAGCAGGAGGACAAACCAAGCCCCAGTGAAACGGAAGCTAAGCTTGTTCAGGTGGCGGCATCTTTTCTCGGAAGGCAAATGGAAGAATAAAAGGGAAAAGCAGCTGATTTTGTGTTCCGCAGAAGGAGCCGACAGCGAAAAAACGGCTTGAAAACGCAAAAAAACCGGCAAAAACCCTTGCATTCGGGTTTAGGCTGTGCTACACTATACCTGTAATATTTTGAAGGATGAAAGAGTGGGGCGACCCGCTCTTTTGTTTGTATTAAGAGGTGAACGGCAGTGGCAGGCAGGAAAAAAGGCGGAAACACAGTGGAACAGATCCGCGCCCTGGCGGCTCCCATCGCTAAGGAACTGGGCTATGATCTTTGGGATGTGCGGTTCCTGAAAGAAGGAGCGGAATGGTATCTGCGTATATTTATTGATAGGCCGGAAGGAATCGGTATTGACGACTGTGTGGCTATGAGCCGGGCAATCAACGATCCCTTGGATGCGCTGGATCCTATCGACCAGGCGTATTGCCTTGAGGTCTGTTCCCCCGGAATGAACCGGGAATTGACCAGGGATGAACATTTTGAGGCCTTTCTGGGCTGGCCGGTAGAAATTCGCCTTATTCGCCCCTTAGAGGACGGAAGACGGGAGATCACCGGCGTTTTGGAAGCATTTTCCGGCGGACCGGGCGGGGAACTGCTGATTCACATGGAGGAGGAAGAGCCTCTCCGCATAGCGAGAGCGGCCATTTCCCGGGTGCGTCTTTCAGACGATGAGATTTCTGGAGGTATGGAAGAAAAATGACAAACGAAGTTATGGAAGCCCTGCAGATGCTGGAAAAAGAGAGAGGCATCCCCGTGGAATTCATGGTGGATAAAATCAAGAAAGCCATTCTTACGGCCTGCAAGAACAGCTATGGAAACGAGGACGCCATCATCGAAATGAACGAAGAGACCGGCCAGTTTGACGTCAGGCTCAAGATGATCGCTGTGGATGACGTATATGAGCCGGGCAAGGAAGTCCTGATTGGGAAAGCCCGGGAAATCGATCCTACCGTTGGTGTGGGCGACGATGTATGGGTCACCATGAATACGAAGGAATTCGGCCGTATTGCAGCCCAGACAGCCCGGAATATTATCCGTCAGGGTATTCGGGACGGCGAGCGCGGCCAGATGATGCAGGAGTTCCAGAGCAAGCACCAGGAATTGGTCACCGCTTTGGTAGAAAGAATCGATCCCCGCACCGGCGCCGCTACTTTGCGCATCGGAAAAGCGGAGGCTGTTCTGCCCCGCTCTGAGCAGGTAGGAAATGAGAATCTGAAAGACGGGGATCATGTAAAAGTATATGTGGTAGACGTAAAAGAGACGGAACGGGGCCCGAAGGTGATTATTTCCCGCACCCATCCCGATCTTGTAAAGCGTCTCTTTGAGACGGAAGTGCCGGAAATTTACGACGGCACCGTGGAGATAAAGGCGGTATCCCGGGAAGCGGGTTCCCGCACCAAGCTGGCTGTATTGAGCCATAACCCGGATGTGGACGCCGTAGGCGCCTGCATCGGAGCAAGAGGCGGCCGTGTTTCCACCATCGTTTCCGAGCTGGGTGGAGAGAAGATCGACATTGTGGAATACAGCGAGGATCCGGAGAAGTTTATCGCTTCCGCCCTTTCTCCCGCGGATGTGCTTTCCGTGGAACTTTCGGAGGATGGTTCCCGTTCCTGCCGTGTCACCGTGCCGGACAGCCAGCTGAGCCTGGCTATCGGCAACAAGGGGCAGAATGCAAGGCTCGCCGCCAGGCTGACTAACTGGAAAATTGATATTAAGCCCGAAAGCGGATTCTACGGTGAAGATCCGGTTCCCGCACCCAAGGAGAAGGAACCGGAGGAAGCTTTAGAAGCGCAACAGGAAGAGCCGGAAGAGATTGCTTCTTTTGAGGAAACAGCTGAGGAACAGTAAGGGTTCTAATTGGGTATAAGGAACCGGAAGAGGTATCCGGAACGGCGAAAGGAGGCGGTTCGTTTCATGCGCCCGAAAAAAATCCCTCTGCGCAGGTGCACCGGCTGCGGAGAAATGAAACCAAAAAAGGAACTGGTGCGGGTGGTGAAATCCCCGGAAGGGGAAATATCCCTGGATCTTACCGGGAAAAGCCCCGGAAGAGGCGCGTATGTATGCCGCAGCGCGGAATGCCTGCGCAAGGCCAGAAAATCCAGAGGATTGGAACGGGCTTTCTCCTGCCAGATCCCCGCAGAGATTTATGACCGGATGGAGGAGGAATTAAGCCGGAATGAGTGAACGGCAGAGAAAAAAATCCCCTCTCAAGCAGGGCGGAACCGGTAAAGGCAAAACACGAAAAGTGCCTCCTGGGAAAAGCTTTGCCGCTCCGTCTCCTGAGAAAGCGCTGCCCCTTTTGGGAATTGCCAGAAGGGCCGGCAAGCTTGCTTTGGGGATGGATCCGGCTATAGAGGCCATGCGAAAGAAGGAAGCGGAGCTTCTGCTTCTTTCCCCGGAACTTTCCCCCCGATCCCGGAAAAAGATTCAGGAGGAAGCGGAAAGGTATGGGGCTGATCGGATGGAGATCCCCTTCGGCATGGATGCAATCTGCGCGGCGCTGGGAAAGCGCTCCGGCATTATCGCTGTCTGCGACGGCGGCTTCGCCGGAAAATTGAAAGAACTGCTGGCTTCCGCAGAGCAGACGGGTATTCTTCCCGGAAAACAAGGAGATGCCCATGCGGAACGGCAGGAGCCCCACGGCGGGGCCCCCGACACACAGGAGACAGAGGAGGAATCGCATTTATGATGATTAAATACAGGGTCCATGAAGTTGCAAAGGATTTGAATGTGCCGAATAAGGAAGTGCTGGACGTTCTCCAGAAATACTGCGAGGATACCAAAAAGCATATGACGGCTCTTACAGAAGAAGAGTTGGATTTGGTGTTTGAATCCTTTACACAGTCCCATTCTCTTCCCAGTTTGGATGCATATTTTGCCGATAACCAGGAAGAGGAAGAGAAAGCACCGGCATCTGCACCGGAAAAGTCTCAGGAGCCTGCGGCACCGGCTGCTAAAAAGGATGAAAAACCGGCGCCTAAAGGGGAATCCCGCAGCAAGGAGACTCGTCCCAAAGAGAACCAGGGGCAGGAAAAGGCTCCGGATCGGGATCGCAGACCCCGTCAGAACGGGCAAGGTGCTCAAAACAGTAAAGACGGCCAGAACAGCCAGAATAACAGAACTCGCCGGGAGAATACTATGAACGGCCAGAAGGACAGGAAAGAACAGAAGCCTCAGCGGGCGCAGAATTCTCAGCCGGTTCAGGCTGTGCAGCCGGAAAAACCGGCTCAGGCGACCCAGCCCCGGCAGGAAGATTCTTCCAATACAATCGGGGATTCCCTCCGCCGTCAGGAGAGAATTGTGGATACCCGGGCTTCCCATGTGGAATTGGATAAATACAACGAGAAATACGACCGCCTGGCTTCCGAGAAGGTACGGGTGGACAATACCGTTAAAAAGCAGAAGCTGACCCAGCGCAGCAGCCAGTACCGCGGCAAGCCTAAAAACGCCCGCCGGGAAACGGAAGCGGAGCGTTTGCGCCGGATTGCTTTGGAGAGGAAGACAAAGCCGATTACCGTGCAGATTCCCGATGAGATCACCGTGGGCGAACTGGCTCTCCGCCTGAAGGCTACCGCTGCGGAGGTTATTAAAAAACTAATGCAGCTGGGCACCTTTGCTACCATCAACGATGTGATCGATTTTGATACCGCCAGCCTGGTGGCCATGGAATTCCACGCCAAGGTGGAAAAAGAAGTGGTTGTTACCATCGAAGAGCGGATTATCGACGACAGTGAGGATGACGACGAGAACCTGGTTCCCAGAGCACCCGTTGTGGTGGTTATGGGCCATGTTGACCACGGTAAGACCTCCCTTTTGGATCGAATCCGCCATGCCAATGTAACCGCTACGGAAGCGGGCGGTATTACCCAGCACATCGGCGCCTATCAGGTGAATTTGGGCGACAGAGTTATTACCTTCCTGGATACCCCCGGCCACGCTGCGTTTACCACCATGCGCGCAAGAGGCGCTCAGGTGACGGATATCGCCATTCTGGTAGTGGCTGCCGACGACGGCATTATGCCCCAGACGGTGGAGGCTATCAACCATGCCAAAGCGGCGGGAGTCTCTATTATTGTGGCTATCAATAAAATGGATAAACCGGGCGCAAATCCCGACCATGTGCTGCAGCAGCTTACAGAATATGAACTGGTGCCCGAGGAATGGGGCGGCGATACTCCCTGCATTCCCGTTTCCGCTTTGAAGGGCGACGGCATCGACGATCTTCTGGAAATGGTCACGCTGGTAGCGGATATGAAGGAACTGAAGGCCAACCCGGATCGTGCCGCCAAGGGTACTGTTATCGAAGCCCGGCTGGATAAAGGCCGCGGCCCCATTGCCACCGTGCTGGTGCAGAACGGTACTCTCCATGTGGGAGATACGGTCGTTGCCGGAACCACGGTTGGGCATGTTCGCGCCATGATGAACGATAAGGGTGAGCGTGTAGAACAGGCCGGCCCCAGCGTGCCTGTGGAGATCACCGGTCTGAACGACGTGCCCACCGGAGGCGACACCCTGAATGCTGTTTCCGATGAACGTCTGGCTCGTGAACTGGTTGAGCAGCGTATTGCGGAGAGGAAGGAAGAGGTCTTCAACTCCCAGACAAAGGTTACTTTGGATAACCTGTTCGATCAGATGAAGCAGGGAGATATGAAAGAACTCAAGATCATCGTAAAGGCGGATGTGCAGGGGTCTGTTGAGGCTGTTCGCCAGTCTTTGGAAAAGCTTACTAACGAGGAAGTCCGCGTAAATGTAATCCACGGAGGCGTGGGCGCCATCAACGAATCCGACGTTATGCTGGCCAATGCTTCCAACGCCATCATCGTGGGCTTTAATGTGCGTCCCGACCCGGTGGCGGAGGACAACGCCAAGCGGGACGGCGTGGATATGCGACTTTACCGTATTATTTATGACTGCATCGAAGAGATCGAATCCGCTATGAAGGGTATGCTGGCGCCTAAGTTCCGGGAAGTGGCTCTGGGCCGTGCGGAAGTCCGCGAAGTATACCATATCAGCAGCGTAGGAACCATTGCAGGCGCCCATGTGCAGAACGGCAAGATTACCCGTACTGCTCAGATTCGCGTTGTGCGGGACGGCATTGTTATCACGGAGGATAAAATTTCTTCCCTGCGCCGCTTTAAGGATGACGTGAAGGAAGTGGCCGACGGCTACGACTGCGGTATCGGTCTGGAAAAATTCAACGATATCAAAGAGGGCGACATTCTGGAGGCCTTTATGATGGAGGAATACAGGGAAGACTGATCCTCTGAGCAACGGAAGGAGGGCATGGGTATGCCCAGCTTTAAAATAGGGAGGACTACCGAGGATATCCGTAGGGAGCTTTCCGCTATCCAGCGGGAACTGAAGGATCCCAGAGTCCAGGGGATGCTTCTGAGCATTGTCCGTGTGGAGGTCACAAACGATCTTTCCTACTGCACGGTATATGTGAGCGCTATGGAAGGAATGGAAAAAGCCAAACAGGCGGTAAAAGGCCTGCATTCCGCTTCCGGATTTATCCGGCGGGAGCTGGGAAGAAGGCTGCAGCTTCGGCATGTGCCTGAGCTGATCTTTAAGGCTACCGATTCCATCGAATACAGCGCTAATATCAGCCGGATCCTCCACGGCCTGGAAACCGAAGGCCGGAGCGGAAACGAAGAAGACACCTCCACCTCGGATACCGGGGCGGAGAAGGACGAAAACGAATAAAACCTGAAGGCAAAAGGCCCCGTCCCCGGGAGAGCGCCGCCCGGCGCCGGCGGCGGGGCTTTTTTGCGGGTATGGGAACTTTGCATTTCACAGAAAGAAGAGTGTGAAGAAAGTATCGCTTTGCGGCGAATATGGAGGGATAAAGATGGCAGACAGCACCGGCGCGGAAAGGTCGACGGCAGCCAATACCCCAAAAGGGCAAGCGGGAGAAGAGCTTTTGTCAGCCCAGGAAGCGGCTGAGTGTCTTCTTTCCATGGAGAATATAGCGATCCTTTGCCATCAATATCCCGATGGAGATACCCTTGGCAGCGGCTATGGACTTTGCCGCGCTTTGAGAAGGCTGGGGAAAAGAGCCCAGGTGTTCTGCTCGGATACGCCGGGAGAGCGTTACGCTTACCTTTGGGAAGGCTTGGAATATGAGGATGTTTTAAAAGATTCCCCGTATTCGGTAGTGGCGGTGGATGTGGCGGATGAAACCCTTTTGGGAGAGCCTCTTTACGGCCGTTTCCGGGGGCGGGTGGATCTTTGTATCGACCATCATGGCTCCAACCGGCGGTATGGTGCGAAAAACTGGGTGGACAGCAAAGCGGCGGCCACCACGGAGATGATCTGCGCTCTCTATCATAGCCTGGAGCTTTCCGTGGACCCGGCGGCAGCGGACTGCATTTTTACGGGAATCGCCACGGATACGGGTTGTTTCCGATACAGTAATGTAACGGCCCGCACCTTTCGCATAGCTGCAGAAATGCTGGAAAAGGGCGCTCGGGGAGCGGAGATTAACCGGCGAATGTTTGAAACCAAAAGCCGAAGCCTTATGGATCTGGAACAGCTGGCTGTGGGCGGTGTGCAGTATTTTTATAAAGGAAAATGCGCCCTTTTGACCGTCACACGGCAGATGATGCGGGAGACGGGCGCCAATGAGGACGATTTAGAAGGCCTGCCCGCTATTCCCAGGCAGATAGAAGGGGTGGCGGTAGGGCTTACCCTTCGGGAGACGGAGACAGGGGAGTATAAAGTTTCCGTTCGGACGGAGAAACCCTTTAACGCGGCGGATATTTGCCGCCTGATGGGCGGCGGCGGACATGCTTCCGCAGGGGGATGCACGCTCTCGGGGAACCTTGAGGATGTGCAGGATCAATTGATTGCACAGGTAGGAAGATATTTCCGTTCCCTGGAGATTGTATGAAAAAGGACGCTTTTTCCCTCTAAAAGCGTGCGGAAACCGGAAGGAGAAAGCGAAAGCCTATGGAGGAACAAACCCAGAGAAAGAAAAAAGCCCGGGAACAGGAACCGGCCATGGATTTTTCCCGGGAAAACGGTACGGTGGAAAAGGGCGTATTGATTCTGGACAAGCCCCAGGGAATTACGTCTTTCGATGTAGTATATAAACTCCGCCGGATTACGGGGCAAAGGAAAATCGGCCATACGGGAACCCTTGATCCCATGGCCACAGGGGTACTGCCCTTGCTTTTGGGGAAAGCTGCCCGGGCGGAATCCCTTCTGCCGGAGACCTGGAAGGAATATGATGCAGGTTTCCGGCTGGGGTTGGAGACGGATACGGAGGATTGCACCGGAAAGGTTCTTTCTCAAAATGACGGGCCTGTTCCCGAGGAAGCGCTTAAGAAGGCTTTGGAAGAGTTCAGGGGAGACATTCTCCAGGTGCCTCCCATGTATTCCGCTCTGAAGCGAAACGGCAAGAAGCTCTATGAGTTTGCCAGGGAAGGAATCGTGGTGGAGCGGGAACCCAGGCCCGTAACCATATATAAGCTGGAGCTTTTGGAATACAGGGAAAAAGAGCGGGAAGGGCGCTTACTGGTTCGCTGCTCAGGCGGTACGTATATCCGCACCCTCTGCGCCGATTTGGGAAAGGTTCTGGGTGTGGGCGGCTGCATGGTTTCCCTGCGGAGAACCTGGGCGTGCGGGTTTTCCCAGGAGCAGGCTCTTACCCTTGAAGAGGCTTCCGCGCTAGAGGCGGCTGGAAAGCTTTCGGAACAGATTTTTCCCGTGGAATACCTTTTTCGGGAAATGCCCTCCCTAACGGTGACGCAGGCTCAGGCACGGCGTTTTCAAAACGGCGGGGAACTGGATCTTTGCCGTACTTCTCTTTCCGGGAGAAAAGTTTCGGAGGGTGAACGCTTCCGGGTGTTGGGGCCGGAAGGATTTCTGGGGCTGGGAAGAGCGGATTTGGAAACGGGAAGCCTGAAAGTTTTAAAACTTTTCTGATAGGACCCCTTGCTTTATACCGTGGGAATAAAGATATCCTGCTTTAGGAACTTTCCCGCGGCATGCGCATGCAGAGTGGAAACAATAGACAGTTGGATGGTGACACACTGGATGAAAATGAAGCTGTATCATGACAGGAGAATTTCCGCTAGACCTTCGGCGGTGGCGCTGGGAGCCTTTGACGGCCTTCACATCGGCCACAGCCGGGTGATTGGGTCGGCTCGAAAAGAAGGGCTTCTTACCTCCGTATTTACCTTTCAAGATGATCTTATCCGGGAAGGAAAACGGGCCCCCCGCATTTTAAGCCAGCGGAGAAAGATGGTTCTTCTGGAAAAAATGGGTGTGGAACAGTGTTGGATAGCGGCGTTTTCCGAAATACGGGATATGAGCGCCGAGGAATTTATGGAAAAAATCCTAAAAGAGGTTTGCCGGGCGAAAGTCGTCTGCTGCGGAAGGGATTTCCATTTTGGCAGGGGAGGAAACGGTACAAGTGCTCAGCTGGAAGCCTTCTGCCGTGAAAACGGTATAGAGGCTCGAGTGGCGGAACCGGTGCTGCTTTCGGGAAGCCCTGTCAGTTCCACCCGAATCCGGGAGGCTGCGGCGGAAGGGAGAATGGAAGAAGCCGCGGCTCTTTTGGGAAGGCCTTTCTCTTTGGATACGCCTGTTGTCCACGGTAGGCAGCTTGGCCGCACACTGGGAGTGCCCACCATCAACCAACCTATTCCGGAAGACTTTGTGCTTCCCCGCTTCGGCGTATATGCCAGTGTTGTAACCATCTGCGGAAAGACCTACTACGGGGTCACGAATATAGGCGTTAAGCCTACCGTCGGCGCGGACGCTCCCCTTTCGGAAACCTGGATGCCGGATTACAGAGGTCCGGAACTGTATGGGGATACTGTTGTTACTGAGCTCATCGCTTTTATCCGGCCGGAACAGAAATTCGGCAGTATCCGGGAATTGCAGGAAAATATTTTCAGGGACCGAATTTCTGCCAAGAAAGTCATTTACAAATTCTGAGTTTTATGCTATAGTGTAATGGCTATATATGCGCTTACCGGTTCTATACGGTATGTTTGCATAGAAAGGCTCTCTACCCGAACCGCGGATCTGCGGGGTAAGCCCCTTTGGGGATTTCCGCCTCCCTTTTCTGCGCCCGGGCAAATTTTTGAAAAGGTGGAATCATCATGCTTCTGAAAGAAGAAAAAACAGCGATTATCCAGCAGTATGCTACCCATGAGGGAGATACCGGCTCTCCGGAAGTACAGATTGCCGTTCTCACTCGCCGCATCAACGATCTGACTGAGCATCTGAAGACCCATAAAAAGGATCATCACAGCCGCCGCGGCCTGCTGAAAATGGTTGGCCAGAGACGGAACCTGCTCAACTATCTCATGCGTGTGGACATTGAGCGCTATCGTTCCATCATCGGGAAGCTGAACATCCGTAAGTAATCCTGACCTTTTAAGGCAGGCAGCTCCGCTGCCTGCCTTTGTGGCATTTGAAGGTTACCGGGAAGGGAAAGCCGTTCCCTTTCCGGCAGCCGTGTTTTCCGGATCCCTCCGGCTTTTTGGCCGGGTCGTATGGTAAGATTAAGCCGGTTCCAGCTTTAGCAGTGAAATGTGCGCCTTTTTGAGAAAAGAAGTAAGACGCAGATTTTATTGCTAAACCGGAGCCTCGCTTCTCTGTTTCAGGATGTTTGGGAAAAGGAAAAAAGAAAAAGAAGAAACAGTAAGGAGGAAACAGAATGTTTGAAAATTTTCGGGTATTTGAAACCGATTTTGCCGGCCGTCCCCTGCGTGTAGAAACCGGCAAAATGGCTGGGCTGGCAAACGGTGCCTGTCTGGTTCGTTATGGGGATACCGCTGTCCATGTAGCGGTAACCGCTTCCGCCAAACCCAGAGAGGGTGTGGATTTCTTCCCTCTTTCCGTGGATTTTGAAGAAAAATTGTATTCCGTGGGAAAGATCCCCGGCTCTTTCTTAAAGAGAGAAGGCCGCCCCAGCGACAAGGCGATTCTCACCAGTCGTGTGATTGACCGCCCTATTCGTCCGCTTTTCCCCAAGGATATGCGCAATGACGTTTCCGTGGTGGCTACCGTTATGAGCGTGGATTACGACTGCTCTCCTGAGATTACCGCCATGGTGGGCGTTTCCATTGCCCTTTCTATTTCTGATATTCCGTGGAACGGGCCTATTTCCGGCGTTTCCGTTGGCCTTGTGGACGGGGAATATGTGATTAACCCCACCGCTGAGCAGCGCAAAGTCAGCCGTATGGCTGTTACGGTGGCTTCTACCGATAAGAAGATCCCCATGATCGAAGCCGGCGCCAACATTGTTACCGACGAGGAAATGTATAACGGTATTATGGCCGGCCATGAAGCCAACCAGAAGATCGTGGAATTCATCAAGGGCATCCAGGCCGAGATCGGCAAGCCCAAGTTTGAATATCCTGCTATTCATCCCAGTGATGAGATGTTTGAGGCCGTAAAAGCTTTTGCAGAGGAAGATGTGAAAAAAGCTCTGGATACGGACGATAAAACCGTTCGGGACGCAAGACTCAAGCCCGTTTATGAGGCTGTCCATGAGAAATTTGATCCTATCTATCCCGAGCAGGAAGCGGAGCTGGAAGAATGCCTCTACAAGACCCAGAAATTTGTTGTGCGCCGCTGGCTTCTGGATGAGCAGAAGCGTGTAGACGGCCGCGCGATGGATCAGATGCGTCCTTTGGATGCGGAAGTGGATCTTCTGCCCCGGGTGCATGGTTCCGGCATGTTTACCCGCGGCCAGACCCAGGTTCTCACCGTGGCCACCCTTGGCCCTGTGAGCGACCAGCAGATATTGGATGGTATCGATCAGGAAGAAACCAAACGCTATATGCATCAGTATAATTTCCCCTCCTATTCTGTAGGAGAGACCAAGCCCAGCCGGGGACCCGGACGCCGGGAAATCGGCCATGGTGCTTTGGCGGAGAGAGCTTTGCTGCCTGTGATCCCCTCTGTGGAGGAGTTCCCCTATGCATACCGGCTTGTGAGCGAGGTGCTCAGTTCCAACGGCTCCACCTCCCAGGCTTCCGTATGCGGTTCCACCCTGGCGCTGATGGCTGCCGGCGTTCCCATTAAGGCGCCTGTGGCAGGTATTTCCTGCGGCCTCATCACCGAGGGCGAGCGCTGGATGACCATGGTGGACATCCAGGGTCTGGAAGACTTCTTCGGCGATATGGACTTTAAGGTAGCCGGCACGAAGGAAGGCATTACCGCTATCCAGATGGATCTGAAGATCGACGGCCTTACCCCTGAGATCGTGAAGGAAGCTCTGGAAAAGACTCATAAAGCCAGAAATTACATCATTGACGAAGTGATTCTGAAGGCGATTCCCGAGCCCCGCAAGGAGCTGAGCAAATACGCGCCCAAGATGCGCTCCACTGTGATCCCGGTGGATAAAATCCGGGAGGTTATCGGTTCCGGCGGAAAGGTTATCCAGAAAATCTGCGCGGAATGCGGCGTAAAGGTGGACGTGGAAGAGGACGGTCATGTGTTTGTATCCGGTATCGATGCGGACGGCCTCCAGAGGGCTATGACCATTATCGACACCATTGTGAACGATCCCGAGCCCGGCGCTATCTATAACGGCAAAGTTACCCGCCTGATGGATTTCGGCGCTTTCGTGGAAATCGCTCCCGGCAAGGAGGGCCTTGTGCACATCTCCCGGCTGGATGTAAAGCGTACGGAGAAAGTCACTGACGTGGTAAACGTGGGCGACGAGATCATGGTAAAGGTGCTGGAGATCGACGATAAGGGCAGGCTCAACCTGAGCCGCCGTGACGCTCTCATCGAGGTAGAAGGGCTTGTTCCCGAGAACGATATCTCCGAAGAGCGCAGACCTCCCCGCCGCGACCGGGATGGCGGCCGCAGGGACGGTTTCCGCCGCCCTCGGAACGACCGGCGCTGATAGAAACAAAAAACTGCGGATCCACCAGCAACATTAAAAAGGTTCCTCCGGCAAAAAGCCGGGGGAACCTTTTTTCCTTCTATAGGTAGGATCAGCGAGCGGTTTTATGCCGGTGCATCCTTTTGGGAAGCGAAAAATTTATTGGGCATATTTTTCTACAAGAGTTTCAATCTTTTCCAGATATTCCTCCAGAGGCATGGTTTTGTCCGGGGGTATGTGGAGATGGGAGGTGTCTCCGCCGCTCGCCTCTTCTATCAAAAGGATTCCCGGAACCGTGACGTTTCCAGAACCGTCTACCTGCAATTGGATAGGAAAAGTACTTCCCACCTGATTCCTAAAAACCAGGACAGACTCACCCGGTTGGGATTTATCAAAGCCCTCCGGTTGATAGTAGGTTCCATCCTGCGACAATCCACCTATTTCCCAATAGGTGATGGTCTCTCCGTCTTCACAGTACTGTATGCCTCTTTCAACCTGCATGGTGACCTTTTGGTATCGTTTATGCTTTTCAGCGTCTTCCGGAGGAAGAAGGCGGAGTATGGTATCGGGGGTCTCCACAAACTCACTTTTTTCCAGAATCTTGCCGTAGGAGATGGCATAGTAATTCTGCACCAAATCCCCCAGCGTAAGTGGTTTAATAGGGATTTCCATGTAAACGGTCCGCTGGGATGAAGAGTCGGTTTCCGATGATTTTTGTGCCCCTGCCTCTGAGCAGGCAGAAAGAGGGAGGAGGCACAGAAGGAAAGCCGTCAGAAGCAGGAAGAGAGATTTCTTGTTTGCTTTCATAGAAGCACTTCCTTTCTGTCTTGTTGCGCTTTTAAAATATGCCTGTGCTCAAAGGATAAGGCTTATTTTACCTGTTCCTTTACGACTTTTTCTATCTTTTCCAGGTATTCTTCCATGGGAAGCTCTGCAGACGCTTCCGGGTCTTCCGTCCCATTTCCGTGACAGGGTTCTTCTGTCATAAAGTCTCCCGAAACGGCGATCATACCGTCGCTATCCGCCTGAAACTGAACATGAAAGCAAATACGGTCCGGATCCAAAAACACCAGGACCGTTTCCCCTACGGGGGTCTTTGAAGAGCCTACCTGTTCATATATAATTCCGTCCTGCGACAATCCCCCTGTTTCCCAATAGGTGATGGTATCCCCATCTTCACAGCCCTGTATGCCTTTTTCAACCTGCATGGTGACCTTTTGGCCCATTTCAAAAGTTTGGGCATTTTCATCCTTCAGTGGTTTCACAGCTTCGGCAAATTCGCTTTTCTCCACGATGATGCCATAGGCAATGGTGGGATACTTCTCCACTAAATCCCCCAGTGTGAGCCGTATATAACCAGGAATCCCGCTCTTAACTTTGTAAGGCATCACATAGGATTCCGTGGCGCCTTCCGCTTTGGGTTTCGGGGATTCCCTGCAGGCGGAAAGGAATAGGGTGAACGACAGGAAAACCATGAGAAACAGAATAATGGATTTTCTTCTTGCTTTCATATAGACACTTCCTTTCCGCCTTTTACGAGTTTCCATTTTCCCCCAGGAAGGATGGGTTATTTCGCCTGCTCTTGGACGACTTTTTCCACTTTATCCAGGTATTCCTCCATAGGGAGGTTTGCATCCAAATTCTTCTCCTCCGGTATGTCCGTCAACTCGCTGTACTTCTCTTCAATCATAAAATCTCCCGGAATAGAGACATTCCCTTTGTTGTCTTCTACAGGAAGCATATGGAAGGCAAGCTTATAATCTGTTACAAAAACCAGAGCAGTATCTCCTGGTTCAGCGCTATCAAATCCTTCGTTGACATATATACGTCCGTCCTTTGTTTTTCCCCCAGCCTCCCAATATGTGATAATATCTCCTTCTTTACAGTTTTTAATACCCTTCTTTACTTGCATTGTCACCTTTCGATGATAGTGGGCGCCAACTATTTCATCTGGTGAGAGAAAATCCAAGGTATCTGGAACCTCTGCATATTCACTTTTCTCTAAAACTACGCCATAGGCGATGGTAGGAGAAATAGCGACAGTATCTCCCAGAGTATATCGAGTAAAAGAATAGTGTAACGGGATTATCTGCCCTTCAGATTGACTTTGGAAATTATTTTCTTTGGAGCAGGCGGAAAGAGAAAAGATAAACGATAAAAAAACCATGAGAAACAGAACGCGATATTTTCGGGATTTTATATTTGTAAACATGACTGTCACATATACCGGACGCTTTTGTAAGCGTTTCCGATAGAACTCCTTTCTTCAAATTTGAGGTTAAAACGATCCTATGAAAAGCATCGCATACTATAAAGCGGCTTTTTTCTCAATCGTTCATATATATAGTTTGATATGAACCGATGTCGTAAGCTTGTAGGGTGGTTCGTACGGTATTAGGATTAATTATAGGCTGCATAACATTTTTAGAGCAGGTGGGGCTGAAGCATGAGGAAGCTCCTTTTTCATGGCAGTGGGCCACTCCAAGGACATGACCTAGCTCGTGAAGAACCACGGATTTTACATCATAACAGTTTGCCTTTTTTCCAATTGACCAAGAGACACTTGAACTTAATGTAATTTTTGCACCCAACATTTCATTATATTTTCCGTTATATACATACGTAGGTTCAGTATAACCCACTGTGCCAGGTGATAAAAATCCCTTGACGATTGAACTGCTCCCTGTCCCTGTGCCTTGGGTTCTAAGCATGAAAACCCGTGACTTTTTGGTGACCGGATCCGTTACCCTGTTCCACAGGTTCATAGCGGCAGTGGCCTCATTGGCATAATTAGACGGTAACGACGAAACATTGATATATATTGTTCTGGGCGTTTTGCCCCAGCGGATCCCTGTGGACAATCTGGGCTGAACTGTATCTGCGGATACGGAGGTTCCTGTGTAAGAGGGAAAAACAGCCAGCATGACGAGAGCAAGAAACAGGGAAAAGAACTTTTTGCACGTTTTCATACACATACGCTGCCTTTCTGTTTAAGCTATTGCATTTTTTAAGATGGGTGCAGGCTCCGAATTTGCATCTGTCTTAATGCTGCCAGCCCATTGGATTCACCCCCAGAAACAGTTAAAAATTTTCTTTACAAGTATTTTCTAATATATAGTATATATCCTTCGGTCTGTTTTGTATATATGCAGAAAGAAGAAAAATACACAATAAAATTAGAAATATAGCACAAAAACATATAACATATATAATATAAACGAATGAATATGCTGTATTACATTCCTTAAAATTTTGAAAGAGATTTCCCAAGGGATGCAGCCAGCGAAATTTGTAAAATCTTTTTGCTTGTTCACGAATTCTTCT
>CALWJA010000076.1 GCA_944380875.1 uncultured Clostridia bacterium
TGAAAAAAAGCTTTGGCCTTATCTTCGCCGTTCTTCTTCTCTTTTTCTGCTCCTGCTCCCCGTATGATCCTACCCCCTATATTCCCCGAGAATATGGGGATGCTTTTCTTTGCGACGGCTCCTTTACTCTGGGAGGGCAAAAAGAAGCCTCCGGGGAAAAGGAAAATTCCGGTTTCACTCCTAAAGTTCTCTCTGCCACCTATCGTATACGGCAGGAAAACGCTTTTTATTCCATCCGCTACCGGGAAGGGGAAACCGTCTCCGTGGAGCCCGTTTCTGTAAGCCTTTCTTCCCCCGTCACAGCCCCTTCGGAGCTAAGGCTCGGGGAACTCCAAAGCCTATTTAAAGCCGTCTGGAACCTTTCAAAAACCACTGGGAGCGAAGAATTGCTTCCTCAAGGGGAAGAATCCATACGGGTGTCCTTTTCTTCCGCAGAGGCGCTTTTTGACCATCTCCCCGCCCAAGGATTACCCTGCTATGTATATTCCCTTTCGGAAGACACCTTCTTTCCCCTTTCCGGCGCCTATGCCGGCAGCCGCTCTCTGGGAACCTGCACCGTAGCGTCTTCCGGTTGCGGAACTCTCTTCTATATTCTCATAGATCTCTGAAGTCTGCGGGCCCGAATTGCCAATCTGGCACGGCAAAATCTGAATACAGACGGCCATTGCCATGGGGCAAACCGAAAAAGCATGCCATGCATATCCCAGATAAATTCCGTAGATATAAAAACAAATCAACAAAAAAAGCAGCCCCCGGGATCCCAAATGAGATCTGCGGGGGCTGCTGTATTTATACCTGTAATTTTGAAAGGAGAACCGGCAGAAATTACTGCAGGCGAGCCTTCAGGGCAGCCAGCTGGTTCTTCAGTTCCTCAGGCAGACGGTCGAAGGTCTTGAAGTATTCGGTGATCTCGTCCGCTTCCTTGGTCCACTCGTCGTTCTTCACTTCCAGGATACCCTTCAGATCGTCGATGGTGAAGTCCTTGAGGCCTTCCAGGTTGATGTCCTCAGCGTTGGGCACATAGCCGATAGCGGTTTCCTTAGCGTCCACAGTGCCTTCGCAGCGCTTCAGGATCCATTCGAGAACACGGAGGTTGTCGCCGAAGCCCGGCCAAATGAAGTGGCCTTCGTCGTCAAGACGGAACCAGTTTACGTTGAAGATCTTAGGAGCCTTGTCGCCCAGCTTCTGGCCCATCTCGATCCAGTGTGCGAAATAGTCGCCCATGTTGTAGCCGCAGAAGGGCTTCATAGCCATGGGGTCATGACGCAGCACGCCAACAGCGCCGGTAGCAGCAGCAGTGGTCTCGGAAGCCATGATGGAGCCTACGAACACGCCGTTGTTCCAGTCGCGGGACTGATACACCAGAGGAGTAGTCTGAGCGCGGCGGCCGCCGAATACGATTGCGGAAATCGGCACGCCGGTTCCCTTATCGAACTCATCGCTGATGCAGGGGCAGTTCTTTGCAGGAGCGGTAAAGCGGCTGTTGGGATGAGCGCCCTTCACATCGCTGGTCTTGCCATTCCAGGGATTGCCCTTCCAGTCAACGGCATTCTCGGGGGGATTCTTATCCAGGCCTTCCCACCAAACGGTGTTGTCGTCCAGATTATGAGCAACGTTGGTGAAGATGGTGCCGGACTTAGTGGTAGCCAGAGCGTTGGGGTTGGATTTGTTGTTGGTGCCAGGAGCAACGCCGAAGAAGCCGTTTTCAGGGTTGATAGCCCAGAGGCGGCCGTCGGGTCCAATGCGCATCCAAGCGATGTCGTCGCCTACAGTCCAAACCTTATAGCCCTTTGCCTTATATCCCTCGGGGGGAATCAGCATAGCCAGGTTGGTCTTGCCGCAGGCAGAGGGGAATGCAGCAGAGATATACTTGATTTCGCCCTGAGGATTCTCAACGCCCAGGATCAGCATATGCTCAGCCATCCAGCCTTCGTTCTTGCCCAGGAAGGAAGCAATACGCAGAGCGAAGCACTTCTTGCCAAGCAGAACGTTTCCGCCGTAGCCGGAGTTTACGGAAATAATGGTGTTATCCTCGGGGAAATGGCAGATATAACGCTTTTCCTCGTTGATCTCGCACTTGCAGTGGAGGCCGCGCACCCAGTCGTCGCTGTCGCCCAGAGCCTCTACAACCGCGTCGCCTACACGGGTCATAATAGCCATGTTCAGCACAACGTAGATAGAGTCGGTCAGCTCAATGCCGATCTTGGAGAAGGGGGAACCCACAGGGCCCATGGAATAAGGGATCACATACATGGTGCGGCCCTTATAGCTGCCTCTTGCAATATCATACAGCATTTTGTAAGCCTTATCGGGATCCATCCAGTTGTTGGTGGGGCCTGCATCCTCTTCTTTCTTGGAGCAGATGTAGGTTCTGCCTTCTACACGGGCAACGTCGTTAACAGCGGTGCGGTGCAGATAGCAGCCGGGGAGCTTTTCCTCATTCAATTTGATCATTTCGCCGGTAGAGCAGGCTTCCTTGCGGAGAGCTTCCAGCTGCTCTTCAGAACCGTCGATCCACAGAACCTGATCCGGATTGACGAGATCTTTCATGTTCTCGATCCAGTTCAAGACAGACTGATTTTTCGTCATAGTCAATTTTCTCCTTTCAGCCGAAAGAGGCTAAACGCATTCTTGCAAATATTATACTATATCGTTAAGAAATAATCAACTGAACAATTTGTGAATAAACCAAGGCAGAATGCCGAATCGAAGGAAAAAAAACGGATTTTTTTTTGCAGTATTCCTAATATGGTTTCCTATTTCCCTGAAAAAATACCTTTTGTATCTTTTAAGGTAGATTTTTTTTACTGGTTAACCCAAAAGAAAAGGAAAATCTGTTCTTCTGTGCAAATTTTTTACTCTGTGTAATTTTTGCAGGATGAAAAGAAAAATCTTGCATTTTTAGTCATATGTCGGAAATATTTCTTTCTCTTTTCCCCACATTCATCCCTCGTCTATAGAAACCGCCGCACGGCCGTTCAGTTCCATACCTGCTGTTTTTCCGGCCAGGAACTCATAGTATGCCTGAGAACCAATCATGGCGGCGTTATCGCCGCAAAGGCTCAGATCGGGCCTATAAAATTCCCAGCCACGGCTGGCGCATTCCTTTTCCAGCGTGCGCCGCAGAAGGGAGTTGGCCGAAACCCCGCCGGCAATAACCAGTTTTTTGGCCCCTGTATTTTCGGCCGCCCGGATAAAATTACCGGTCAGGCAATCTACAACCGCCTTGCGGTAGGATGCGGAAAGATCGGGGATGGAGACCTCCTGCCCTCTCTGTTGAGCCGTATGGAGCAGATTAATTACAGCGGTTTTCAAACCGGAAAAGCTGAAATCATAGGGAGCTCCTTCCACAGAAGGCCGGGGAAGCCGAAATGCATCCGGGTTTCCTTCCTCCGCCACTTTGTCCATGGCGATTCCTCCGGGATAGGGCATCCCCATAGCTCTGGCGGCCTTGTCAAAAGCTTCGCCTGCGGCGTCATCCCGGGTGCGCCCCAAAACGTGAAGCTCCGTATAGGATTTTACCTCTATGATATGGCTGTGTCCGCCGGAAACTACAAGGCAGAGGAAAGGCGGTTCCAGCCCGGGGCTTGTGAGATAATTAGAGGCAATATGTCCCCGCAGATGATGCACGGGGATCAGCGGCTTCCCTGCCGCCAAGGAAAGCCCCTTGGCAAAGTTAACCCCCACAAGAAGGGCGCCTATCAGACCGGGAGCATAGGTAACAGCCACAGCATCCACTTCTGAAAGCTCCACTCCCGCATCCTGCAAAGCCTTCCGAGTTACAGGCACAACCGCCTCGCTATGCCTGCGGGAGGCTATTTCCGGCACCACGCCTCCATAAAGTCTGTGTTCTTCCACCTGGGAAGCGATCACCGAGGAAAGCACCCGCCTTCCGTCCTCCACCACGGCTGCGGCGGTTTCGTCGCAGGATGATTCCAAAGCTAATATACGCATTTTCTTTTTCCTCCATAGTCTGAAAATCAACCCCGGCAATGCCGGGAGCTTTCCCTCTTTTTCACAGGCGCCGGAAAAAACGGTTTCCCTTCCGCGCCTTTTATCCGGTATTCCCAAAAGGACTTTTTATACCGCTTTCCAGGGTGGAATTCTCATAGGGTTTCGATTATAGGCACCGTTAGAAAGATCAGCCATCCTGGATGCCACAGGCCCCAAATGCACCCCAAACCCAAGAAAATCAGAACACAGCAGATGGGCCATCCCCCTTTGAGGGCTTTTTTAAATCCTTTTCCCTTTTGTAGATCTTCCCAAAAGGTATAATACAGGGGAATCGTAAAAAAGATCAGCCAGCCCGGATGCCATAGATTCCAAATAAAGCCCAAAAGCAGATATATAAGGGCGCACAGAACAGGATACGATCCTTCAAACCATCCTCTTTTTCTCTTATTCTTCTGCTTTTTTCCCTTTTTTACGGGTACACCATCAAAGCTTTCCAAGGGTTCTTCCATCCCGTTCCCGTCCGGAGTTTCCGTATTTCCTATGCGGAATTTCTTCAAAAGCGCCTCCGTATCCGGATCGTTAGGATCAAGGCCGTCAAAATGCAGGGATTTCTTCCCTCCCTCTTCCGTTACGGTTACCGAACGCCCCTGGGCGTCCGTAACGGTTACGGTGACGGTATCTCCGTTTCTACATGTCTCCACCCGGCTTCCGTCGTCGGATTCATAGACTTCCCGTTCTTCGCTAAAAAAAGTTTCTTCCGCCGTCTCTTCTGTTTTTTCTTTTTCGGCATCCTCTGCCTGCTCCTCCCCGGGCTGGCCGATGTTCTCCCCTTCTGTACTATCCCCCTCCTCTTCCTTGGGAGCGGGATACAGTTCTTTTTCATTCTCTTCTGCCAAAAGAAGCTCGTCCAGGGAGATATGATACAGCTTGGAAAGGCAAATCAGGTTATCCGTATCCGGGCAGGACTGGGCCTGTTCCCATTTGGATACAGCCTGGCGGCTGATTCCAAGCTTGGCCGCCAACTCCTCCTGAGAATACCCGTTAGCTTTGCGAAGCGCCACCAGACGGTTGGCGATTTGAATATTCATTGCGACCCTCCGTTTCTCCGGCACGAAAGCGGTGTTTCTCTCCGAGCAAAACCGCGGCCGGCCCTTCGTTCCGGGAAAGAATCCATACCTAAAGCAAAATTTTCCGGCCGTTCTTTCCTGTTCCCTATATACAGCATATCGAAAAACACGGCCTTTTTTCTACCAATTCTGCTTTGCAGTTCTCTTCGCAACCAAAAGTTGCGCCGCAAATTCACCCTCTAAAGCTCAGTATAAAACCACCGTATCCGCCCATACACAGCAGCGCCCCTCATAGCTTTGCTGCCGGCCGGTGCGGCTGTCTACAATGGAGTTGAATTCATAGGAAACCGTCTCATCCGAAAGAATATACCGGGCTATGAGATACCGGTCCTCTACGCAGGCTGTCATTTCCCCCAGTTCCTTGTTGTAGGAACAATTCATATTGGAGTTGGTTTGTCCTTCCACCCTCCACCGGTTTTCCTCCTCTATGATCCGATACACCCGGAAGGGCTGCCCTTCTCCTGCGGAAAGGAGAAAGCCTGCAGGGGGATCCCCCTCTTTCAGATTCAATTCCGCTGCTATTTCCTTTTTCCCTGTCTGCTTATGGATGGAAAGCACCCTTTGGTCGTTGGTGGGGAAATACCGGGCGCGGAAATACAGCTTTTCTTCATCCATTCCCGCATAGCGCACCAGCCCGGAAGTCCCGGCGCTGAAAAGCAGCTCCAAGGGGGTGTGGGTCTCTCCGGCCTTCAGGGAAACAATCAGATCAAAAAGGGGGCACTCCCAAACCTTGTCGCAGACAGAATCCCCCAGCCATCTCTGGTTTCTGTAGCAGGTTTCTTTTTCCTCTTCATCCCCGTGGGGAAGCAGGATCAAAAGGCGGGGCAGCCCGTCGGGATCAAAAGGAATAATGCCCGAGGCTTCCGCAGCGCAGATCCGGGGATCCCGCACATAACAGGGCTTTTTTTCATCCAAATCGTATAAGCAGGCAGCCTTTTCCATACCGGTTGTTTCCGTATAGCGCCGGAAAAGAGCCTTGTGTTTTTCGTTGGGTACTGTAAAAAACAGCAGATGACTGGCGTTTAGAGCGGCGCACCCGTTAAAAGCTCCAATAAGCCCCAGCTTATCCAGATTACGTTCCGCGCCCGTAAGCTTGTCTACCCGCAGCACCCACACTTCGCTGTCCCCGTTTTCCATCACGATCAGGATATCGTTGGGAAACCCGTAATAATGGTGGACAAAAGACGGATTCTGCAAGATGTAGCTGGTAATGATCCTTTCCCGTTTGGTTTTCCGGTTATATTCCAACAGGAAGAGGATATTGTGCCCTTCTTCCACTTTTTCTTCCGCATAATAAATATAATCGCCGCTTACTTCTATTAATTCATCCCGGCAGCTGGTAAATACATTCCGAAGATCTTCTATAACCAAGGCGTTCCCCCTCCTTTTCTATCAAACTAACTGCTTGGCATCCCCTCTTGAATATGCCTTCAAAGACGTCATACTGCTTTGCAGACACCTAAAGCGGTATGCTGCCGCAAAACCTCGCCAGCAAATGTTGAAGGAATCCTTTGGATTCCCTTTGGCTTTGACATGCGCAGGACACAAAGTGTCCTGCGCACATTATACCATTTCCAGGGAGCCACGAAAAGAGGAAAGGAAAAAAAGGCAGGCGGGCTGCCGAAACCCCGGCGGCCGCCTGCCTTTGATCCCTTTAAACAAAATTCTGCAAAAAGCTGCTTTTTCCTTCTCAAAAGGTAAATTGCAAACCCCTTATTCCACGGATTTCAGGCTTTCCACCATATCAATCCGCCGAAGCTTTTTATTCATAAAAAGATCCACAATGACGGAGAAAAGAATCGTAATAAGGGCGCTCCAAAGGAAGCTCAAAGGATCAATCTGTCTGGGGAACATAACCATATCCACTTCAACGGTCTGGATAACAAAGGAATTCATAATAACACCCAATCCAAGCCCAAGAACACAGCCCAAAATGGTGAGTAAGGTGGTTTCGCGATAGATATACGCTTCCACTTCCCGGTTAAAGAAACCCAGGACCTTAATAGTGGCCAGTTCCCGCTGGCGCTCCGTAATATTTATATTCGTGAGATTATACAGCACCACGAACGCCAAAGCTCCCGCGCAGACGATCAGCACAAGGGTAATGCTGTTGAGGCTTTGCAGCATATCGTCAAAGCTCTCTTTTACTTCCGATGTATAGGAAGCTGTGGTAATGCAATCGTCGTCCAAAAGCTTTTGAGCGGCTTCTTCTCTTTCCGCTTCATCCGTCAGCAGGCAGACTGCATCCACCTCGGTGCTCACCGGCTTTTCTCCCATAACTTCTTCATACAGCTTCGGGTCAATATATACGTAATGGTATACATAGTTTTCCGTTATACCCGTGACTGTAAAGGATTTTTTAGCGCCGGAGCTGTTTTCTAAAGTGATAGCGTCCCCTACCGATACACCCAGCTTATTCGCAAGCTTTTCCGTCACTACTACGCTTCCTTCCCCAAAGGGGACGTCCGCATGGGTGCGGCGGTCCCGAAGATTTATATAGGTTTTCAGGTCACCTGCATTCTCCGGTACAACCACATATCCGGAAACGGTCTCCTCTCCCACAGTAACATCCGCCATCTTCCGTAGGGATTTCATCCAGCCGGAGTAGGTTTCCGTATCGTTCAGAAGGGCCAGCGCTTCCTCAGAAAGCTCGCCGTCCTCAAGGGATGCGGTGAAATTATATACATACAGATCGTCATACTGATTGCTGATAATATGGGAAATAGAGTCCTTGATCCCGAAGCCGGTTACTACCAGCGCCGTGCAGCCCGATATCCCCACAATTGTCATGATGAGCCGCTTCTTATAGCGGAACAGGTTTCTGCAGGTAACCTTACTGGTAAATTTCAGCCGTTTCCAGATAAAAGGAATCCGCTCCAGGAAAATACGCTTTCCTTTTTTGGGGGCCTTGGGCTGCATAAGGGCAGCGGGCTGTTCCTTGAGCGAAGCATGGCACGCCGCCCAGGTGGCTCCCAAAGTGCAGAACACAGCCAGGGCGCATCCCGTAAACGCGTGGACAAACTGAAACTGGTTCACAAGCGCAGGCGCCGTATACAGCATACGATACGCATTCCAACAGATTTCCGGCAAGGTGGCAAAACCAATGCATACGCCCGTAATACTTCCGGTCACGCTGGCGAGCCCCGCATAGAACAGATACTTTTTCGCTATTTTACCGCTTCCATATCCCAAAGCTTTATAGGTGCCGATCATCACCCGCTCTTCCTCTACCATGCGGGTCATAGTGGTCAGCGCCACCAAAGCCGCCACCAGGAAGAATAAAACCGGAAATACGGTGGAAAGAGAATCCATCCGGCCTGCATCTGAATCAAAACTGGCATAGCCTACATTTGTATCCCGATCCAATATGTACCATTCGGGTATATCGATCTCATCCAGTTTCCGCTGGCCGTCTTCCAATTCTTTTTTTGCATCTTCCAGCTCTTTTTCAACGGACTTTTTCTGTTCTTCGTATTCCTTCCTGCCGGCTTCCAGCTCTTCTTCTCCGGAGGTTATCTGGGCTTCCCCCTCCCGCAAGGTCTTTTCCGTCTCAAGCAGGGTCTTTTCCCCTTCATCCAGCTGCTCGCGACCATCCTTAAGCTGCTGGGAAGCGCTTTCCAGCTGTTCTTTTGTTGCATCCAGCGTTTCTTTTGTTTTATCCAACAAAGCTTTTGCAGAGGTTAGCTCCTGCTCTGCCGCAGCCAATTTGGGCTCGTTTTCCGCCTTCTGCTGTTCCAGCTCCTTTCGCCCTTCTTCCAGTTTCTTTTTGTTTTCTTCAAAAGAGTCTATAACTGTATCTAAGTATGCAGCCAAAGTAGCTTTTTCTTCGGGGGAAAGGGAACTAAGCAAGCCTTCTAAAGTTCCTTCCGGCAGACCTCCCGCCTGCCCCAGAAAGTCTTCCAGATCATCGGGAAGGGAACCTGCGCTTTCTCCGGAACCGCCTCCCACAGACGGATCTTCTTCTAGCATTCCTTTGAGCTCCTTCGCCGCTTCATACAGAGGCCGTGAGCTTTCCAGCTGCTGTTCCCCGGCTTCCAGCTCGCTTTCTGCATCGAGAAGTTGCTGTTTTCCCTGACGGAGCTCTTCCATGCCGTCATTATATTCCTGCAGGCCCGCTATGTATTGGGAGTATCCTGCGATCCACTGGCTTTGCCCGTCTTCATACTCTTCCCGTGCGGCCTCGTATTCCGTCTTTTTCTCCTGCCACTGGGCCTTTCCTTCTTCATATTCCAGTTTCCCGGCTTCCAGTTTCGCTTTGGATTCCTCCAGCTCCGCCTGGCCTTCCGTCAGTTTGGCTTCTGCCTCCTGAAGCTGGGATTCCGCTTCGGCTTTGCCATCGTTATATTCCGCCCAGCCCTCTTCCAGCTCTTTTTTGGAATCCGCTGTAACTTCCTCGTATCGGATGTCGTCCCTTTCTTCTCCCAAGGGCTTCAATGCATCCTTCACAGCCTGCACTTTTTCTTCGTATGCCTCCGAAAAGGTGGATTCTTCCGAAGCTCCTTCCACCGTAAGATACAGATCCGTGATCGCTTCCTGGTTAAAATCCTCATCCAGGATATACATATATAGATTGAGTGTACCCGTTCCAATGGATGTGCTTCCCAGGGAAAAGGATATGTAATAGGATGAATCCACCATGCCCACCACTTCAAAGGTTTGGCACTTAAAGGAATCCTCCCAGTCATCGCCGGAAACCGTGATCGTATCCCCGATTTTTACGCCTGTTTCCGCTTTATTTCTCCCCACAACGCATTCCCCGGATTTTTCCGGAAGCCGGCCTTCTACCAAAACAGGCCGGTTGATATAATCGTCATTTTCTTCGCTGGTATCCTGGGGCAGACTGTGCACCCGGATTGCCTGTTCCTTACCCTCAATAACGGAAAGGACATCCGCCGTATGCCCTGCCATGATCCCCTCTATACCGGGAACTTCGCGGATTGCCTCCACATCCTCCTGGGAAAATCCAAAAGCGGAGAGAAGGCGGATATCCATCATGTTGGTATCGTCAAAATATGCGTCCGCCGTAGCCCGCATATCCGGCGCAGTGCCGCGAAGGCCGGCGTAAAAGCCCGCTCCCAGGGCAACAATGGCAAAAATCGCCCAGAATCTGCCCCAGGAATGAGCGATGGAGCGATATATGTCTTTTGTAAAAGCCCGGATCTTCCAAGGCCTTTTCGCCCTGCCGGGCGAAGCAGAATGTATCGGTTTCAAATCCTTCACGTTTTCACTACCTTTATTCTGTTCCTGCAATCCTGTGAAAGCGGGAATCCCGTTTCGTCACCATTCCAGTGTTTCCGCAGAAACAGGGTTGGGATTCAGATGCATATCCACTACCCGACCGCTGTTTATACGGATAATCCGGTCCGCCATAGCGGCAAAGGATTGGTTATGGGTAATCACCACTACCGTCCGCTTCATTTGCTTGCAGGTATCCTGCAAGAGCTTTAATATAGCCTTACCCGTTTTATAATCCAGAGCGCCTGTAGGCTCGTCGCAAAGAAGAAGCTTAGGGTTCTTCGCCAGCGCCCTGGCGATAGCCACTCTCTGCTGCTCGCCGCCGGAAAGCTGGGCGGGAAAATTTCCCATTCTGTCTTCCAGCCCCACCTGCCGCAGCACTTCTTCAGGAGGCAGAGGATCCTTGCAGATTTCCGAAGCCAATTCCACATTTTCCAAAGCCGTCAGGTTCTGCACCAGATTATAGAACTGAAACACAAAACCTACGTCATACCGGCGGTATTCGGTAAGCTGTTTTTCTGAATATTCGCTGATCTTCCGGCCATCCAGCCAAATTTCCCCGCCCGAGCAGGTATCCATACCTCCCAGCATATTGAGGACCGTGGTTTTTCCCGCTCCGCTTGGGCCTACTATGATGACAAATTCGCCCTTCTCTATCTCGAAATTAATACCGTCCGCGGCCGCGATCCGTATTTCTCCCATCTGGTAGTATTTTGTCACATCCTGAAATTGCACAAACGGCATAGAGCCGCCCCCTTTTCCAAACCATCCAACTTTTTTGTTTTCTCCGGGCCATGGATCTGCGCTTCTTTTAAGGGCTATGGGAAACCGCCAATCTTCTCCCTTTTCCCATCCCTCTGTAAACGAAAAAGCGCAGAACCCCCACCGAATGCAAAATAGTATCCCCTTTTATTTCAGAAGGAGCCTGGTAGCTCCCGGATTCAGGCTTATCAGCTTGGAACGGATCCGGGGATGCTTTAATTTCAGCCGCACCATATCCCTCAGGATCTGCCCGTTGTGGTATCCGTGGATCACAACCACTTCCTGGAGGGATGCGTCCGCCCGGGAGAGAAATTGTTCCAGCTGCCTTTTCGCGTCCGATTCTGTTAGACCATGTATGTCCACTTCCACCGTATTGCCCAGTTTCCGCGTTACCATTGTTGCCCCTCCTTTCCAATCGTTCCATAGCGTGGGTCGCTGCATAAAACTGTTTCTATTATAGACGTTTTTTCTCGAAAAAGGGAGAAGAATTCGTGAACAAGCAAAAAGATTTTACAAATTTCGCTGGCTGCATCCCTTGGGAAATCTCTTTCAAAATTTTAAGGAATGTAATACAGCATATTCATTCGTTTATATTATATATGTTATAT
>CALWJA010000077.1 GCA_944380875.1 uncultured Clostridia bacterium
AAACGTTTTATCTTTCATGGCTTTCCCTATTGAAAAGTCAATACCCTTGTGCTATACTAGGTTTGGTGTCAAATGGATTGTTTTTGGTGATTTTGGCACTATATTATGAAATCAGGTTGCCTGGAAGGAAAGGCCCTGATTTTTTCTTTCCTATACATGTAATAGATAAGTCAGCCACATATCTGTGGTTCCGCCTTATTTTATATCTCACTCATACAACGGAAAACTTAAAGGAGACGTGACTTATGGGAATTTCAATTATTAAAGGTGAACTGATACAGTGCCATACAGATGCAATTGTTCATGTAGTGAACCATTCTCTGCTCAGCGGCGGCGCGGATAGTGCACTGTATCAAGCGGCAGGGCCTGAATTATACCGGGCTTGTACTACGCTGGGAATTTGCATGACAGGCGAAGCAAAAATTACGGCAGGGTACCGGCTTCCCGCCAAATATGTTATCCACACACACGCGCCTGTTTGGCTGGGAGGAAACCATAATGAACCCGCCCTGATGAAAGCCTGTTATCAGAATTGTCTTACTCTTGCAGATAACAACGGCTGTTCCTCAATTGCTTTTCCACCCATAAGCACAGGTTCCTATCGTTGTCCCGCCAAAAAAGCTGCCGAAATCGCTTTGGAAGTGATAGAGGAATTTTTGAAAACAAGTCGCTGCGTTAAAAATGTTTATATCGTTTCCAGTGAAGAGGCTGTCTGTAAGGCTTTTTCCGATTATATGGAACCCCTTCGCTCTTAATAGTTTGCTAAGTGCTTTTATAATATCTTTTATGAAATAAATAGCCCAGGCAGCCGGTCATCAGCTGTCGGGGCTATATCCTTATATACAACAGATTATCCTCTAGACAATACATTGCTATTTCTGTTCTCTACGGCAATATCAATATCCGCAACTACAACTGCAAAGATTTTCCGTGTTTTGATTCAAGATTCACAAGTTTGTATAAAACAATTTTTTGTTCAAAGAAAACCTTTTATACACCTTTAATCCAACACGATTTCAAGCCCATATAATTTTACAATATCTGGGTAATTTCTTTATAATAAATGAGCTATTTTTCTTTGTATTATTTGATAAGTATGGTATACTAAAAAGCAATTAGTTTTGAATTCCATATTATTTATGTTTTACTCAATATCATATGTCGCTCTGCCGAAAAATGTTAATCGGTGACGAAAGCCATAAAGGAGAGAATCGTATGAAAATTCAGGAATCTGCTGAAAATTATTTGGAAACTATATTAATCCTAAAACAGCAGAAAGGAACAGTCCGCTCCATCGATATAGCCAATGAACTGGATTTTTCCAAACCCAGCATCAGTGTAGCTATGAAAAATCTGAGGGAAAACGGATTTGTGGAAATGGATTCCAACGGATATATTACGCTCACCGAAAAAGGCCGGGTAATAGCTGAAACCATGTATGAGCGTCATACTTGGTTTTCCAATTGGCTCATAAGCCTTGGTGTGAATCCCGAGATAGCTGTCAAAGACGCTTGCCGTATCGAACATGTAATCAGCGCGGAAAGTTTCGATGCTATCCGAAAAAGCACCGAAAATAAAGAATGTTAAAGAAAAAAATCTAATCCTCCTGATCCATTGCAGATCAGGAGGATTATTTTTATACAATCAAAAACTATTTATAGAAAATAGGATAAAGATAATTCTTTTACTCCTACTTCTACCTTAATAGGCTCTCCGCCTGTATAAACATATAGGGTACCGCTTTCCGCTTTAGCATCGTAATTTTTTATGTAGGGAATATAGGATGCAGAATAAGCATACACATCCCCGTCCACATTATCATCGATCTCCTGCAAACCCTTATCCGAATATACATACAGCGTATTGGAAGTATCCAGGAAAACGCAGCCATCTCCTTCTTCAACAGGGTTGACAGAATAACTGCTGATATCTTCCGCTATCTTTTCATCTCCTATGTATAAAACAGCTTTTTTATCTTCTGCCTTCGATATATACAGTTCACCGTCTTTGCCAATAAAATACGAAAAAACAGATTCTTCTATTTTTTGTGGCTTCTCTATTTTATCTTTTCCCACATTCGCCATATACAAATCACTGCCTTCCAAGAAATAGAGTATGGTGCCATCTTCATTAGTCAGGACAGTGTTGATATATGGATTTTCTTTTAAGGCCAGAGCCTCCTCAGTCAGATTTTCACTTACTTTTCCCTTAAAAGCAAACCCAAAATCCTTCTGAGCTTCTCCTTCCCCTTCTTCCAGCTTTTCCGTAAAGGCCTCCACTGTATATTCGTCAGCAGTGAGTTCTGAGAATTTTATGTGGGGCATTTCTCTTGTCTCATAATAGAAGACTCCCGTTTCCGGATCCAGATTCGCTCCGTTCATCCAATAAGAATCAGCTACTTTTGAAACGTCGGAACCGTCGAAATAGAAGAGTGTCTTTTCCGTATATTCATAGGACGCATTCTTTAATTCTTTCCGGAATGAATTGCGTAAATCTGATTCCGATTCTGTACTTTCGCTGATGTTATAATAGACACCTGCAGAGGGGAGCGCAGAAGATAATTTCTCGCCTTTTTCGGGTTCTTTTAGTGTTTTCACTTCAACTTCGCACTGGGGATAATAAATCGTCGAGTCCAAATTCTTAAACGTATACGTAATCTTGTATTGCCCATTATTGTCAAAAGTTCTGGTTACAACGGCAGTGTCATCTTCTAGTGTTACATAGGAGACTTCGTCTATATTCACTTCCCCACGATGGATCGGAGCGACCTGAAGCGTGGGATATGAACCATTTTGGGCACAAATCCAAATGCCTTCATAATTATCTACATCAAAATCCCGAAGGCTTTCTTCATTTAACCAGATAAAAGAAGAATAACTCTTCAGCATTTTCCAACAAAGGCTCTCATTTGAATCTTCTGAAACTTTATCCTCTCCCAAGAAATCATCATCCAGAAAATCATACAAAGAAAGAGATTTTGTTTCACTGCGAACAAAGTATAAACTTCCATCCTCTGCCGCCTGCACTACATCGTCGCAGTCTTCCAGGATGAACTCTTCTTCCTTACCTGCCTGCCAGAAATAAAGATCACCGTCTTTCTTAAAATAGATGGATTCACCGTCCGGCAAAACATAGAGAACATCGTAATAGTTATCGCAGACTTTAACAAAATCCTTCTCGTTCTTGTCAAAGCACCAGGCACTTTCGTCTGTTCTGCAAACTAAAAATCCATCTGTATTTTCATTGTCAAAATGATAAATATGCGATACAGCGGAAAAAAGCTCTGTTTTTTCCTCTGTGGAGGTAGTGTATTGATAAAGGGAGCCCTCTTTTACATACATGATCGAGTCGTTCCAGAAGCAGACATCTTCCACAGCTCTATCAATTCGTTTAGCCCCTTCTTCCCCACCAGCAGCCGTAAGAGGAATATAGTACAATCCGCCGTTTTCATCCAATATAACAAGTTTATCTCTATTTGCATTAAAAAGAAGACCGTCGTTGTAATCGCTGTTTTTGGAAGGCAGAGAAACAGGAGAATCCTCCATTCCCTGCAAACACAGATACGCTTTGTCATTCTTAAAAAAGGCAAAAGCCTGTGCCTTGCCCGTGTTTTTAGGCAATAAAAGGAAAATACACACTATTACGAGAATCAACAGAAGTACTCCCCCTCCAATCAGCCATGGAAGGATATGTTTCTTCTTTTTACCAGTGCTATCTACTGCCAGTTGAGCTGGGACAGATGGTATAACCGCCGCCTCTTGCTGCACCGGAGGAACGGGGGCCGTATCTCTTGTATTTTCAGCTTGTTCCATTCCCATAACATCTTTTAAATCCATATTTTACGCCTCCTCATTATATTGCAGAATACTCGCTTTAATTTACATAAACGCCAATGCTTGACTGCCTATTTGCTCATATAAAGTTTCCACAAGCTTTTTTCATATCGAGCCTTGCCGCATAAAGGATCGTTAAAATAATAATATTCGCTGTCATAGCCCGAAAGCACCAAGCCATGTTCCCCACTGATCCACTGAGAAGAATTTTCATTCCGTAGAATTCATTGTACTCCTTATGAAGGTCAATGAACATCCAACGTCTGTATTACATAAAAGGAAACTTTTGGCACACAGTTACTGCAAGTTTCGTGAAAGCCATATAAACAATCGGCCATCCCGCCTCTTCCGCCTGGATTTCCCATACTTTTTGCGTTCTTACCCTGCCCTGTGTATCCATTCCGCGAAATCTATATATCTTTCTCCTCCTTCGAAACCGTACTTTGTTCTGGATTAGAGGATTCATTTTCCTCTGTAGAGGTATCCACACTGCTTTCGCTGCTTTCCTCAGAAGAAACGTTGCTCGCCTCAGAAGAACTCTCTTCGGGCGGTAAACTGCTTTCGGGTTCCTGACTGCTCTCCTGGGATGAAGTCTCTCCGGAATCCGAAGCATAAATTACGAGAGATTGTTTTCCTAACTGAGCAAACCGTGTTTCTACCAGAGATTTTGCATATTTTACTCTTCCACTGAGAGGATCATTAAAATAATAATACCAACTGTCGTATCCTGTTAGAACCAAACAATGTTCCCGACCAATCCACTGAAATAAGCTCCCGTTTTCCTGAAGAATCCACTGTCGTCCCTGAGTAGGCGGATTCATATACATAGTGGCCCACACAACAACCGGTATACCTTTATCTATGTATTCATGGCAAAGAGATGTAAGACTTGTTCCTGTGGTATTTCTGAGCGTATATCCAGCAGGAAGAAATTTCAATATAGCTTTTTCGATACAAGGAGCATAACAACCAAATCCATATTGTGTAAATGGATCCCCCATAAAACAGGTATTGGGATGCCAGCCAATCATTTTACCATTTTCATAAGTAAAAGAACCTCTCGGTAGATAGGATCGAATAAACGTATCTACATCTATAGAAAGGCCTGCATATTGACACGCCATCACCGCACTAACACTCTCGCAGCCTGTTGGATATCTTCCTACCTGGCTGATAAAAGGTACATCTGAAAGCCAAACACGCTTTTCTGTTTGAGATTGTTCTTTGGATGGCGGAGGAGTAGGAATCTCCGCTGTTCCCTGGGAAGAAACCGTTTCTCTGTCCTTAGCATTCTCTTCGTAAAAATCCAAAATTTCTTTCTGTGTTTCTTTTACATATACAGGTTCCTTCTCTGTTTTTGAAGAGGATTCTTCTGCTATGGACGAAGGCAGGTCTAAAGACTCTATATCCGGAAACACATTTTTTAAAAGAGAACCACTGCCGAAACTATTTTCTTCCGATTCTATTTTTGAGGAAGATTTAGAATTTCGTGAAATAGCTGTCATAGAAGATCTACTCTGTGTTTCAGCGCTTTCCGTTATATCCTTACCCTGTAAAAAAGAAAGTGGTTGGAACAAGATAAAAGATAAAACTAGAAAAATCCCACAGATAACAAAACCGATACAAAGGTTCCTTCTCCGAATTTTTATCATTTCTTTCTTTTTCTCTGGAAGTGTTTCCTCTTTTCTTTTATATCTCCTATATCTCCGCATGGCTTTCACACAAATTGCCCTTCTTTCACTGCTCTATCCGTTCATAAAGTATTCTCTTTAAATCCTTCTAAATTAGAAATACATATAAATGTATCATAATTCATTTATATATAAAAGTCAACAATATATTTCTAATTCTATATTTTTATAGATATTGTGACCGAATTTGACAAAACAGATATTGGGTAGCAAGAAATTTATTTGGGGTTTATTTTTTCGGTTGCTCTGCTTTTTCATTAAGACTCTCTTCATCGTCTTCCTCATTTACCATCATCTGGATATAATCAATGGAAGATAATCTTATATCCATTCTTCTTAATGGAAACAGATGACTTTTGGCTTCTAGATGTGGAACCAAGGGGCTACTTTCAAATCTCCTTTGTAACATAACAAAAAAATCATTATTCGTGGATAAACAAAAAAGAGCTATCAGACTTTCAAAAAATCTGATAGCTCTATACTTTTACAATAATTCAATTATATAGTAGACAGTAACACCGAAAATTTCTTTATTTTGCTCATAAATAAACCGTACTTTCACAATTCATTTTCGTTTTCGGTAAATGACTACTCATAGTATTTCTTTACTAATGGCTCTTTTATATCCTTGTATTACCTCCCACTTCTGCCTTACTCTTTCTCTAAATACAATGTGTCCTCTTTCGAAGCAGATGCAAGCCTAAACAAATATCCGCCTTTTTCCGCCAGCTCATAAATTTCTTCAGTGGTCAATTCCATAAAATATGCATGTTGATTATACGCAGCATAAATAATTGTGTCATCGGAAACAAGAAGTGGTGTAGTATCGCTTAATTTTCCTGCATATTCAAGACGATTATTCGCAACGCTTTCATAGTGCTCTGTTTCCAATTTTCTAAGACGTTCATCACACTTACGCTGTAAATCTTTTGCTATTTTTTCTTTTTCGTTAATTTCTTCAGCAATCTCCGCTCTTTTTGATTCATCACTTACTCCTGATAAACTTGCTAATGCTTTGTTATAGGCTTCAAATGCAGTGTTCTCTTGCTTTTGGAGTGAAAGCAATTTCTCATCATTCACCGTGAATTCATCATAATCCTCAGCAGTTATCAAAATTTCGACTATTACTCGATACACTGCCTTTGTATCGCGATAGGCGTTCATTTTTTCTTGCAGCGCAGGAGATAAATATTTCTCGTTTCTGCTTAATATACTCTCCAGTCCTATCCCATAAGTATCTGGACTGTCTCCAACCACAACCAAAGAATCATCATCGATGTTGGTGTCACTATTATTATTTGTATCAGTACTGCTGGGGGACAATAGTGACGGAATGGAAAATGTCACACCTATAATTAAAAATAAACATGCTGCTACAGTTGCTGTTTTGCGGAATACGGGATTCAGATACAGTGATTTTTTTCGGTTAACATTTTTCGTTTTGATATATTGTCTGAGCTTTTCAGCCGTATCAATTTTGTATGCATTCGCAAGAATCTCTTCATCAATATTCAATAAGTGCTCGGACAATCTTTCGTTTGGAGAGCTTTTCATATTTTGATTCCCTCCTTTTCAAGTAACTTTTTTAGTTTTTTTCTCGCGCGGTACAATTTTACCGAAATGTGGTTTTCATCCAGTTCAAATTGCTTTGCCATATGAGTCACTGATTCAAGATAAATATATCGGCGCACAAACATAATCTCGGTTTCAGGATCAAGACCACGAAGAAATTCATCTAAAATTGAGCGAATGATTTCACTGTGCTCTTCTGTACCATGGATATTCTGGTCTGCAGGTAAACAATCCTCAAGCTCTGAAAGCATGACAGTGTATCCCGTGTTCCGTTTTTTCCTTGTATTGTACCTAAGTTTGTCAATTCCTATATGTCTCGCAACCTTGCAAATGTAGGCAGTCATGCTTTTGGGACGGTTTGGCGGAATGGTATTCCATATAGTCAAGAGCACATCGTTACCACATTCCTCTACATCGCATTCATCACTCAAAACTTCCCTCAGAATTCCTTTGTACAGTCGTGAATATTTATTTGATATTTCATCAAGCACAGTTTCAGCACGTTCAAACAATAATCCGATTATTTTTTTATCCTCCACAATACTCCTTTCCGTGACAATTGGCACCGCGCGTTATGCCTTTCATTCATTAAGTCGATATTTTAGCTGAAATCTGTCACAAAAACCGCCAAAACTTTTTTCAAGATTAAAGGCTTTCATTATTGACTTCGTCTTCTGTTCTAAAGAACCCAAATACGATTTCCCACTCCTTTTCTTACCTATACAGCCGCTTTACTGTTATAATCAATCGTTGCAAAAGTGTTACTGTGCAATTTTCATCAAAACGTATAAATGCCCGAACCTCCCTATTTTAAAGGCTTACAGGCACTTAAACACTAGTTTATTCCCATTCCTTGCTGAGGACTACATCCTGACTATTTTTGTTTATGGATTGTGTGATGCGGTATTCATATTATTTTGATACTCCATATTATCACACCTATCTGGCGGGAATTTATCAAAATCTTATCAGTTGTGATAAAGCCGATGGTTGTAAAAAAACAATCAAATGACTGCGCTTTATTCGTTGTATTATACCTTGCACTTTTTTATTTTGCAATAAAATATTATTTTGACTCAGCTTGAAACATTTGATTAGATATAAAAAGGCAAAATATCATGCTCTTTCGATTTTTCGGAATAACTGCTATAATACATAATAGCTCTTAAGAGGAGAAAAGAACATGTTGGAAACTACAAGTAAGTTGTTCAATAGGCTTCGCAATCGTGAGAGTGGAGAGGCATTTTTAAATCAAGAACAGACGGCACCTACCTGTGCTCGAGTTTTACGAGAGATATTAACGAATGCGAGAATGTTAGCTCCGGAGTGGATAGCCAGTATAAATATCAGCAAGTCCTACGGGTACCAAGTTCTGAGAGGAGAGCGGACACCCGGGCGGGATATTATACTTCGTACGGCACTTGCACTGCAACTTTCTCTAAAAGAAACCCAGCGGCTGCTGGCGGTGGGAGACTGCGGGGCGCTCTATCCAAAAGTGCGCCGGGATGCTGCTGTGATTTTTGCGCTCAATCAGAAAATGACTCTTTTGGAAACAGAAGATCTGCTTTCCTCCCTGCCGGAACGGAGTCTTTTTGGTAAGGAGATCTGATATGAAGGTGAGAGATCAATTTTTGAAGGAGTATCAGACTCAGGTGCTGGATTCCCTTGTATTGCCACCTTGCCTGAGTGCCCAGTATCGTGTCCTATCCTGCTTGAAGGATGGAGAGCGTCAGGTGTATCTAATTCGGGATCGGGCAGGCTGGCCTGCCGTGCTGAAGATTCAGTCTATGGGACGGGAGGATGCCCTGAAGCAAGAATACGATTTGCTGCATGGACTACGACATCCGCAAATTCCCCGTCCCCTGTCTTATCTGGAATGGGAAGGAAAGGAGTACCTGGTTCGAGAGTATGTGGAAGGCATTAGCCTCTATGAGCAGGTGACAGCCCAAGGGCCCCTCTCCCCGGCAAAAGTACGGTCAGTAACTCTATCTCTATGCCAAGTACTGAACTATCTGCACAGTCAGCATCCGCCCATTATATGCCGGGATGTGAAGCCCCAGAATGTGGTTTTGGACCCATCGGGCCACTGCCATCTCATTGATCTGGGCGCTGCCCGGCACTACCGACCGGAACAGCAAGGAGACACCGTATTCCTGGGAACCCAGGTTACCGCCCCGCCAGAACAATTCGGCTACCAGCAGACAGATCAGCGCTCTGACCTTTACAGTTTGGGGATCCTGATGTGCTTTTTACTGACGGGTAGCTTTGACTCCTCAACTCAGGGCATAAGCCCCGGATACCTACGCCGTGTTATTCGGCGTTGCACAGCCTTCGACCCCCGAAACCGCTATTCCTCTGTCCAATCGGTGATTGGAGCTTTAAAATACCATTGGCATCGTCGAGTTGCCACAGCTGTAGTCAGCGTGATTTCTATGGCGATCATTCTTGGTCTTTTCTGGGGCTCTGCTAATGAGGTACAGCCGCAGTCCTCTCTATTGGAGGACGCTCTTCGCCAAGAACTACAGCTGGGTGATGGAGATCCCATCCCCACGGATCGGCTGGGGGAAGTGGAACAACTGCTAGTATGCGGGCAGACTTTGATGGGTACTCTTCAGGAGCACGAGGATCAGGTTAGCTGTGGTCATGACCACTATGCAACAGAGATTACCTACGGGGACATCAGCGACGATGATCTGAAGCTTTTGGCTCAGTGTACTAACCTACGGGTGCTGATTCTGGATTATCAGCAAATCAGCGATTTGTCTCCCCTGACCAATCTGCCTCTTGAATATCTCAGCCTAACAGGCAACCAGGTTTCGAATTTGAACCCACTGTCCGCCATGACAAGGCTGCAGGTGCTGGATCTGGGAGAAAATCCTGTGCGTTCAGTGGAGGGGTTGGATGAACTGACGGCTTTGCAGGAGGTAACGCTGGAAGCTACTGGCATCACCTCGGTGGATGTATTCAAGGGAAGCGGTATCCAGTCCCTCAACGTGCGCGGCACCTGGATTACCGATTTCTCTCCGCTGGAGTCTTGTCCCAGACTTACCCGCCTGGTTGTGGGGGAACTTCCCAGCGGAGCGGTAGAAACATTGACAGGGCTTACCAATTTGGTGGAACTGCGGTTATACTCTACGTCGGAAGTGGATCTGTCCTATTTTGCGGAATTTCAAAAACTTCAGGATCTGGATTTGTACGGCAGCACCATCTCTCACCCCGAAGCGCTCGTACAACTTCCTAATCTGCGTTTTCTAAATCTTGGAGAGACAGGAGTGGGTGATCTGTCCTTTTTGCCTCATATGCCTACAATGACAGATGTGGACTTGCGCAACAACCCTCTTACCGACCTTACCCCTTTGCTGGATTGTCCCTGGCTCACCCTTCTTACCCTGAGCAAGCAGCATCAACCCCTGGTACAGGACCAGCTGTCGCAAGCAGCATTCCAGATCCAGTATCAGTAAAAACATAGTGCGCTCCCTGCATACCACTTTGTTATTCGGATGTAGTATACTCAAAAAAAACGCAGTTAAAGCTGATATAGGGAGGATAATACATGAGAAGAAACAAATTGCTTGCTTTTTTCATTGCGGGGTGCTTGCTGCTGTCACTTTGCGCCTGTGCAAATACAAATAATCCAACGCAAACCGATGATCCCGGTAGTAATAGCTCTGAAGCGCAAGCCCAGGTACAATATGATTACCAATTGAAAGCTGGCGAGACAGTAGAAGTTTATGATGTGACTTTTGATAAAATGGTCACGGTCACCATAGATCCGAATAGCACACGGGATGGAGCCAATGATTTACGCAGCAATATCTTTTTTGACAACTGCACATTTAATGGTGGACTTACCATCGTGGGAGACTATCACGCCATGGTAAGCTTGGGTGCTGACTGTACTTTCGGTGAAAATTCTGTTGTTACCTGTAAAGAGGTCACCTCCGGCGTCGCAAAAGAAACGGTGCTGGAAGATAACCTCATTAAATTGTTTGTGTCTTGTGAAGGGGTTACTGTGGATACAGCATCAGCAATGGGCGTGATTACGGATGGTCCTGATATTGTTTTCAACGGCACAAGTTATAGCAAAAATGAACTTGCTCCGGATACCGCTTTTCTTGGTGTATACAGTATTTATGAAGATGACACGATTACATATATGAAACTTGCTATCGGCGAAGATGATAGCGTATCATTTTTGGATTGATTGAAATATAACATTACAGGCCCTCTGCTTTTACTATGGCAGAGGGCCTGTTTATTTGTATTGTATAAAGAGCTAACAGACACAGAAATCTGTTAGCTCTTTACTTATAAATAATGTTCAGATGTTGTCAAAATGTTGCCATGAGGACATTTCGCCTTTCAAAACCCCAGTGTTTATGCGGGTTTGCGAGCCTTCATATCCACTTTTTGCTTATTCCCACTCGACAAATCCTAATCAATTTTGTTTAGAGATTATTCTCTGTCGTATTCGTGGTGCTTTTGATTATTTGATGTATCCATATTATCCTGCCTATACGGGCTAATGTTATCAATTTGTTATCGGTGTTGATAACAGTCGCTCTACAGCTATGGATAATTCCCCTATTTCCATATTGTTAATCTTAATATCCTCTAATTGCTTGTACAATAGAAGATGTTTGCCATTTCACAATAGCATTTGCACTATTTTTAACTTTAACTGATGTTCTTTCTGAACCCCACGGCTCAATGGCTATAATTTTCTTTCCCATTTCTTGGGCAAGTTGAATCTCGATATTTATCCACTTGCTATAAGTTGAATAAACCCCTGCAAGAATTAGAACACAACTTGCATGTTGCATTTGATTTCGTATAGCTGCTTTTAACTGATAATCATAAACAGCATTATGTATTGGATCGTTTTTAGGGACAGAATAATTTTTATAAGCGAAATATGGGTCAGCATCTAATAAGTTGACAAGTTTTTCATAAGCATCACTATATGTCCACGAATGGCTAATAAAAAGATTGTATGTCATATATATTACCTCAATTCTCGTTTAAGATTTTCATAAAAAATAGGAGTTTCAATCTTCCTTCTGTTTGAGACACTCGAAAGTTCAAAATTGCTATATTCCTCATTTAGTGTTCTTTCTGTTTTCTTCCTTACAGATACATATGTAGAAACATCATTTATTGTTTTTAGCCTTGGCCAGTAACTGAGATAACTGGGTAAAACTACATTGTCTTTCAAGTAAGTGGCAGTTGGCATATCAATTTGTGCTGACATACCTATTTCGAAAGGAACCCACCAAGAATACTTTGTCGCTTCAGACATTAAGACAATAATATCTGTGCACTGATTTAGATGACCTTTAATATGTTCTGTAAGAGCTTTACCTCCTTGATTTATACTACTATCGAGAACATCTAAATATGCAGAAATACCCTCGTTTTCAAAAGCTCTTTTTAGCAATAAAGCTTGCAGACTATCTGCATCCTTGTGTGATATGAATACTTTCATTCTCTATCCTCCTATGCCAGAACATATATGCACTATCAATCCCTTTGCTATCGGGTAAAGAATTGAAATGGAATAAAGAATAATAAACATCCAGGGAATGAATTTTTCTATTTTTGTTAATCGCACATATTCATATCTGTTATTTAATCTATCCCATTCGCTTGTAAAAGGTGCTAATGGAAGCTTTAATTCCATTTCATTAATTATTTCATATTTAACGCTATTTAATTTCTTATAACTGTTAATTGTATAAATCCATAAAATACAGATTGCAATACCTATTGCTGAGAGCAAAATACTCTTATAATCAAGCGCAAAAGTTATAACTGCAAACAATGCTGTATTAAGAGTAATAAATATATTGTTAGCATTATTGCGCTTTTCTGATATTCCATTTGCCTCTGAAATACAAGTTTTCCACTGTTCAAGTACTGCACTTTCATAGTCTCCCGCAAATGCTTCTTTTTCAATCATTTCAAGTTTCATATTTCCCTTCCTTGGTCATTGATTAAATCCTTTATAGGTTCCGAATCCAAGCATATACACAGCCATTGCGATTGCCAAATCTTCGGATTCAATATCCTGTTTTGCGGCCAACTCTCTTAGTTCATCTATAACCGTATCATGTGGAACTATTGTGCCTTCCAAGTCTTTGACTACTCTTTCGATAATAGCCGGTAATACCATACACATTTGATAAAAAGCATCTTCTTGTCCCGTTACTAAAGCATAAAATTGATCAAGGCTTACTCTTCGAATAAGCTTATGGCCAACCTTTTTCTTATCAACAGTTGTTTCCCATTTGATATTTTGAGAACGCTGTGCAATCGCTTCTACTAAAAAGCAAGCACAATCGTCATCATTTAGCAACTGATTTTGCATTTTTATAAAGGTTTTACCTGCCGAAGCAGAGTTCATTGTATTATGCTTGTTTTTCATTTCCACATAAACAGTATGTACAATTCCAGCATCGGGAATAGGAATGCCATCAGGATTTTCATAAATTACATCCCAACCACCTTCTTCCCCATTAGGCGGAACATGACAGTTCTTAATATACTGAAAAATTCGCTGGTGAAAATATCCAATATCATTGTTATTAGACTTGTCCCTTTGGCGAAAAATTTCATTACTCACAATTTCTTCCCAAGAAGATTGATATACAGTCTTGTCAAAAATCAGCTTAATCGGATCAATGATATTTTTATTAAAGCGCTTTAAATCAAATGATTCCAGCTTTTCTCCGTATTTTTCAATAGTAGATTTTACATGATTAGTAAAATCTTCTTCGCTTATAAAAGTTAAATTCCACATCATAAACTCTCCAATGCTTCTCTTATTTTTACTGCAATTTCATATGCCAAATTAACCGGGACAGCATTACCAACCTGTTTATATTGCTGTCCTACACTCCCGCAGAATTGCCAATCATCAGGAAAACTCTGGCATCGTGCATTTTCTCTAATTGTAAACGGACGAGGCTCCAATGGGTGGCAACGATCAGTCTGCTTTTGGCTTGGAGAAGTTAGAACAGTAAGTGAAGGTTCATCTAAGCTCAACCTTCTTAAAATTCCAGTTCTTCCGCCTTCCATATTCCAGCAACTTTTCATATATTCTTTTGCAATATCTTCGGGTATATCACGCCAGTATCCACCGGGGGGAACCAACTCAAATATTTTTCGTTTATATTCGGAGTAGGAAGCGCCTTCGCTTTTCGGACAGTCAAGCAAAACATCTCGCAGAACAGGTTTATACTTATGGGGAGCAGGAAATTCAAAAACCACTTTATCTTTCAAATCATTTCGAATACCTATCGTAATAAGTCGTTCTCGCTTTTGTGCAACCCCATAATCCCAAGCATTCAATACTTTTTTTTGAATGGTGTATCCCGTACTTTCAAAAATGTCTGTAATCGTTTTATAGGTGCGACCTCTGTCATGGGTAAGCAACCCTCTCACATTCTCGAATAGGAACATCTTGGGTTGCAATTGCTCTAAGAATTTTGCGTAATGATAAAAGAGAGTTCCACGAGCATCCTCTAATCCCAATCGCTTTCCAGCATAAGAAAAGCTTTGGCACGGAGCGCCGCCAGACAGTAGATCAAGCTCGCCCTCAGCAAGTCCGAAATACTCTTTTAAATCAAGACAAGAGATATTTGCTATATCATCGTTAATAACACGCCAATTTGGACGATTACATTTCAATGTGTCAGAGGCGTCTTTATCAAATTCAATGAGTCCCAATGTCTCAAATCCAGCTTTTTCAATGCCAAGTGCCAATCCGCCCGCACCAGCAAACAACTCTATCGTTGTGAAGGTTTTAGGGGAAGCCTCTTCGTGATTATCTTGAACAATCTCAA
>CALWJA010000078.1 GCA_944380875.1 uncultured Clostridia bacterium
CAATGGCGAATATTCTTGCCGCCCTTTTTGGCAGCTACAGTAAACGCGAATTAAAGCGCATTCGTCCAATTTGTGAAAAAGTTCTCGCGCTGGAAGAAAAATATAAGGCTCTTTCCGAGCAGGACCTCAGGAACCAGACCCAGGTTCTGAAAGACCGGCTTCAGAAAGGGGAAACCCTGGACGATATCCTGCCGGATGCGTTTGCCGTATGCCGGGAGGCTACCGATCGGGTGTTGGGCACACCTCATTTCCCGGTGCAGATTCTGGGTGGTATCGTGCTGCATCAGGGGCGTATCGCGGAAATGAAAACCGGTGAAGGTAAGACACAGACGGTTATTCTTCCCGCCTATTTGAATGCCCTTACAGGGGAAGGCGTCCATGTGGTCACGGTAAACGATTACCTGGCCCGACGGGACAGCGAATGGATGGGCAAGGTATTCCGCTATCTGGGCCTTACTGTGGGGCTTATTACCCATGATTTGGATAACGCAGGCCGCAAGGCGGCTTATAACGCGGATATCACCTATGGCACCAATAACGAATTGGGTTTCGATTATCTGCGTGACAACATGGTTATATACAAAGAGAATAAAGTGCAAAGAGGCCATCATTTCGCCATTGTGGACGAAGTGGACTCCATCCTGATCGACGAAGCCAGGACGCCTCTTATTATTTCCGGCCAGGGAGATAAATCCACCGATCTCTATGTTAAGGCGGATAGATTTGCGAAAACTCTGCATATGGTAAAAGTGGCGGAGCTCAATGAAAAAGAGGATAACGACGCCATTTATTCCGACGCGGATTTTATTGTGGATGAAAAGGCCAAGACGGCTACTCTGACACCCAACGGCGTGAAAAAGGCCGAAGCGTATTTCGCTGTGGAAAACCTTACAGATCCGGATAATATCACCTTGCAGCATCATATAAACCAGGCTATCAAGGCCAGGGGGGTTATGACGCGGGATGTGGACTATGTTGTAAAAGACGGAGAAGTTATCATAGTCGATGAATTTACCGGTCGTCTGATGTATGGCCGCCGGTATAATGAGGGACTTCACCAGGCTATTGAAGCCAAAGAAGGCGTGACGGTGGCGCGGGAAAGCAAGACTTTGGCTACGATCACGTTCCAGAATTTCTTCCGGCTGTATAAAAAGCTATCCGGTATGACTGGTACTGCCATGACGGAAGAAGAGGAATTCCGGGAAATTTATAAGCTGGATGTAGTGGAAATCCCCACCAATAAACCTATGATCCGCAAAGATATGCCGGATGTGGTATATAAGACGGAAAAAGGAAAATTCAATGCTGTTATTGCGGATATTGTGGAACACCATCAGAAGGGGCAGCCTGTTCTGGTGGGCACCATTTCCATCGAAAAATCCGAGCTGCTGTCTTCCCTTTTGAAGCGGCAGGGAGTCGCCCATGAAGTGCTCAATGCCAAGTATCACGATAAGGAAGCAGAAATTGTGGCCCAGGCTGGTCACAAGGGCGCCGTTACGATAGCTACCAACATGGCAGGCCGCGGAACGGATATTAAGCTGGGCGGTAACTCCGAGTATATGGCCAAGGCGGAAATGCGCCGGATGCAGTTCAGCGAAGAGCTGATAGCGGAGGCAGATGCCTATTCGGAAACGGAAGACGAAGAAATCTTAAACGCCCGCCGTACTTTTGCTGAACTGGAAAAGAAATACAAAAAGCAGATTGAGGCCGAGGCGGAGGAAGTCCGCCAGGCAGGAGGACTTTATATTATCGGCACGGAGCGCCATGAATCCCGCCGTATAGACAACCAGCTCCGGGGCCGTTCCGGCCGTCAGGGTGATCCGGGCATGAGCCGCTTCTACATTTCCCTGGAAGACGATCTTATGCGGCTTTTTGGCGGCGACAGGATCACCAATTTGATGAACCGCCTGAATGTGGACGAAGACACGCCTCTTGAGACCAAAATGCTTTCCAATACCATTGAAGGAGCCCAGAAAAAGATCGAAGGCAGAAACTTTGGTATTCGTAAAAATGTTTTGCAGTATGACGATGTTATGAATCGTCAGCGTGAAATTATCTACGGCCAGCGGGATCAGGTATTGAACGGCGAAAATGTGCGGGATCAGGTTATGAAGATGATCGATCAGTCCATCGAAACCCAGGTGGACCGTTTCCTGCCCAAAGAGACCCTGAAGGATGACTGGAACCTGAACGGCCTGCGGGATTATTACGCGGGATGGCTTCTGCAGCCTGGCGATCTGGTGTATTCGGCTGAGGAAATGGACCGTTTGGAGCGGGATTATGTACAGCTGGAAATCACCCAGAAAGCCCATGATTTGTATGAAAAGCGTGAGCAGGAATTCGGAGATACCATTGCCCGTGAACTGGAGCGTGTGATTCTGCTGCGGAATGTGGATACCGAATGGATGGATCATATCGACGCTATGGAAGAGCTGAAAAGAGGTATTCGTCTCCGTGCTTATGGTCAGCATGATCCGGTGGTGGAGTACCGCATGGAAGGCTTCGATATGTTCGATGAAATGATCGCCGCTATTCGGGAAAATACCGCCCGTATGCTGTTGACCATCCGTCTGAAGGCTAAGGAAGAACCCAAGCGTGAGCAGGTGGCTAAGCCTACCGCTACCAGTGCGGATAATACGGACACAAAACAGCCTGTCCGCAAAGGGAAAAAGATAGGACCTAATGAGCCTTGCCCCTGCGGAAGCGGCAAAAAATTTAAGAAATGCACCTGCGAGCAGTATCATCCTACAAAATAAAGGTATGCTCGCCGATATAATCAAAGAGAAGGCGCCTGTCCCTTTTAAGGGGCAGGCGCCTTCTACTGCTGGGATGTTTTCAACAGGACAGAAGAGTCTGTCCCTATAAACGTTTAAGGAATCGTATGCGTATGCCTGCTTTTGAGCAAAAGGATTGTTATTCTGAAATAGTATTCCAATTTTTCACTCTTTTTGTTCAAATATAAAAAATATCAAAATTTTTTCTTGAATTATTCATAAAAATTGGTTATAATAATAAAAAATACCCGTTTTTCTGCTGCCGGCGGAATCCGGGCAGGGAGGTTACGCCTATGGAAAACCGCACGTTTAAGATCATGTCTAAAAACAGCAATGTTCCGCTGAAGGTTGCCAGCGGCCATTTTGCCACAAACCACTCCCACGTCAATTTCTATATTGATATGACCACTTTGAAAACACGTCAGAGTGAGGCGGAGGCTGCGGCTAAAGCGCTGGTGCCTCATTATATCGCCAATACGGTGGTGGATACCATTCTCTGTCTGGACGGTACCCAGGTAATCGGAGCGTATCTGGCTCAGGAATTGAACCGTTCTGGATTTATGTCCATCAATGCCCATCAGACCATTTATGTGGTGACGCCTGAATATGACGGAAACGGCCAGATGATTTTCCGGGATAATATCCAGCCCATGATCCGGGGGAAACATGTTCTGATTCTCATGGCTTCTGTTACTACAGGCATTACCGTAAGAAAAAGCGCGGAGTGTATCCAGTATTACGGTGGAATGGCTGCAGGTGTCTGCGCTATTTTCAGCGCCGTAACCGAAGTGGAGGGCATGCGGATAAACGCTATTTTTGATGAAAAGGATGTCCCCGGTTATGAGACCTATTCGGGCCATGAGTGTCCGCTTTGCCGGAGCGGCCAGAAGGTAGATGCTTTGGTCAACAGTTTTGGGTATTCCAAGCTATAATGGAAAACCCTGCGAAAACAGAAGAAAAGGTATACAGCCTGAAAGCCGTTGCTTTCAGGCTGTTTTTTCGGATAGGGGAAAGGCTGGTAAAAAACGGCCCTATCTGGTATACTGAAATTGTTTATGAACCCCATGCGGATATGAATAAATGTATGCATGAAAGGGATACCTATGTGCTTTTGCGCCTTTTGGCGCATACCATACATGGGAAAATCTAAGAGATAGGCGGGAAAGTATGCCACGTTTTTTTATTGATTATATACCGGACGATACCGCACACATTGAAGGGGCAGACGCCCGGCATATCATCCGTTCCCTGCGTATGCAGCCCGGAGAGCCGCTGACCATCTGCGATTCTTTGGGGAAGGATTATGATTGTGAGATCGAGTCGCTGGAAGGGGAAACGGTGCATTTGCGTGTCCTGGCGATTCGGGAAACGGCAGCGGAGCCTTCCCTTCGGGTCACCCTGTATCAGGGGGTCCCGAAAGGGGATAAATTTGACTGGGTGGTGCAGAAAGCGGTGGAGCTGGGCGTTTATCGGATTGTCCCGGTGATGATGAAACGGTGTGTTTCCCGTCCGGATGCAAAATCCATGAAGAAAAAGGTGGAGCGCTGGCAGAAAATCGCGGAGGAAGCAGCCAAGCAGAGCGGCAGGGGAATTCTGCCCCAGGTGGGGGAGCTGCTTTCTTTTACAAAGGCGGTGGAGGAAGCGGCTGCAGAACAGGACCAGAATGGCGCGGAGAAAGCGGTGTCCCTTCTTTTTTATGAAGGAGGAGGGGAAAGAATTCTGCGCCTGGCAGGCGAGCAGACAAAGTATGCTTCCATCTTTATAGGACCCGAGGGCGGTTTTGATCCGGCAGAAGTGGAACTGGCTTTGGAAAAGGGAATCCGGGCTGCCACGTTGGGTCCCCGTATCCTGCGAACGGAAACGGCGCCCATCGCTGCCCTGGCCGCCCTGATGCAGGCTACCGGGAATCTTTAAAGGATCTTTTGGAGGGGGATGTGTTTATGCGGACGAAAACAGCCCTGGTTACCGGGGGAGGGAAAGGAATCGGCGCGGCCATATGCCGCCGGCTGGCCCGGGAAGGGTTCCGGGTGATTGTGCATTACAATACAAGCGAGGAAGAAGCGAAAGCCCTACTCCGGGAGCTTTCGGGAGATGCTGCCCATGAAGCCATAAAAGCCGATTTGCGCCGGGAAGAAGAAATAGAGTCCCTTTTTCGGCAGGCAGGGGATATAGACCTTCTGGTGAACAATGCGGGAATTGCCCGCCAATGCCTTTTTACCGATATGACCGCCGCTCAGTGGGACGAGCTCTTTTCCGTGGATGTTCGTGCGGCCTTTTTATGCACAAAATGTGCCATGCCCCATATGATCCATGAAAAAGCGGGAAATGTTATTTTTATTTCCTCTATGTGGGGGCAGGTGGGAGCTTCCTGCGAGGTGGCGTATTCCGCTGCCAAGGCAGCTCTGATCGGTATGACCAAAGCGCTGGCAAAGGAACTGGGCCCCTCGGGGATTCGGGTGAATTGTATAGCTCCCGGCGTTATTCAGACGGATATGAACGGGCATCTGAGCCCTGAGGATATGGAAGCCCTGCGGGAAGAGACCCCTTTGGAAAGAATTGGTAAACCGGAGGAAATCGCCGGAGTCGTGGCGTTTCTGGCGGGGAAAGACGCAGCTTTTATAACCGGACAGGTGTTGGGCGTCAACGGTGGATTTGTGATTTGATGTGCTCATATGGGGCAAAAAAGGTTGGATGCCCGGAAAAGCTACAAATCTGGAGGTAAGAAAATGACAGGGAAGAGAGACAGCTGGGTGGCCATGCTGAAAAAAATCGGAGATCCTGTATTGAAAAATGCGGCGGCAGGAACACTCCGGGCCAATATGCCGGTGGAGCAGAAGCCGGGTGCGGGAAGAGAGAATTTTACCCATCTGGAAGCGGTGGGAAGGCTCTTGTGCGGAATGGCTCCTTGGCTGGAAACAGCGGATCCGGAAACGAGAAGCCGGGAAGGGATAGACGAATACGCGGAGCTGGCCAGAAAAGCTATTTTGCAGATTACCGATCCTCTTTCTCCGGATGCGTGCCCCTTTGCATGGGAGAAGGAAGAATCCAGCCAGCCTTTAGTGGACGCAGCCTTTTTGGCCCACGCATTTCTGCGGGCTCCAAAAGCTCTTTGGGAAACGCTCCCTCAAAAGGGAAAAGAGCAGGTGGTGGATGCCTTAAAAAAGAGCCGTTCCGTCCGGCCGTATCGTTCCAACTGGCTTCTGTTTTCCGCCATGGTGGAGGCGGCGCTTTACCGAATGACCGGGGAATGCGATACCATGCGGGTGGATTATGCCCTTACTTCCTTCCAGCGGTGGTATAAGGGGGACGGTGTTTACGGAGACGGAGAATCTTTCCATTGGGATTATTATAACAGCTATGTGATTCACCCCATGCTGGTGGATGTGAGCCGGGTGCTGGCCTGCCGGTTCCCGGAAGAAAACGGGCTGGGAGAAAAAATGCGGGATATTTTTCAGGAGCGGGCTTCCCGATATGCGGCTGTTTTGGAACGCCTTATAGGGCCGGATGGCACCTATCCTGTGCTGGGGAGGTCGTCTGCATACCGGTGCGGGGCTTTTCAAATGCTGGCCCAGGCCGCTTTGCAGCATATTCTTCCGGAACAGCTGTTGCCTTCCCAAGTTCGCTGCGCTCTTTCCGCTGTAATCGGCCGCACCATGGAGGCGCCCGGGACTTTTGATCCGGAAGGCTGGCTTACCATCGGCGTATGCGGTTCCCAGCCAGGTTTGGGGGAACCGTATATCTCCACCGGAAGCCTGTATCTCTGCGCGGCGGCTTTTCTTCCTTTGGGGCTGCCCGAACAAGACCCCTTCTGGGCGGGAGAAGATGCTCCTTATACCTCTCAAAAAATTTGGAGCGGCATGGATATGCCCCTGGATCATGCCATTGCATGATACCAAAACAGAAAAGAGAAATTTGCTTTGCAAAGCTGTTCTGTCTGTTGGACAGAACAGCTTTTTTTGTTTTATACTATTTTTTATTGATTTTGTGACCCATATGTGACTGCAGTCAGGTATACTGAGACAAAGAGAAAGTCTTTTTTTTGTAAAGAAATAGAAAAGACAGAGATTGGAAGAAATTTTAAAAGATGGCAAAAGAATAGAAAAATTAGATAGAAAAGGAGTGTGTAAAATGAAAAAGAAAAAAGGAAAGGGTATACGGAAGTTTTTAGCTCTCTTGCT
>CALWJA010000079.1 GCA_944380875.1 uncultured Clostridia bacterium
TGCTTTCCGGCGTTTCAGGAGGCGCAAACATCTGCCAACACGCCAAAACCACTGCTGCGGCTACTGAAATAGCCACGGCCACAAGAATGACCGTCATATATATATGAAGACGTTTAACCTGCTTTTCTTTTCTTCCATGCCGTTTTGATTTGATAATTCGTTCTGGGCGGTTTTTTCCCACAGTATTCAATCCTTTCCCATGGATGGATCTATTCTGAAAGGCTATTCTAAATCGAATGTGCAATTATATGTTCCCAATTTCAGCTTCATTACAGTCTCTTATTCCATATGAATATATTTTATTGTATCGTTAGTATACGGAAAATTCAACTGCTCATCTGTAAAATTTTACAAAACTTCCGCTTTACTTTTGACGTATGTATCCTATATACTATAGTGGATAGATTTTTCAAATGATGTCATTTGTGTATAAAAAGATTGGTTTGTTTACGAATGAGAAAATAGTATTTTCTCATTACGCTTTAAAAAGGGGTGCTTCCTAATGAGGAAAACAAAAATTATTTGCACACTTGGTCCCGCTACGGATAATGAAAAAACTCTTCGTGAGCTGATGCTGGCCGGTATGGATGTAGCCCGTCTGAATTTTTCCCATCAGACACATCCTGAGCAAAAAGTCCGTGCGGATATGGTAAAAAAGCTTCGAAAAGAACTGGATCTGCCAGTTGCCCTGTTGCTGGATACAAAAGGGCCTGAAATCCGGGTTAAGACTTTTAAAACCCCAAAGGTTGAGCTGAAAGAAGGAAATCCTTTCACTCTCACAACCCGTGATATAGAAGGAGATGACACTATTGTCTCCATTACCTTTGCAAAACTCCCCTCTGAGGTGCATCCGGGTGGCCGCATCCTGATTGATGATGGGCTCATTGAACTGAAAGTGGAATCCTGCACAGATACCGATATCCTCTGTACTGTGAAAAACGGAGGCGTGATTTCCAGCAGAAAAAGCATAAATGTCCCGGGAGTAGCACTTTCTCTGCCCTTTATAAGTGAGCAGGATGAAAAAGACATTGCTTTTGCTGTCCAGGAAGATTTCGATTTTATTGCCGCTTCCTTTACCCGCAGCGCCCAGGATATCCTGGATATGCGGGCTGTTCTGGAAAAATACAATTCCCACGATATTCGGATTATCGCCAAAATTGAAAATTCCGACGGTGTAGAGAACATCGACGAAATCATCGAAGTTTCAGACGGCATCATGGTGGCAAGAGGCGACTTGGGCGTGGAAATACCCCTGCAGGAAATCCCTGTTATCCAGAAAAAGCTTATTAAAAAAGCCTATAACGCCGGCCGCCAAGTTATTACCGCCACCCAAATGCTGGATTCCATGATGAAAAATCCTCGCCCCACCCGAGCGGAAGCTACGGATGTGGCCAATGCTATTTATGACGGCACCAGCGCCATCATGCTCAGCGGCGAAACCGCCGCGGGAAACTATCCTGTGGCCGCACTGAAAACTATGGCTAACATTGCGGAAAGAACAGAAAACGATATCGATTACAAAGGACGTTTCAGCCGCCGTTCCCTGCAGGAAAAACCGAACGTTACTTCCGCTATTTCACACGCTACCTGCACAACTGCCCACGATTTGGGAGCTTCTGCCATTATGACGGTAACGAAATCCGGTAAAACGGCCCGCATGATTTCTAAATATCGCCCTCTCTGCCCCATTATCAGCGGTACGACCGAGGAGAAAGTCCGCAGGCAAATGAACCTGTCCTGGGGCGTGGTGCCCATTATGGTGGATGAAAAGCGCAACACAGATGAGCTTTTCGACCACGTAGTAGATGTAGCCAAACAGAAAAACCTTGTGCATGACGGCGAGTTATGCGTTATTACCGCCGGTGTACCTCTGGGTGTCTCCGGAACAACCAATCTTTTGAAAGTGCAGCTGGTTGGAGACATCCTGGTTTCCGGGCAGGGTATCGGGAAAGGAAGCGCCTGCGGTAATCTTTGCGTCTGCAAAACGGAAGAGGAAGCACTCTATTCCTGTAAGCCGGGGGATATACTCGTCATCCCACAGACCAGCAATCGGATCCTTTCCCAAATTAAAGGCTGTATCGGCATCATTACGGAAACGGATGGGGAAAATTCTCATGCCGCCATTGCTGGTTTAGCTTTGGAAAAACCTGTTATTGTGGGTGCCGAATCCGCCACCAGCATTCTGAAAAACGGTACTACCGTAACTATGGACGCCGCCCGCGGTGTTGTATTCAACAGCCGCTGCTGCCCCATGGAAACGGCTTAATTCAAATTATTCTTTGCTGCAAAAAATTCCCCGGCCGGGTCATTTCCCGCCGGGGAATTTTTGTATTTGGCTGTATGTAGATATTTTCAGAAAGTAACCAGCGTTCTTTTCCTGTCATCCCATGGAAATGGATTTTTCTCTATATTCCTGGGGCGTACATCCAAAGCTTTTCTTAAATGTTTTATTAAAATAAGGGATGGAATCAAATCCCACCTGTCTGGAAATGTCGCCTATTTTCTGAGAAGTAGTACGTAAAAGGTTCTGCGCGCACTTCATGCGGATTTTCGTTACATACTCACAGTATCCAATTCCCATAGTCTGTTTAAAAAGTTTGGAAAAATAGCTGGGGTTATGGAACACCATTGTAGAAACCTTTGTAAGGGAAAGGTCCTCCCCCAAATGCGAATCAATATACTGTACTACCGTATCTACCACTGTAGTGATTTTTTCATTATTATTCTTGGATGTCTGGAAAAGAGGTTTTGCGGCAGTAAGATATTGTTCCAAAAGGGTTTCTGAAGAAGCATTTTCCAACCGGATATTCAAAAGAAATGTACAAACACCATTATAGGTGCTAGCAGGAAGAGACAGTATATTCATGGCTGCTGTAAAACAGGAACACATTTCAAAATGGAGCTGCACAAGGGAACCTTTATACCCATCCAGAAGCTGTCTCCAGGTAGAACAAAAAAGCTCTCTGTCTCCCGATACCAGAGTCTGCTGCAATGTCTGGTATAAAATCCTGGTTCGTTTTTCTTCTTCCAGTTTTCTGCCCTCCGCGATCTCTTCTGCTTCTTCGATAAAGAAAATCTGGCTTTCCAAGCGACCGTAAATCTGGGCTAGATTCAACATTTGGCTGTATGTCTGAGGAACCTTCTGCCAATCCATAATGTCATGGGACAAAATAAAAGAAACCGTCATTTGCGAAAACCTTTCGCTATGCTCCTGGATAAGATCCAAATAAGAATGGATGTATCGTACTGCCTCGTCCGGTGAAACACTCCCATTTGGAAGAAGCTGAATAAACCAAATTCCCAGCGGGATAACATCATTCATAGGAAATCCATACTGGATAAACTTTGGGGAAAGATATTCGCTTAAAATTTGATCCACTATAAGAAATGTTGTGTCTACATGGTGCTGCAAACTCCCATCTTTTGCTCGGAAAGCTCCCAAAAGAGGGATAACTGGAACATCCGCACGAAAGGGAAAATCCAGTTTTGAAAAAGATTCCTTTAAATCCTCTCGGCTAAAAGAAGTTTCCGTTAAAAACTCTTTAAAGAAATCCCGTCTGAGAATGGGCATGGACTGTGCCATATATTTTCTTACATTCTCCCGAAGCTCTCTTTCCTGCATTATGTGGTCCAACTCATAAATGGCTTTCCGCACAGCCTGCATAAGAGTCTCATTATCTTCCAGCTTCAACACATAATCCACTACATTTTTGCTGTCCCGTATTACTTTTCTCGCAGATTCAATGGATTCATTACCGGTTATGAAAATGGTACGGCAATTTTTCCATTTTTGGCATATAAGTTGGTTTACATCGTAACCTGTCATTTTGGGCATATAGATATCCGTTATGAGGATATCGATACGTTCCGTGAGTTTTTCCGGGATTTGAGACGAGTATTGACATTTATCCACATTCAGCTCATTTTTAAATGCCTCAGAAAGCATTTCAAAATAGCTGTTTAAAATAATGGGCTCATCATCCACCAAAAGCAATCGGTACATTGTCATTCCTCCAACGGTATAAGGATTCGTATTAAAAGACCTTCTCCAGTATTTTCCAGACTAAGCTCATCCCGGCGTCCATATTTTAGCCAAAGCCTCTGGTATACGTTAAACAGGCCATTATGCCCATCCGGATTTTCTTTTAGAAAAGACTCGCGAATTTTTTCCAATTTCTCCTGAGGGATACCCGGGCCATTATCTTCAACAGAAATAATAAGCGCCTTTTCTTCCTTTTCACAGGAAATCCGCAGCTTTCCTCCGTATTCCAGCTCCCCAAAAGCATGCTTATATGCGTTTTCTACTAAGGGCTGAATAATCATTCGGGGAACCATAATCTGCTTAATAGATTCATCCGGTTCTTCGATTTTTACATCTACCCTGTCTCCAAAACGAATAGACTGGATTTCTAAATACGCCTTTGCAAATTCCAGTTCCTTGAAAAGCGGTTCCATGTCCCGGTTATTCTGAGTGACATAATGAAAATACTCCGAAAGGGCTTTTGTCATCAAAAGGGCGGAATCGGTATCCCCGCTATGGATGGAATGGGCTATAACACTAAAACTGTTATATAAAAAATGGGGAGATATCTGCACCTGCAGCTGACGGAGCTCTGTACTTTTTAACCGGAGTTCCTTGGCGTAATTTTCATCAATAAGACAGTTTAAACGCCGCACCATGGTATTGAAACAGCGAATCAGAACGGAAAATTCATGGTTGCCTTTATAGTGAATCTGTACTCCCAGATCACCTTCCTGCACCCGTACAAAAGCTGTTAGAAGTTTATCCAAAGGTGTTTTGATCATTCTGTGACAAAATACAGCTATTCCTATGGCGGCACACAAAACACAGAAACCGATCCCCCACAGGTAGATCTGATACTTACTGATCGGCCCGGTTATAACAGATAATGGCTGATAAGATGCAATTGTGCATCCCATTAGGTCAGAGTAGACCAGGGAAACAATATAATCCTCCCCTTCATACCTGCATTCCATGGTAACAGGACGTGTTTGATCGGCTTTCACATCCTTCAATGTGTTCCACATGGCAGCTCCCCGTTCCGAATCCATATCCGAAACAGAATAAAATTCTTCATCAAATAAGAGAAATTCCGCCCCTTGTTCTCGAACCGCCCACAATACTGGGAACATTTCCGTATTCCACTCCACCAGAACACAACTGGCAGAAGAACGGGTTACAGAGGGCAGGAAAGAGACGGTACTGTATAAAGTGCCTTCATATTTGAACACAAACCTTTTCGACTGAAACGCCATATCATACACAGCTTCTTCCTCTTCGCTTAAATTGGTTCTGTAATATCCTTCCGCCCCTATTTCCATATGAAGAGACGGAATATATAACCGCGCGCTGGAAATCAGCAAACTGGAATTTTTGACCATATATAAGGATTTAGCCAATCGAGAAACAGCACGGCCTCGCTCTTGCTTATCCATGGAATCATACTTCTCTGTAAACGATCTGGCAATATCTTCGTTAATTATAAAGCGGGACTGTTGATCCATAACTTTCCGCAATTCAGTCTCCATCTGGCTTTTTTGGCTATAGACCTGTTTAGCGGTAATTTGTTCCCTTTGCTTGCGAATCTCCTGAACAGAACTGGAAATTCCAATCATACTCACCAAAAAAATTGGAATAAACAGAAGCGTTAAGCCCAAAATCAAATAGGCAGAAACTGAACCATACCGGTATTTTCTGCGAATTTTTATTTTTCCGCTTATGCTTAAATCTTCTTTTCTTTTATCTTTACGCTCTTTTTTCACCTGCAAAACCACCAATTCTAAAAACGTCCAGGAAGGAAAGTGTTTTAAAGTCTCTTTTATCTATTCTATAGGATTAAAATTATTTTTGATCTATCTACAATACATATGGACAAAATGCTTATTCAAAAATGTTCCACTTTTTTTCATGCTGCAAATAAAAATGCGCGGCGCACAGGCTTCTGCCTATACGCCGCTAACACAAACACAGAGGATGCGCCCCATCATTCAAAGTTTTCAGAATATTTTCTTATCTTCATTGCAGGCGCGGATCACTTCAATCTCCTCAGGATCATAAGGCGTAAAGTCATCGTGGAAAATATCATGCATCCACAAATCCGTATCAATATCCGGAAGATTTTTAATGAATTCCCAAACAATATTGAACTGGCTTTTTCCATTTACAAAACCGAAAAAATAACTCCCTACCCCTTCTTTTTTCCAAAGGGGAAGATGCGTTTGAATCAGACTGCGGAAAGGCCTATGAAGCCATTCCGTATTTATAAGAGGTCTGTTAAACTGCCGCAAATATTCCACATACTTCTTGGCATGGCTGTAATCGCCATAGAAATGAAATGTCACAATATCGGAAAGCTCAATGGAATTTTTCTCGATTTCCGTATAAATAAGCGGTTTTAAAAGACCTCCATAGGGTTGGTTGGGAGAACCACAGCCCCATATATCCGCAGTAAGCGGCTGCTTTACATCCGCTTCCCGAAGCCACCCAAAAATATTTTTCATCATAGGCAGGGAACGGCATTCTCTGGCAGAATTTCCCGCTTCGTTCCACACATTCCAAATCAAGATGCGGTCATCCTGGCCGTAATGCTCTGCCAACTCTTTTACATATTGGTGAATCACCGGCTCCATTTCTGGTTCATCCGTGATGCTGTATCCGATCACCTGGCCAGTCTGTGTACTGTCATCAAAAGGAGTAACCGGGCTTCCTCCGAAATATCCGGGAACCGGCTCCGGCTGAGGTCCCAAAGGTGTTTCTTTGTATTTCTCTTTAGGCACACAGCAGTCACCAAACAAAATGGGCATCATTGTCATATTATACTTTTCCAGAAGATCAAGGAACTGATCCAAATACTGGAAAAAAGTATCATGTTCCTTCTGCCACACTTGAAAAGGAAGATGCACACGGATGCTGTTAAATTTTAAGCTTGCGGCAAGGGCAATCTCTTTTGCAGATTCTCGGAATGCCTCTTCATGGTTATACTGCTGTAAAAACCATTGGCTGCCTGTCATGGATCCGCTGGGAATAAAATTAAATCCGCTGATCCATTCATGGGAACGATACCACTGCCAAATTTCTTCTTCTGTCCATTTACGGTTCATTCTTTTTCCTCCCCGCTTTCGGCTCATTTACATCAAAAGGCAGGAATCTTCCAGAATCCTTGCCAGCTTATACGCAAGCCTTTTCGCTCCCAACACATCGCCGTTTTTGCGCAAAACAGCAATCTGCCGTGTAGGCGGGTCGTACATGGGTACAAGCTCACAGGCCTCCAGTAGATTTGCACAGAACTCTGCCGCTTCCAGAATCTGATCCAACGGCTTTGTAGCTCCTTTAAATCCTTCTGTATTATCCTGCAGGGCTTCCTTTACCATCTGAATCGCCCGCTGAGCGTGCCCTTCTTTATTGGGATTAGGCAACACAAAACCTTCTGCGCTGCGGTTCCGAGTGAAACCCATTACTGCCGCCGGAATGGAAGGATCCCGCACTGTACCGTCCTCATAAAAAATTCCATGAACATCATTCCAATATCCGGTGATCATCAATTCAAAAAGATACCAACCGGTATTGTAAGAACGGCATACATCCAAAGAAAGATCATAAGGATTGGCTCTGCACAAGCAGCAAAGCTCGCTGTTGAGAAATGGTTTCCCAGTTTCCTTGGAGAGCTGCACAGCGGCTTCATATGCTTCCTCCATTTTGCGGATTGTAGGACTGTAATCATGGAAACAAAATACATCTACGTCATCTACGGTGGGAGCCACATCAGGCATAACCGTGTGGCCCACCGTAACCGCATTAACCGGATCCAGAGATTTCACGAACCGGCAATAATACCGAATAAAATTGCAGACTTTTTCCCATCTTCCGTCCCGCTCTTCAGCAGGTGATTTCAAAATAAAATCATTGCAGGAAGGTTCGTTCATTATGTCCCACATAATAAGACCCGGTTCATTCTGAATGGCGGCTACTACGTCGCGGACATATTTGTCTCCCCGAGGACGAAAACTCTCTTCCAAATCATTGGGATCCAAACCATTGCCGTTAAAGAGGATAGGCATAGTAGTAATCCCCATCTCATTGGCTACCCTTACAAAACGAACCAATTTTTCAATAAACCCTTTAGGATCTTTTTCATACGCCCGGCAGGAAAGCCAGATTCGGGTACTATTCAAAGCAAGCTTTTGTGCATAACCGAATTCTCTTCTCAGCTTATCTTCCGGTACAAAAATACTGCCTGAATAACAAAAGCCTCGGACAAAACTATAATCATCTAATACCTTCATAACAATACACTCCTCTAAAAAGGATACAAATTATCCTTTTACACTTCCCAGTGTTAGGCCTTTTGTGAAGTATTTCTGCAGGAAAGGATACACGCAGATCATGGGGATTGCCGCAACAAAGAGCTGGGCAGCCTTATAGGTTTGGGTGCCAATCTGGCTGAGCTTAGCCGCTTCTTCCGGAGAAAGCTCATCCAAATTCACATTCAGAACCGCAATCTGCAGATAACTCATAAGGGGGTACTGGGAGGGATCGTTCATGTAAATGATGCCCTGGAACCATTCGTTCCACTGGCCCAAGCTGCAGTAAACAGCAATGGTTGCCAAAGACGGAAGAGAAAGAGGCAGATAGATTGTAAATAGAATCCTCCACTGCCCTGCGCCGTCGATCAAAGCGGCTTCTTCAATTTCACCGGGGATTCCACGGAAAAAGTTCAGCATGAGGATTACATAGAACGTAACTACAGATGTTGGCAGAATCAAGGCCCAAATGGTTCCTAACAGCTTTAAGGAGCTGATTGTCAGATATGTAGGGATCAATCCGCCGTTTACCAGCATAGGAATAAAGAAATACCAGGCAAAAAAGGAACGGCCGAGAAATTTATTCGAACTTTTCGAGAGAGGATATGCAGTAAGAGCCGTAAATACCAATGTAAAAATCAGGGAAATTACAACTCTCTCCACAGAGATCAGCATAGAATTCCAGAAAGAACGCAGGCTAACCAGATATTCATAGCTTGCAAGAGTAAATTTTTTCGGCCAGAAGCTAACGTTTCCAGCCACTACCTGAGCGTTATCGCTCAAAGACACTGCCAGCATATAGACCATCGGCGCAATACAAAGCAAAGCGACAAGGACCAGAAATATGCTGTTGATAACATTGAAAATCTTTTCACCTTTTGAAATCAGCATTCTGAATCCCTCCTTTAGAAGATCCTGTATCCGGCAAATTTATATGCTAATCCATAAGAAGAACCAACGAGGATCAGCGAAATTACAGATTTAAAGAGACCAATAGCGGTTGAAAGCGAGAAATTCGCCTGCACCAGACCTACACGATAAACCAGTGTATCCAAAACATCGCCGGTCTCATAAACAGCAGGGCTATACATATTATAAACCTGATCGAAATTCGCATTCATAACGCTGCCAATATTTAGAAGAGCCATCAAGAGGATAATCGGCAGCATACCGGGAAGCGTTATATGCCAAATCTGTTTGAAACGGTTGGCTCCATCTACCACAGCGGATTCATACAAACTGGGATCGATGGATGTTATAGCTGCCAGATATACGATCGTATTAAATCCAAATTCTTTCCACAGATCCGTAACGATTAATGTTCCGCGGAAATACTGGTTGCTTCCTAGGAAAAAGATTGGTTCTCCGCCCAAAGCAGTGATAAGTTTATTAATCATACCATATTCAGGAGAAAGAAGATCCATAAAAACACCTGCTAAAATAACCCAGGAAAGGAAATGCGGCAGATATACAATGGTCTGAACAGTCCTCTTGAGCTTGGAACTGCGGAGCTCATTAATCAGTATAGAGAAAATAATCGCTATAACAATACTGAGGGAAAGCTTCCAAACAGATATAATAACCGTATTAAAAAGAGCATGGGTAAAATCGGGATTTACAAATATTTCTTTGAAATACTGCATTCCCACCCATTTCTGGTCGCCAAATAAACCTTTGGCCGGTATAAAACGATAAAATGCAATTTTTAAGCCATACAGCGGAAAATAGTTAAAGATAAACACAAAAATAATGCCCGGAAGCAGCATCAGATAAAATGGAATGCTTTCACGAAAACGTTTGCCAAGGGGCTTTTTCTGTATATTCAGGGCTTTACTGCGGCTTGCCATTTTCCAAATACCTCCCCTGTGTAAAATAAGTAAATTGCCGGCGGCGGAGATATGCCGCCGGCAATCTTTCAATTTATCTGGATTTTTAGAAATTCAGGTTAAAACATCAGCTCAGGGAGTCAATGTATTCCTGCATTTCCTGGGTGATTGTATCGCCGCCGTTAGCCTTCCAGGTTTCTACGAAGGTATCGAACGCATCGATAGAAGATTCACCGGTAATGATCTTGGTGATTTCCTGCAGTTCCAGAGATTCCAGAGAAGCCTGCTTATCAACCATGGTATCGGAAACAAAGGCGCCGCGGATATCCATGATGATGTTGCCTTCAGCCTGCATATCCAAACCATACATAAAGGTTTCACCGCAGGTGTTATAAACAAACTGCCAGGAAGGAGAATCAATTCCCTTTACGCCATTTGCATTTACCATGTCTTTGCCATCCTTGGCAAAAGCCTGAATATTGGTAGCGCCGCTTCTGGCCAGATAGTTCTTTTCGCACCATTCCTTGGCTTCAGCATCATCGTCTTCGATGATCTTAAACCAGTTGGTCCAACGGTCAATGTTAGCATGGATTGTCTCAGCAGCAAACAGGTTGTTGCCCCAGGAATCCCAAAGACCATTGGTGGTATCGGTTCCGTCTGCTTCAATGCCATAATATTCTTCATAAGAGATACCCAGCTCGGGATGGCCTTCAGGACCAGCTTCCTGGTCGGGTCCCATGCCCAAGAAATGGATATAGTTTACCATTTTGGTAACCGCTTCCGGATGCTCGTATCCGGCTTTTACAACGACAAATTTGCTGGTATTATCATAAATGATCGGAGTGGTTTCTGTGCTGCCATCCAAGGACGGAAGAGCGTATACTTTCCATTCCAGAGTGTCAGGATCTTTGCCTTCAGAATCGTAATTCTTATAAAGGGACTGGAGGCAGGTGCCCATCAGGCCGGTCCACTGAATGCCGAACATTGCGCCCAGCTGTTCCTTGGTTACCAGTTCAGCCTCTTCTTCATAGGACTTAACAATGAATTCCGGATCGATCAGGCCGTCTTTATAATACTGAGCCAGCTTCTCCAAAGCGGGTTTCATCTCTTCCTGAACAGAACCATAATAAACGGTGCCGTCATCCTTCTGCAGCCAGGAATCCGGATAAGCGCCAAAGATGTTGCAGAAGCTGTAAGCCTCAAAGCCCAGATCCCAAAGATTCTTGGAAAGGCCAAGGCCATATTCATCCGCTTTACCGTTGCCGTTGGGATCCTGCTCCTTAAAGCCATAGATCATCTTCTCAAAGTTCTCAAGAGTGTCAGGCTCAGGCAATCCCAAATCTTTTCTCCACTTCTCGTTTACAAACAGAGCGTGGACAGTTTCGATAGCAGGCTGCACCCAAGGCATTGCATACAGTTCGCCGTCGGAAGTAACTACATCAAACGGAGCGGAACCATTCTGCATCATAGCTTCTTTTGCCTGATCGGAAGCATAATTATTCCATGCTGCCGTCTGAGGCTCCAAAAGCCCTGCATCGATAAGCTGCTGGGTCTGAATCAAAGAGGTTGTGAAGCAATCAGGAAGCTGGCTGGGGTCTGTCATCATAATGGCAATACGCTGATCATACTGTTCCTGAGGAGCCAGGAATACATAATCAATGGCCAAATTGTAGACTTCCTTATACTTTTTCACCCAAATGTTGTCTTTGAAGTCTGTCTCAGCTGCTGTAGCAGAAATCGCTGTAGCCGCCGTCATTTTTACTTCTTCATCATACTTGCCAAACGGATCGTAATCTTCCGAATCTCCGCCGCCGCTGGCAGTGGAGCCGGTAGCTGAAGACTCTCCGCCGCCGGAAGTAGTTTCATTGCCGCTGCAAGCGGTTACTGAAAATACCATTCCAACAGCAAGCAGCATAGCAAGAAGCCTGCTCATGGTTTTTTTCATGTTGGATATTCCTCCCTTTATGTTTTTATTGCAAGCGGAGTATTTCCGCTTGTTAACGTATGAAAATATGAAGCCAACATGGCGTCGATGCTTTCCAACACAAGGCACTACAGCCCAGGTGAAAATAACATTTTTTGCCGGAATCCTGGTTCATCTGGAGTCTGGACGTTTCGTTCTCAACCGGATTATTTGGAAAATATGGGGTTCCCTTTTTAACCACACGATATTTTACACTTTTTCGTATAAGAGAAATTAGTATATTGTTTTATAAAAACGTCTCATTTCCTATGGGGAATGGGACGTTTTTTGCATATATACATGCTAAAGTTGCAAATCGAAAAAGTGTACTTTTCCATTCAGGAACACCTTATCTCCTCAATACAGCAAAGGCACATCCAGAAAATAATTACTTGTATAGGCATTTCGCCATTATACAATTTACCTAAAAACTTGCCGGTCGTTTTTGACATATTTATTCTATCATTAACAAGGCGGCTCTTCAATAACACTTTTTTGTCATTTTTATACTATTTTGTCATTGTGGCTAAATTATGACCATGAATATAACCATTAAAGGTAAAATAAGAATGATATTTTTAGAAAAAAAGGCAATAAACTCTTTCCAATCGATCAAAATTCCAACATTACACCGTATTTTCATTAACAAATAGGTCATAAAAAGTCAAATTTATTATTCTATTATTAAAATTACATGCTTTCGTATTCCCTTTTCCTCATATCTGCAATTTTACGGGCGCCATTAATTGTTCATAATTATTCCGTCAAAATCACTAAAACAAAAGGCGGCTGAGAAACACCTCAGCCGCCTGGACATTTTTCAATATTGATTAATCTTTATCACAGAAAAAAGCCTTGAAACCACGGAATGTCATATATACATCCAGCTTGGAAACAATTTCAAAGGGAGAATGCATAGACAACACCGGAACGCCCACATCGACTACATCTACATTCAGATTTGCGATGCAGAGGGCTACGGTACCGCCTCCGCCGATATCCACCTTGCCCAATTCGCCCGTCTGCCAGAGAACGTCATTTTTCTCAAAGAGAGCACGAACCTCCGCCATAAATTCTGCCGTAGCTTCGCTGGTTCCGCTTTTTCCTCTGGAACCTGTATACTTCATAATCCCCACACCGCCATTGATATAGCAGGAATTGGCTGCTTCATATACAGAGGAATACGTGGGATCAAAAGCTGCGCTCACATCCGCAGACAAGCACTTAGAGCGGCTGAGCACATGACGGGGCTCCAGATTTTCCGCCTGGGCAAGATCCGCAATAAAATATCGCATAAATTCAGAGTTTAACCCTGTATTTCCATCGCTGCCCACTTCTTCCCTGTCTGCCAGGACAACTATAGAAGTGTTTTCCGGTTTTTCTGTTTTCAATAATGCTGTCAAAGCCGTATATGCACAAACGCGGTCATCATGGCCATACGCACCCACCATGCTTCCGTCAAATCCTATGTCGGTTGCCTTAAACGCCGGGACAAATTCAATATCGGCCGATACAAAATCCTCTTCGGTAATGCCGTAACGGTCATGCAGAATTTTCATCACATGAAGCTTCACAGCATCCGTTGTGTCTTCATCGCCCAGAGGAACACTGCCTACAAGGATATTGAGATTTTCTCCTTCGATAGCTTTTGAAAGGGTTTTGGACATTTGTTCCGCGCCCAGATGAGGCAGAAGATCGGTCACGCAGAACTGGGGATCACCGGCTTTTTCTCCCAGGCGCACATCCACTTTCGTCCCGTCTTTCCGGATCACTACGCCGTGCATGCTGAGAGGGATGGCAGTCCACTGATATTTTTTGATTCCGCCGTAATAATGGGTCTTCAAAAGGGCCAGGTCATCTTTTTCATACAAAGGATGGGGCTTGAGATCCAGCCGCGGGGAATCAATATGAGCGGCGGCAATCTTCACGCCTTCTTTGCAGCCCTTTTCCCCTATAACAGCCAAAATAAGGGATTTGCCCCTGTTATTTACATATACTTTATCCCCTGCGGCATACTCCTTTTCAGGATCAAAGGGAACAAACCCTTTCTTTTCCGCCATAGCTACCGCTGTTTCTACGGATTCCCGTTCTGTTTTGGAAGCGTCCATAAAAGCCTTATATTCTTCGCAATAGTCATTTGCTTTTTTCATTGTTTTTTCGTCTGTCTGATAACAGCCGCTGGTTCTGGGGATCAGCAGCTCCTTCGCCAATTTTTTCATTTCTTCTTTCTGCACTTTCTTCGACATACTATAATCCTCCATTTCATACATTCCTGTTTTTGTTTTGGGAACAGTTATAACCCATATAAATCCTGGTATATAGTTTCGCTTCGAAGCACAGCTTCCACATACTTTTCCGTCTCTTCATAGGGAATTACCTGCAGTGTCTTGCCGTCCTTTGAATACTCGGGAGTTTCCAGCCAACCGTCTACACGGGCAGGTCCCGCGTTATAGGCGCAAAGAGCCGTTTCTTTTTCTCCTTCATAGCGATTGAGAAGATACCGCAGATATCCTGCGCCAAAGTGGATATTCACCTTCGGATCATAAATATCTTCCTGGGAATACAGATCCCCATCCTGCAGTTTGGTTTTCAGCCAATCAAAAGTGGCTGGGGTAATCTGCATAAGGCCGTGAGCGTCGGCATGAGAAACAGCTTCCGGGTCAAACCTGCTCTCTGTCCGTATAACAGCGCAGAGAAAAGCCGGATCTAAATCGTTTTTTGCCGCCTCTTCTTCAATATACTCCGTATACAGCAGAGGATACATATTTTCCATCAAAAGCCTGTATCCCTTTCCAACGGCAAACACTGCCCCAAAAAGGATGACTAAAACACATAACCAAAAACGGAATCGTTTCTTTTTCTTCATCTATTCCTCCAGAATTCTGCCGAATACATCTTTCACCTGGTTTTTCAGAAAATCGGGACCTTTACCACCGTCCAAAACGTATCCTGCCCGGGAGAGGTAATATTGATCATCCTTTTGAGCAGAAGCACGTTCTTCCGCCTGCCGGCGGCTGATGCCGTCCCGCTTCATAATGCGCTCCAGTCGAAGCTCCCGGTCTGCGAGGACAACCACCGTGGTATCGAAAAGCCGGTACACCCCGCTTTCAAACAACAATGCCCCGTCTATAAGAACAGCGGAAGCCCCTTCTTTCTTATATTCATCCATACGCCGTCTCATTTCCTCAATGATAGCCGGATGGGTTATAGCGTTAAGCTTTTTCGTCTCTTCCGGCCCAGAGAAAGCTTTTTGAGCCAACAGAGCACGGTTCACGCAGCCGCCAGAAACAATATCTTCCCCGAAAGCCTGCTGAAGTTGTCGAATACATGCGGGAAATGTTAGCACGTCCCCCGCAAGCCGGTCACAGTCGATTACTTCGGCACCCAAAGAACGAAATGCTTCCGCAGCCGTAGATTTTCCGGCTCCAGTAGGGCCCGTAAGGCCTATCATTTTAGTCAATATGGATCACCTCAAATCCTGCTGCCCGAATCAGCCGGTTGTAAACAGCCAAGCCAACCCCCTCAGGCGGAGGGCACCGGGCAAATACGACCTCAGCATCCAGCTCATCCAAATGACGGAGGGCATCAAAAAGCTCCCTCGCCTGGCAATCGGGGTCATTTTCTCCGCCGTAGCAAATATATGGGACTTCCAGCGCAGCAGCATCCCCATCGTAACATAACGCGGCTGCTTTATCCTTTTTATGGCTGTTTACAAAATCAATATATGCCTCTCTGCTTCCCTCTACGATTTTTACAGGCACTTTTGGAGCATAATGCTTATATTTCATACCGGGAGAAGCAGCCTTTACCCCTTCAGCCAGCGGATGGGTTACGGCCGGATCCACCTCAACATGGCCGAGAACCGCCTCCAGCTGCTCCAGAGTAATACCGCCCGGCCGCAGCAGCCTGGGTGGATCGCAGGCCAGGGAAACCACGGTGGATTCCACGCCTACCCCACATTCACCTCCATCCAAAACAGCCTCAATTCTGCCCTTCAAGTCATGCCACACATGCTCTGCGGTAGTAGGGCTGGGGCGTCCGGAAAGATTCGCAGAGGGCGCAGCCAAAGGGATGCCCGCGGCGGAAATCACCGCTCTGGCAACCGGATGGGAAGGAAACCGCACGGAAACCGTCTCCAATCCCGGGCTTACCTCCTGGGGAATGCAGTCCGCCTTGGGAAGAATAATGGTAAGAGGGCCGGGCCAATAAGCTTCAGCCAATTTTCGCGCTCTCTCCGGTATTTCTTTTACCAGTGCATCCCACTGGGAAATATCCGATATATGCACAATCAGGGGATTATCCACAGGCCTCCCTTTTGCTTCAAAGATCCGGGCACAGGCTTTGCCATCCAAGGCATTGGCTGCAAGCCCATAGACCGTTTCTGTTGGAATGCCCACCAATCCCCCTTCCCGGAGGATTTGAGCCGCTCTTTCTATATGGCCGGGAGTGCCGGCGTTTAGAAATTCAGTCTTCATTTTCATTCTCCATTTCAGGCGTTTTCCGCCGCTTGCTGCAGCTGTTCCGCCCGGCTTTTGGCAATCAGGGCATCGATCACCTCATCCAGATTTCCGTTGAGAAAATCTTCCAGCCGATACAGGGTCAAGCCGATCCGATGATCTGTTATGCGCCCCTGAGGATAGTTATATGTGCGGATTCTCTCGGAACGGTCTCCCGTTCCTACCTGGGAACGCCGCTCTTCCGCTACCGCTGAATCCTGCGCTCTCTGTTCTATTTCATACAGACGGGAACGCAGAACCTTCATCGCCTTATCCTTATTCTTATACTGGCTCCGTTCATCCTGGCATTCTACCACCATACCGGTGGGCAGATGGGTAATGCGGATAGCAGAGGAGGTCTTATTAATATGCTGGCCTCCGGCACCGCTGGAACGGAATGTGTCGATCTGCAGATCTTTGGGATTGATTTCGATCTCCACGTCATCCACCTCCGGCAGAACGGCAACGGTTGCCGTAGAGGTATGAATTCTCCCCTGGGCTTCCGTCTCGGGAACCCGCTGAACCCTGTGAACACCGCTTTCAAATTTCAGCCGGGAATACGCTCCCGAGCCTGTAATCATAAAGCTTATTTCCTTATATCCTCCCAGCTCTGTCTCGTTCACATTCAGGATCTCTACACTCCAGCCCATCCGCTCCGCATACATCGTATACATGCGAAACAAAACGGAGGAAAACAAAGCCGCTTCTTCGCCCCCGGCACCTCCCCGTATTTCTACAATTACGTTCTTTTCATCGTTGGGATCTTTGGGAAGCAAAAGAATTTTTATTTCTTCCGTAAGCCGGTCGCACTCTTCTTTTGCCGTATCCAGTTCTTCTTCCGCCATCTGATGCAATTCCCGATCCAAACCACCTTCATAGAGGAGCTCTCTGGCTTCCTGCGCAGCAGCGTGCGCTTTCCTGAGCTTTTCATAAGCCTCCACCAATGGGGTCAGGGAGCTGTGTTCTTTCATCAGGGAAGCATACTGAGCCGGATCCGAAAGCACAGACGGATCGGAAAGCTTTCTGTTCAGCTCTTCATATCGGTTCTGAAATACATCCAATTTATCAAACATTCTTCTTATATCCTGCCTTTCTCTGTAACACTATCTACTTTTAATCGTGTACAGAGACGCTACGGACGAATCTCCGCGCCTTCCCGCAGGATCCTGCGGATGTTTTTTTCGCATTTGAGCCTGGGCACCATAACCTCATGGCCGCAAGTGGTGCAGCGGATCTTAAAATCCATTCCCGAGCGGAGCACCAGAAATTCTTTGCCTCCGCAGGGATGTGTTTTTTTCATAACCAAAGTATCACCCGGCCGCACATCCATCTCTTTTCACCTCAATCGTAAGGGATTTTATGCCTTTCTGTTTTCTTTGTTTAAAAACAGATTTGCAAAATACTGTATTTGTCCTTTAGTATACCACTCCTATATAGTATGAGACAATATTTTTTTAAAATCCTTGCCGCTTGCCGGAAGGAAGTTTATAATACAGATATATACACATAAAAAAACAAATCGGGAACAGGATGCCCAGCATCCTCCGCTTTTCGAATTTATAACGGAAGGGCTGTTACGCTATATCTATGAATGCGAATGCAAAACAAAAGATTCTTGCGCTTTTAAAAAATACAAACGGATATATCTCCGGAGAAGAGATCAGCAGTCATCTGGGAATTACAAGAGCCGCTGTTTGGAAACACATCCGGGCGCTGCGGGAAGAAGGCTATGCTGTGGATTCCGTCCCTAACAAAGGATACCGCTTGGAAAGCATTCCCGACCTGGTTACCCCCGAGGAAATTCTGGATGGGCTCCAAACCAAGCAAATGGGCCGTTCCGTCTATTTCACGGACTCTACGGATTCCACCAACGAAGAGGCTAAACGACACGCTTTGATGGGTGTGCCGGATGGCAGCCTTTTTATCACGGAAGAACAGACCATGGGAAAAGGAAGACTGGGTCGTGTGTGGACGTCCCCAAAAGGAGGAGGGTTATGGTTCAGTATTTTATGCCGTTCCCATCTTTCTCCCTTGCAGATTTCCAATATGACACTTATTACAGGCTTAGCCGTCTGCCGCGCCATACGTTCGGAAACAGGTTGTGAAGTCATGATCAAATGGCCCAACGACATCGTTATCGGAAGCCGCAAAGTCTGCGGTATCCTGACGGAAATGGCTGCGGAAGTTGGGAAAATTGAATATGTCATACCCGGTATCGGCATCAATGTGAATATTCCCTCTTTCCCTAAAGAGCTTGCCTTAAAAGCCACTTCTTTGCAGATAGAAACAGGCAAACCTCTCCGCCGGGCAAAGCTTCTGCAGGCTGTCCTGGTGGAGCTGGAAAACGCCCTTGCGGCTTTTGAAAATGCGCCGGAGCAATTTCCCGATGAATACAGGCGCCTTTGCGTTTCTCTGCATAAGCGCGTCCGGTTTTTCCGCAATGGAGAACCGCGGGACGGGCAGGCTGTGGATATCTCTCCGGAAGGAGAACTGATCGTGCAGGAAGACAACGGCGAAATCGCTTCTATTTACTCAGGGGAGGTTCTCGTGCAGGGAATCTATGGTGATTCCTTTTAACATATATACCTGTAACATACCCTGAAAATTTGTCAGCCAAAATAGGAGGTAGTAAATATGAGCTGTCTCGGCAATATTCTCTGGTTTCTTTTCGGCGGGCTGATCCAGGGGCTTTCCTGGTGCCTTGTAGGTCTTTTGTGGTGTATCACGATTGTCGGTATCCCTGTGGGGCTCCAATGCTTTAAGCTTGCCGGGCTTTCCTTTTTTCCGTTCGGAAAAGAAGTTGTATACGGAGGCGGGGCCGGATCTTTTCTTCTCAATCTTCTATGGCTTCTATTTGGCGGCATTGCTTTAGCTCTTGTTTCCGCTTTAAACGGAATTATCTTCTGTATCACTATTGTGGGAATTCCCTTCGGCCTGCAATGCTTTAAGCTGGCTAAATTGGCTCTGATGCCCTTTGGAACCAATGTTGCTTCAAAAATCGGATAAATAACCCAACTACTTTTAAAGCAATTGTTGTAATACGTATTTCGAGGTGAACAAGCATGAATGAATCCCAAACAGAATTGTGGATAGATCCTATATTGTATACCGGCCGACCGGAAGCCTCTTCTCCCCGTTCCCCGGACGAATGGGCCGTATATGATTTTTTGGATTCTCTCCACATTTCCTATCAAAGGCTGGACCACGACGCCACTCCTACCATTGCATTCTGTGAAAAAGTGGAGGAACGTCTGGGAACCGAAATCTGTAAAAATCTGTTTCTTTGCAACCGACAGAAAACGGATTTTTATCTTCTTGTTATGCCGGGGAAAAAACAATTCCATACAAAGGAGCTTTCCAAGCAGATCGGTTCTGCCCGCCTATCTTTTGGTGATCCTTCCTTCATGCAGGAATTCTTGCATACCACTCCCGGTTCCGCCAGTATTTTAGGCTTTATTTTTGATACGGAACACCGTGTCCGCCTGCTCATCGACCGGGATATTTTGAAGAGCCCTCTCTTCGCCTGCCATCCCTGCGTCAATACATCCAGCCTCCGGTTCGATACCAAGGACTTGCTGGAAAAGGTTCTTCCCTCTTTTCATATAGAACCCACCTTTGTGACACTGGGAAAAGATGAAGAAACGGCGGAATAACCGCCAGCAGGCTTTGGACAAACAATTGAATACAAAAAGAACGGAAGGTTTTCCGAGGAACATCCTCTTGAAACCTTCCGTTTTTTATTATGTCGACCACAGCTTACGAATTGGCTTACTTTTTCTTGAAGCCATCCTTCAAAGAAACCGTTCTATTGAAAACAAGATGCTCAGGACTGCTGTCTGTGTTATCCACACAGAAATATCCCTGCCGCATAAACTGGTAGGCGGATTCAGGAGCCGCTTCCTTCAGGAAAGGTTCCACCTTACTGCCGGAAAGAACCTGCAAGGAATCGGGGTTCAGCACCTTCAGATAGTCTTCTCCATCGGGATCCGGCACAGTAAACAGACTATCATACAGGCGAACCTCCGCATCCAGAGCCGTCTTTGCATCCAGCCAGTGGATCGTACTCTTGACTTTTCGGCCGTCCGGCGTATTGCCGCCCCGAGTCTGAGGATCATATTCCGCCAAAACTTCCGTAATATTGCCCTCTTCATCCTTGACGCAGCCTGTGCAGCGAACCACATAGGCTGTTTTCAGCCGCACTTCATTGCCTGGGAACATGCGGAAATACCCTTTAACCGGTTCCTCGAGAAAATCATCTCTCTCCATCCACAAATTGCGGGAAAAAGTAACGGTACGGGTCCCAGCTTCGGGCTTTCCGGGAATATTTTCCACCTCAAACTCTTCCGTCTTGTCTTCGGGATAATTGGTAATAGTAAGCTTCACGGGGCGGAGAACCGCCATAGCTCTGGGAGCATTCTCATTCAAATCTTCACGGAGACAGTGCTCCAAAAAGCTGTATTCAATGGTGCTGTTTACTTTAGCCACCCCTACCCGTTCACAGAAGTTGCGAATAGCCGCGGGCGTATACCCTCTCCGCCGCAACCCGCAAAGGGTAGGCATACGAGGATCATCCCAACCGCTGACAATGCCATTCTCTACCAGATACCGCAGCTTCCGCTTACTCATAACCGTATTGTTGATTCCCAGCCGGGCAAATTCAATCTGCCGAGGCTTTGAGGGCAAATGAATATGCTCAATAACCCAATCGTAAAGAGGCCGGTGATCTTCAAATTCCAGACTGCAGAGAGAATGAGTAATTCCTTCCAGGGCGTCTTCAATAGGATGAGCAAAGTCATACATGGGATAAATGCACCAGGTGTTGCCTGTTCTATGATGGCGCAGGTGGTTAATACGATAGATGACCGGGTCGCGCATATTGAAATTACCGGAAGCCAGATCAATTTTAGCCCGAAGGGTCATGGCACCGTCTTCAAATTCGCCAGCCCGCATGCGGGCAAAAAGATCCAGGCTTTCTTCAACCGGCCGGTCCCGGTAAGGGCTCACGGCAGGAGTGGTAAGGTCGCCGCGGTTTTCCCGCATTTCTTCCGGCGTCAACTGACAAACATACGCCAGCCCATCTTTGATAAGCTGAACGGCCATTTCATACATTTTCTCAAAATAATCGGATGCGTAATAAAACCGATCTCCCCAATCGAAGCCCAGCCAGTGAATATCGCTTTTAATATTTTCTACAAACTCCTCGTCTTCTTTTGTAGGATTTGTATCATCCATGCGGAGATTGCAGAGGCCGCCGAATTTTTCCGCGGTTCCGAAATCAATGCAGATAGCTTTAGCATGGCCGATATGCAAATATCCGTTCGGTTCGGGTGGAAAACGGGTATGCACCGTTTTTCCTTCATATCTTCCGCCGGGAGCTATATCCTCAGCTACAATTTCATGGATAAAATTTCCCCAGCCGCCTTCCGGCTCTGCAGGGTTCTTAACTGTATCGCTCATCTTTCTTCCTCCTCAGCTCAATTTTGCAAGGCCTATCCGCAGACGCCGCAGAGACTCTTCCCTTCCTAGAAGAGTCAGAATCTCCATTGCGCCGCCGGGGGTCACTTGGACACCGGCTGCCGCGATGCGCACCGGCCAGAGCAGGGTTCCGTTTTTCACTTCCAGTTTTTGTGCCAACCCTATAAGGCTATCGTGGATACTGTCCAGTTCCCATTGAGGCAGTTTCTCCAAAACCTCAATAGCCGCTTCCAGCATAGCTCCGGAATTTTCCAGATTCGTCTTACTCTTTTTATTGATAAAAAACTCCGCAGGATACTCCGGCAGCTCCTTGAAAAAGGAAAGAAGCGCAGGAATCTCAGTAAATTTCGTTATCCGGGGCTGCAAGATGGATACCAATACATTCCAATCTTTTTCCCCTTCCGGGAACACTTCCCGGAAATAGGGCATAGCTTTCTCAATAAAAGCTTCAGGGCTCATAGCGCGGATGTATTCCCCGTTAAACCAATTCAGTTTATCATAATCAAATACAGCCGGGGATTTGCTGATCCCATCTATAGAGAAATGCTCTGTAAGTTCCTTAAGGGTAAAAAGCTCCCTGTTCTCTTTTGGGCACCATCCCAAAAGGGCAATATAATTCACGATGGTTTCCGGCAAATATCCTTCCTTCACCAAATCCGCAAAACCGGTGGATCCATGCCGCTTAGACAGCTTGGATACATTGCCTTCCGCATCTTTTCCCATAATCAGCGGCAGATGCACATAAGTGGGAATCTCCCAACCAAATGCTTGATACAGCAGATTGTATTTGGGTGTGGATGTTAAATATTCGCAGCCGCGCACCACATGAGTAATCCGCATCAGATGGTCGTCTATAACATTGGCAAAATTATATGTAGGATACCCATCGGATTTAATGAGGATCTGATCCTCCAATTCTGTGTTCTCAATGGTGATATCCCCATATACAGCATCGTGGAAAGTAGTAGAACCCTCAATAGGCATCTTCTGACGGATTACATACGGAGTACCTTTTTCCAGCAGCGCTTTGACTTCTTCCTCCGGAAGGTCGCGGCAATGCCGGTCATAACCGCCCAGCCCATCCTCCGAATGTAGGGAATCCAACCGCTCCTTGGAGCAAAAACAATAATACGCTTTTCCTTCTTTTACCAACTGCTCCGCATAAGGCAAATAAAGTCCTTTTCGTTCACTTTGCACATAGGGGCCGTATTCGCCCCCTATGTCCGGGCCTTCATCGTGGATGAGCCCTACTTGTTGCAATGTATTGTAGATAACCTGAACGGCTCCTTCTACTTTGCGCTCTTGATCCGTATCTTCAATACGCAGCACAAAAGAACCGCCCATAGATTTTGCAATCAGATATTCATACAAGGCCGTCCGCAAATTTCCCACATGCATAAAACCTGTGGGGCTGGGAGCAAATCTTGTCCGAACTGTTGTGTTTTCCATACTATCCCTCGATTACCTAGAATTGATTCTTTTATTATACGAAAAAGCCGCGTTGAATTCAACCTTTTCAAGGAGTTTTTCGGCAAACCGATGCTTTAATTCCGCTTAATCCTCTTCCTTACTATATTCTTCCCTGTATTCTTCCAGGCAAAGCCCTTTTTCTTTCATTTCCATTGCCGCTTCTTTCCCCACATAGCGGAAATGCTGGGGTGCAAACGATACGCCCGTTATATCTTCTTTTCCCCAGGGATATCGTAGTATAAAACCATATTCGGCCGCATGCTCTTGAAGCCATACATATTCTTCGCTCTGAAAAAACGTATCCGGCGACTGCGAAAAATCCACCGCTAATCCAGTAGAATGTTCGCTCTCTTCCCAAGGGAGCAGCTTTTCCGACACAGGCGAATCAATGGCAAACGGCTCTTCAGAGGAAATTTCCGAAGAGCTGTCTTCTTCGCTCGATTCCGTTTCAGACGTATCGGAATTTGATTTAGGAGCTTCATATCCCAAGTAAGGGAAAAGATACACACCATCCATTGCAGCTCCGTTGAGCAAATTCTTCAGGGGCTGCAAAATGCGGGAATCTACCTCTATTCCCTGCCAGGAAAGAAATACTCCCTCCGAGCCTTCTTGCAGCGGATTTTTAGGTCCAACCAGAAAAAGATTCCAAGGATATGGATCTTTCGGCTCTGTTTCCTCAGAACTTTCAGGAGAAGAACTGCTTACAATCCATAAAGGTTCCTTCTCAGACTCCGTTTCGGATCCTACAGACGCGATGGCCTGCTCTTCCTCAGGAGTTTCTGCATCTGTCAGGGAAGGGATATACGAAAGAAGAGATTGTGTCCATTCGGATAAAGCAGGATTTTCCATCGCCCAATAAAACAATCCTGTGGTTCCCGCTGTCAATATGCAAAATGCAAGAAACAGCACTGCCCTTTTGTTTTTTGACCGCAAACCTATCCCTTCTTTCCAAGGATTTTCAAAATAGTATTTGCTTATTACTAGCATTCGATTCCAAAAATAGAAAAATTTTTTAAAAAAACTGATTTTAGGTATTGCAATTTTTAAAACACTGTGATAAAATAATTATCGTTGTCCGGGTGTGGCGCAGTTGGTAGCGCGCTTGACTGGGGGTCAAGAGGCCGTGAGTTCAAGTCTCGCCACTCGGACCATATATAATCCGCATGGATGCTGTTACAGTATCCATGCGGATTTTCGTTTATTACTTTGTATGAACAAACTTTGAAGAAAGAAGGCCTTCCACGGATGGATGACGCAAAAAAGATCGCTTTGTTTGAAAAAACACCTGTTCCCAACGCGGTTATGCAGCTGGCCATTCCAACCATATTAAGTTCGTTGGTAATGGTTCTCTATAACCTTGCAGATACCTATTTTGTGGGAATGCTGAATAACTCCATCCAAAATGCCGCTGTTACGCTGGCAGCACCTGTTCTTTTGGCATTTAACGCTGTCAATAATCTTTTCGGTGTAGGAAGTTCCAGTATGATGAGCCGTGCTCTGGGCCGCAGGGATTATGAAACCGTATACCGCAGCTCCGCATTTGGTTTCTACTGTTCTATCTTCTGTGGCTTGCTCTTTTCTCTTCTGTGCACCGTCTTCAGCAATCCGCTTCTGATTTTGTTAGGAGCCGATACCAATACAATAGCCGCTACCGCCGATTATATGCTTTGGACGGTTAACCTGGGAGCAACGCCTGCTATTCTTAACGTGGTTATGGCATATCTTGTCCGTGCGGAAGGCGCCTCCCTTCATGCCAGTATAGGCACAATGAGTGGATGCCTGCTGAATATTATTCTGGATCCTATATTCATCCTCCCCTGGGGGTTAAACATGGGCGCTGCCGGGGCCGGATGCGCCACATTCCTATCCAACTGTGTGGCTTGTTTATATTTCTTTGTTCTTCTGTTTGTCAAAAGAAAAAATACATATGTCTGCATTCATCCCCGTATGTTTGGTTTTCGTGGATCCATTGTAAAAGGAGTCTTTGGTGTAGGTATTCCTGCTTCCATCCAAAACCTTTTAAATGTAACAGGTATGACCGTGCTCAATAACTTTACTTCTGCCTTCGGTGCAGACGCTGTAGCCGCTATGGGAATCGCTCAAAAAATCAACATGGTTCCCATGCAGATCTCCATGGGGCTTTCCCAGGGCATCATGCCGCTGATTAGCTACAACTATGCAAGTGGAAATGTAAAGCGCATGAAGCACACTTTGCTATACACGGTAAAAATAGCCATTACCTTCATCGTAACCGTCTCCGTGAGTTATTTCTTCTTCGCGGACGAATTAACACGTCTCTTTATCCAAAATCAAAGCATCGTATCTTACGGAGCCAAATTTCTGCAGGGCTTCTGCCTTGGCCTCCCTTTCCTTTGTATGGATTTTATCGCCGTTGGTGTATTTCAGGCCTCCGGCATGGGAAAACACGCTTTGCTCTTCGCTATTCTTCGTAAGATCGTATTGGAAATCCCGGCGCTTTTCGTGTTGAATGTGCTCTTCCCCTTATACGGTTTATCGTATGCTCAATTCACCGCGGAATTTATACTCTCTATTGTAGCTGTAGTCGTGCTTATAAGACTGTTTCGGAGTTTGGATTCAAATAAAGAAGTTTCCAATTCAGAAAATAAATAAGGTTGTGCACAGTATTCCACTCCGTTATAACGGATGCTTTTTCCGAGTATCCTTTCCTGCTGTATAGTATGAAGCTTTACTAATGATAATCCTATTGTTAGATACACCCTGCTGCATATAGTTAGCTGGCAGCAGGGTGTATTTTCTTTCTTACTCAATCAAAATACGGATTTATTCAATGGAACATCGATCTTTACAACGGGCCTTTTGCGTAGCAATCGTTGCCAGAGTATCCCCAAGCTGTACAAATACAGCTGCCCATATACTCAGTTCCTCATCGGTTAATTTACTGGCCATAACATTCGCTACTGCAGTGACAGACGCAGTCAATTCGCAAGGATTCATATACACCTCTCTTTCAGTATATGCAAAAAGGCTTTTGTCGTTTTTCAATTGCTCTTTTCTCTTATCTGTTACATACAGGGATGAAAAAACAGGCCCCTTCTTCTAAGCCAATTGCTGAAGAAGGGGCCTGTTTTTTCTATGCATTCATTATATTTTCTGCAGAAAATATTTTTACCTATACGAAAACCATTCGTAGATTTCTCTTCTATTCACAATAAGAAGGGGAAAAACAGAAATCATTTACCATTTTCCAAAATTTCGTCCATTATACGGGCGGCTGTGGCTGTCTTATGGAAAGGCATCTGGGGGCATTCTTTTTCGCCCTTTTCAAACGACTGGCAGAAAGCCCTGATTTCATAAACAAATCCATTTTGTTGATCGTCTTCAACCGACTCCAGCAAATTTCCTTGTTTATCGTAGAGCTCGGCCTTCCGGCATTGCCAGAAATCACGCAGGACAATCTTGCCATTATCACAAAAGATGTATCCATTATTATCTAAACGGGCCCGCAGACCAAAAGCGCATTCTGCCAAAAGACCTCCGGGAAACCGGAAAGCAACCGTTCCCATTTCATCCACTCCGGTAGGCCCAATACGCAGAAGTGATTGTATTTTCTCCGGCTCTTTTCCGGCTGCCTCCAAAAGGAAATCGAGACAATATACACCTACATCCAGCAAACCGCCGCCGGCCTGAGCAGGATCAAACAACCGTCCCTTCGGATCTCTTTCGCAAAAATTCGAAAAATTACAGGTCATATATTCCGGAGTGCCGGCAGCTCCCTTCCGTATCCACTCCAACGCCTTCTGCACAGAGGGAAGGAAAACCATCCACATAGCCTCCATCAGCAGAACCTTACGTTCCGATGCCAGCCGTATCAATTCCATAGTATCCGTATAGGAGGATGTCAACGGTTTCTCGCACAGAACAGCCTTTCCCGCTTCTATACATTTCTTAGCCAGCGGAAAATGCCCTGTGTGGATCACAGAAATATACACAGCATCGATTTCCGGATCAGCCAAAAGCTCTTCATAGCTTGCATATACCTTCTTTAATCCGTGTTTCTCAGCAAAAGCCTGAGCCCTTTCTTTCTTGCTGGAAGCCACTCCCAAAAGCGTAACACCTTCGCAGCTTTGGCATGCATTGGCAAATTTTTCAGCTATAACCCCCGGACCCATTAAACCAAAATTCATACAGTACACCCTTTCTTTATTTTTCTATTACAGCTGTTTGCATCCGTCTTCTAGTATCATTCTGCTTTTGAAAATTCCTTTAAGACCATCAGGATAGCCTAAACCAATTCTCCAAAACCTGTTTATCCTTTCGTGTCACATAGCCGCTGCCTCCCAGGTCCTTAACATCTTCCACCATACTTATAATCATAATCGGCTTACTGGTGTCTTTTTCGGCCGTAAAAACAGCGAACCAACCTAATTCTGTTCCGGAAGAATCGTCCTGGGTGGCTTTAATCTCCGCCGTTCCGGTCTTACCTGCCAGAACAACGTCTTCCATAAAGGCAGAATATCCGGTTCCGTTTGGATCATTCACAACCTTCACCAATGCGTTCAGCACAGTCTCTGCCGTATCCGCAGAAAAAGCATCAAGAATCCAATACTCTGGTTCCTTGTCTTCTCGGTACTCCAGATATGGCTTCACAATATTTCCTTCATTACAGAAGGCTGTATATATACTGGCCATATGCAGAGGATTAAGCAACACTTCTCCCTGTCCGTATCCACTATCCGCAAGCTGTATTTCTGAATCGATGGTTTCCGTATTGGAATACTGAGAGGGCTGCATGGAAATCGAAAAAGGCATTTCCTCGTTAAATCCAATGGAATCCAGGGAGCTTCCCAGTTTCTCCGCCCCTATATCCAAAGCAGCTTTTGCAAAATATATATTATCAGAATACAGCAAGGCGTTTTCCAAGGTAACCGGTTCATAAGCTTTAAGGGTTGTCACATAATAGGAACCCCAGGATTCGTCTTTTTGCCATTTCAGGCCTTCGCTGCCGTAGTCTTTCTCCGGGTCTATTGCCCCGGTCTCCAAACCTATCGCCGCTGTTATGGGCTTAAAGGTAGAACCTGGGCTCCATATCTGACGAAAACGGTTGTATAACGGCTTTGATGCATCTTCATTCAAAGCATTCCACTGTGTATTGGAAAGCCCCAATATAAAGTCATTGCTGTCATAAGAGGGAGTACTGACCAAAGCCAGCACTTCGCCGGTATAAGGATCTATAGAAACAGAACAGCTCTTGTCTTCCTTAAATTCTTCATATAGAGAAGACTGTAGTCTGGCATCTATGGTAAGCTGCACATTCTTCCCATGCTCCACAGATGTATATGCAAGCTCTTCTTTTTCATTTCCTTCCGCATCTGCAATATAAATCCGATATCCGTTTTTACCTTTTAATTCTTTTTCAAAAAGCCCTTCCATTCCATTTCTTCCAATCACACTGTTGGCAGTGTAACCTTCACCCGCATGTTCCTCCAGATCTTCTGCCGTGACGCTCTGAATATACCCCACCAAATGGGCGGCTGCGGCTCCTAACGGATATTGCCGTACTTCTGTATCCGATATCATTATCCCCGGAATTGTCAAAAGCTTTTCCTGCCGTTCATATTCCTGTTGTATTTCTTCTTCTGTATTATATTTAGAACTCATCTCTTCCACCTTCGGAAGAGTCTTGAGCGGCACAAAAGTGTCGTCTTTTACCCACTGGGCAGATAATTTATCCTCGATTTCCTCTGTTTCCATTCCCAGCAATTCGGCAATTTGCGAAACGGCAGCTTCTTTATCCTCCAGTTTGCCTGGAACAATTCCAACCGAAGAAGCCGTACCTTTTCCGGCGAGAAGTTCTCCATTGCGATCCAGGATATCTCCCCGTTCCGCTTCCTCAGACGTTACCCGCACTTTATCTTCTGCTCCCAAATTGGGGAAAATCAGCGCATCGTTCCATATAAGCCTATATTCCTGATCCTCTGTTTCAGAAAACCGGGCCTGGTTCTCAAAGCTGATGGTTCCTGCTACCGTATCAAAAGACATTTTATAAGAAACCGTCTCATCTTCTTCATTGTAAACAACGGATTCTACCTTTATATTTTTTGCTTCAATGCCCTCATAGATAGCTGCATTCCGTTGGACAAAATCTTCACGGCTGATGTTTTCACAAGATTTCTCATCCAGCATTTCATACATTTTTTCATACTCCTGCTTGGATATGTGCTCAATATACGTATTCCACAAATCTGCTGGAGTCTTTCTCATTTCCTGCTCCTTAGGAAAAGCCAGGATACCGATAAATATCGCCGCGACAACAACTACTGCAACAATTAATCCTCCCCATAAAAGCATCCGTTTTTTTCTATAGGCAGCTACATCTCTTCTTTTGATACCCATTTATAGATTTCCTCCCCGTTCCTTCATTAGCACTAAGTATACCACCGGTTTATTTTCTTTCAACAGTATTCGCAGGATGAACATATTGTATCCAAAACAAAAAAGGCTTCATCCCCAGAGAAAAAGAGGATGAAGCCAATCGTTCTATTTATTTATCAAATCCGGAATCGAAGAACTTATCGTGAATAGCAGCCACGGCACTATCCCCATTTTCCGCATCGATCAAAACAGAAATCTTAATTTCACTGGTAGAGATCATACGGATATTGATGTTAGCCTCGAAAAGAGCTTCAAACATCTCTGCCGCAACGCCAGGATGGGTTTCCATACCTGCACCCACAATGGATACCTTCACTACGCGATCGTCATACACAATGCTGTTGGCCCCGATAGTATCCACATAGGGATCCAAAATTGCAATCGCACTTTCCAAACTGCTTTTAGGAACCGTAAAGCTTATATCCTTTGTTCCGTTACGGCCGATGGACTGCAGAATAATGTCTACATTGATATTCTTGGCAGCCAGCCGAGAGAAAATCTTAAATGCCAGACCCGGTTTATCCGGAACACCGATAATTGAAATGCGGGCAACATCCGTATCCTTAGCTACACCGCTGATAAGCATTTTTTCCATTTTTCTTGCCTCCTTCACAATCGTGCCCGGTTTACGCGTAAGGCTGGAGAGCACTTCCAGCTCAATATTATATTTTTTTGCCATTTCCACAGAACGGTTATGCAAAACCTGAGCTCCCAACGTAGCAAGCTCCAGCATTTCGTCATAGGAAATTGTATCCAGCTTCTTGGCGCCTTTTATTTTACGCGGATCCGCTGTATAAACGCCTTCCACATCCGTATAAATCTGGCAAAGATCCGCCTTCATAACAGCCGCAATCGCTACGGCGCTGGTATCGGATCCGCCGCGTCCCAATGTGGTCATATCGTCATAACGGTTCAGCCCCTGAAAGCCCGTCACAACTACAATATTCTTTTTATCTAACTCTTTTTGAATTCTATCCGGAAGGACACGCTTAATGCGGGCGTTCCCGTAAACCGTATTGGTTACGAAACCTGCCTGCCATCCCAAAAGGGATACAACAGGAAATCCCAGCTTTTCTATAGCCATAGCCAGCAGAGAAGCGGAAATCTGTTCGCCGGAAGTCAAAAGCATATCCATCTCTCTCTTGGAGGCGTTGGGGTTAATTTCCTTTGCTTTTTCAATCAGATCGTCCGTTGTATCCCCCTGAGCGGATACAACGACTACTACATCATTGCCTTTCTTATACGTTTGGGTTACTATGTCCGCTACATTGAAAACCCTCTCCGCATTGGCCACGGAACTGCCGCCGAATTTCTGAACAATTAAAGCCATACGAGTATCCCCTTTATCAATAATCAATAGAAACCACAGCCCCGTGGGGGTCTGTTTGCAACACCTGGATCTGCCAACCGGTTACACCTTTTTCTTTCAGATGCTTTGCCGCATATCGGATAAAGGTTTCCTGGTTATCAGCCTCAATCATGGAAATAATTGTGGGACCTGCACCGCTCACATACGTTCCCAAACTTCCTAATTCATAGCTGGTTCGGAAAACCGTATCCAGATGCTCAATTAGGTCGGAACGATAGGGCTGATGAATCTTATCCTGAACAGCTACCCTTAGATTTTCCAGTTTTCCGGAAAAAAGGGAAGCTGTCATAAGAGCCGACCGGGAGAGATTATACACCGCATCCGCTCTAGAATAATTCTCAGGAAGAACCGATCTGGCTTTTTCTGTTTTTAATTCAAAAGGCGGAATAAATAGCGCAAAACAAATTTTTTCCGAAACCGGTACACTGACGCTATACACACGGCCTGCTTCCATAGCTGACGCCACCAATCCACCTTCCATGGCAGGTGTGGTATTATCTGGATGACCTTCAATTTTCGCCGCCAAATTAATAAGTTCCTGCTCTAAAAAAGGGTTCCCCAGCATTCGGTTTGCCCCCAGAATTCCCGCTACGATACAGGCAGAACTGCTTCCAAGGCCCCGAGCCATGGGAATATTATTCTGCTGAATCAAACGAAGACCGGGCAGTTTTTTTCCGCACTCTTTATAAACAGAGCAAACCGTCTGATAAATTAAATTGTGCTCATCTGAAGGGACTTTAACGGAATCCTTGCTGGATATCTCTAGCGTATCGGATTCTTCCATCCAAACGTGATTATAAAGTGTTAAGGCTATTCCCAAAGAATCGAAGCCTGAACCAAGATTCGCGCTTGTCGCCGGAACCTGAATATGTATCATCTTTTTCACCTGCTCCTTATGAACCGTTCTTAAAAATCACCCAGTCGGATCGTATTCAAAACATCCACACCAAGCTTGGAAAGCGCCTTCAGGTTTGCATGAATATCCTTTTCCGGCATTTTCTTTGTTACAAAAGCAAATTCACGGGTATCTGCGTTTCTGCGGACCAACCGGGTTACCCCTTCAAAGAGTTTATCCGCATTCATAAGGGCAAGAGACACATCATCAGAGGAAGCTCTCACGTACATGGACACACTGTCTTCCATATAGTCTTCCACATAATCCTTTGAACCATCTTCCCAGAAAAGATATTTTCTGGAGGCAAAATGCTTGACACAATCGATAACATCGGCCACAACTGCACTTGCTGTGGGAAGTTTACCTGCTCCCTTGCCGTAAAACACAACATCGCCTGTCGCATCGCCCCGAACAAGGATCCCGTTGAATACGTCGTCCACAGAGGAAAGCTGGCTGTCACCCGGAACAAACATGGGGCACACAATAATCTGCAGCTTTCCGGATTCCTGCTTTTTCACCTGGCCGATGAGCTTAATCACACCGCCCCAGTTATCTGCATATTCCACATCTGCAAGGGAAATGGAAGAAATGCCTTCTGTATGGACCTGATCGGGATACACATGTTTACCATAAGCCAATGAAGCCAGAATACAGATTTTTCTGCAGGCGTCATGGCCTTCCACATCCGCTTCTGGATTTCTTTCCGCATAACCCAATTTCTGTGCAAGAGCCAGAGCTTCATCAAAAGGCATGGATTCCCGTATCATTTTTGTAAGGATAAAATTCGTCGTACCATTCAGGATTCCTGCTATCTCAATTACATCATTAGCTGCCAGGCACTGATGAAGAGGGCGTATAATGGGAATTCCTCCCCCTACGCTTGCTTCAAACAAGAAATTAACATTATGATCCCTGGCTATTTTCAAAAGCTCCGCACCTTTGGAAGCAACCAATTCCTTATTGGAAGTAACTACACTTTTTCCAGCTTTCATGCAGCGGCATGTAAATTCAAAAGCAGGATGCAGACCGCCCATTACTTCCACTACCACATGGACTTCCGGATCGTTTACAATGACCTCAAAATCCTTGGTGAATTTTTCAGCATAGGGGCTGTCGGGAAAATCCCGCAGATCCAAAATATACTTAATATCAATCTCCTCATGGGCACGCCGTGCAATACTTTCCCTATGGGTTGTCAAAACCTCAACAACACCGGAGCCTACGACTCCATGCCCCATTACCGCTATTTCTACCATATGAATTCACCCTCAATTCTGTTATTCAAACTTTCCTTTTAAACAACCAAAAAGCAGAAAACCGTAAAAAGATACTATTGCTTACTTTACGTTTTAACTGCCAGATACACACCGTATTCCCTACGTCTGCAATTCCTCTTCAGAAGAACTTTCCTGGCTTTCACCGGACTCTTCCGAACTGGATTCTGGTTCGGAAGAAGAGGGCTCCGGCTCAGAGGAGGAAGGTTCCTGGGAAGGAGTTGAAGGCTCAGGCTCATGGGACGTATCTCCGCTTTCTCCACTGGAGGACTCTGGTTCACTACTAGGCGTAGGCGGAGCTTCAGAAGAAGATGGCACGGATGATGACGAGGAGGAGGAAGAAGTAGAGGAAGAGCTTTCCGAAGAAGACGCTTCTGAAGAAGAGGAAGATGCATGGTTACCTGTGCAATATTTCGGCATGTTATCTGTTGTATACCAACCTGTAGCCGTTTTCTGGCATACCCCAGGTACTGCCAAACAACCTGTTTCCTTGCAATACGTAGCCGAAATTACATTCGGGCTGAAAGTAAATTCTTTCGGTTCTTTATCCTTCAGATACTCTTCCATAATCGTTTTCCAAATAATACGGGCAGCCCCTGTATTCTGAACGGTATGGTCATACATAGGATATCCTGTCCAAACACCTGCCACAGCATAAGATGTGCCTCCCACAAACCAGGAATCCTTTTCCTCATTTGTAGTTCCCGTCTTAGCAAAGACTTCCCATCCGTCGATCGCAGCAAGGCGACCGGTGCCTACCGGATCGTAAACAACGGTATTCAGAAGCTTATGCATTATCGTAGCTGTTTCTTCTGAAATAGCCTGGGTGCCAATGTTGTCCCGATTATCGAGAATGATATTTCCGTCGTGGTCTTCCACATAATAGTATGTGTATGGCTCATTATAGACGCCGCCATTTCCAAAGGCCTGAAAACCGCCGGTCATTTCACGGACGGTAAAACCTATACCGCCTATTGCCAAGGATTTTACCCTTTCCTCTTTGGAAATCTCCCGGAACCCGAATTTTTCATGCAGATAATCCGCACCTGTATCAATGGAAATGCTCATCAAAGTGCGAACGGCAGGCGGGTTCACAGAACGAGCTAAAGCCTCCTGCAAAGTTATATCCCCCAGGAAATAACCGGTTGCATTATTCGGGCCAGGACGACCATCGTCAAAATAGTTGTCAATGGGTTCGTCTTTAACAATAGAGGAATAATTCAGCACTTTCAGATCAATAGCAGGTCCATAAGCAACCAGAGGCTTTATAGAAGAACCAGGCTGACGAACCGCATCCGTCACATAGTTTCCTACCCGGTTTCCTTCTTTTTCTCCAACAGCTCCAACGGAAGCCAGTATTCTTCCGTCGTAATCCATAGCCATAAATGCAGCCTGCGCACCTGAATCAAGGGGGAAGTTTTCCGTATCCTTAAAATATGCCTCAGCAAAGCTCTGCATTTCTGTATTCTGGGCCGAATAGATCTTAAGTCCATCGTGATAGATCATATCCACGGCCATTTCTTCCGAATAACCGTAAAGCTCCATCAGATCTTCCTTTACATCTTCAAAGAGCATTTCCGTATACCAGTTCCAGACAGGGATGTCTTCAACTGCATCCTCTACCTTCTTGCCCACGAATTTCATATGCTTAGACTGCTCATAAGCCTCTTCATACTCTTCTTTCGTGATAAAGCCCTGATCATACATAGCCGTCAATACGATCTGCTGCCGTTCCTGGTTCTGATCCGGATGGAGCAGGGGCGTGAACTTATACGGATTCTGCGTTATACCCGCAATTGCCGCACATTCTGCCAGATTGCAATCCTGTATATCTTTTCCGAAATACAGGTTGGCAGCTGCCTGCACACCATTGCATCCACTACCAAAATTGACCACATTCAGGTATACTTCCAAGATCTCGTCTTTGGAATATTCCTTCTCCAGATTAAGTGCCCGGAAAATCTCCTTGACCTTTCGGGTCAGGCTGACCTCATTGTCGCCTGTAATATTCTTAATCAGCTGCTGGGTAATGGTAGAACCACCGTAGCTGTCCTGCCCAGTAATCAAAGATGTCACGGCTCCGAAGGTACGAATCCAGTCTACACCTTCATGCTCATAAAAACGTTTGTCTTCAATGGCAACTATGGCATCCTTCATATTTTGCGGGATATCCTTAAAATCCACCCAAACTCTATTTTCGCCGCTATATAGAGATTGGAGCTCTACTGGATTATTCGGATCATCTCCTTCACCATTAACATAAATGAAAGTTGTATAGTTCAATTTCAACCTTCTCAGATCATAGTTAATGGCTTCATCCTTCATGCTTAAAATAAAAGATAAAAGGGTAATTCCTACTATTGTTCCTACAATCAGACAAACCCAGAATAAAGATAGGAATAACTTCCCAATAATTCTGCTGGACGCTTTCAAAGTACCACACACGTCGCTTTTTACAACTTTTTTATGATTCCGAGCGCCTGCATCATCGCTGTAGCGGGTAATATCCGTTTTACGCAATGGACGAGCCTCCTTTTTTCCTTTGCTCAATACAAAGCAAAACCTTCTGCCAAAATACGGCATGTATCATGTATAAACTTTCCATTTTTTCCAAATACTATCCTCGAGGTGATCATATTTGAAAAAAACTACTATTACAGCCGTTGCAGTAGGCTGCACCGCTTTAATCCTACTTTCTGCAGTATGGATTTCTTCAGCTTTAAGCCAGTCTGAAACAGCAATATCCTCCTCATTAACGCCAAGTATACCTGTTAATTCTACCGCAAATGAAGAGTCAAGTCAAGAAAACCTTACCAATTCCAGTTCCTCAGAAAAACCGGTATCAACTTCCGAAGAAATGGAATATATCCTGAAAGCCTATGAAGGTCATATCGGTATTTTCCGAAAAGGAGAATCTATCCCTATAGAAGAAATGGATGTTTCTCTTGAAGATCTTCCCCAGGCCGACCAAGAAATGCTTCGTGAAGGGATTCCAGCAAAAGATAAAGAATCCCTGCGCTCCATTATGGAAGATTACGAAAGTTAGGATATATTATCCCTTTCTCTTTTTCTCACTACTCTCTATTAAAACTATCTAATAAAGACATTGATGCTTATTCCTTCCGCAAATTAATTCCACATAAAAGGAAGCTGATGCAGAGACTGCATCAGCTTCCTCTTGGTTTTTACAACCTGTTTTATTTCATATTCTGCTCGTAGCTCTTAATCATGTTCTTAACCATCTGGCCGCCAACGCTTCCGGCTTCCTTAGAGGTAAGATCACCATTATAACCCTGCTTCAGGTTTACGCCAACCTCAGAAGCGGCTTCCATCTTAAACTTATCCAGCGCTGCACGAGCCTCAGGAACAACATTCTTATTTCTAGACATACTTTTTACTCTCCTTTAAAGATTTCATTTTTGTTTGAAAGTATTTCTTGCGTTTGCTTTCCTAGTTTGTGTACAGCTTTAAAAAATATAACTGTAAATTTTTTCAAATTTGATGGATAAATAATCCATATATAGATTTCTGCCATGTATTTGGTTTTCCGCTGGTTCATCCTATGCTGCACCGGAAACAATACAAAATCCTTCTCCCGAATCAAGCCCTAATAAAAGAAGGATCATGGATATAGTCAGTATCTGGGCCGGTCCGGCATTTCCTTGCACTTTCACACGAAAATCATGGGGCTCCAACAAATTCCCCTGCAACGTAAAAATATTCCTCTGCAAAGAAAGCACAGCACCTTCAAAATCAAGGCTCGCAATGCTCAAGGTATCCCGGCTTCCCATACCGCATGCCGCGGCAGGTATTTTCATCCTCCCTAAAAGCTCCGCCGTTTGATGGTTCCGGGAATTTAAAACACACCGCATTCCTTCCGGTATCCGTATGGAGCGTTTCAGTCTTACCCCGGTTTTGAACACCAAAATTCCTGATTTCATACACAGTTCCGGCAAATTTTCCTGTTCCCTCACAAAAAAATCCGGGAACCCCGGATCTGTATGCTGCAGTTTCTGTTCCCCTGCATAGAGAACTTTCCCATATTGCTCTAACGTTTTTACCAACGTTTCCGTCAGCGTATCTCCGCCGCCTTTGCCGCACAATAAAACGGTTTCCATGGTTACCCCGCCTTTTATTTTCTAATAAGGATAAGGCTAGTATTCGGCGAAAGTCACCGGATTATGTAACTATTCTTCTAGGGATCCAGTGATAAAAGTAACGGCTACTTTCAAACTGTATGCAAAAAAACTTCACGTATAAAACTTATCTATTCCAATCTGTCCGTATCCATTCATCCAATACGAATTTTATTTTTGATATACAGATATACATATATATTAAGAAATATATAAAACGTCTTAAGCCTGCTCTAAAAACGCATTAAGAAGATCTCGAAGATGTGCTGCCTGCTCTCTGTCCAGCTGGATATCTTCCTCTCTGGATCGGATCCCTTGCTCCGCGCCTGCATTGTAAGTCCGCAGGGAAAAGTAACGATGGTTCCATGCTACATCTGCCGTGGTCCTTCGTGTTATACGAATCTTTCTATCTCTCACATGGATTTCTGTTATCCTAGCCATTTTGCACTCCTTATTTTTCTTGATACATGCATATTAATCTTCCTATTTTGAAAGGGATATTTCCTATGAAAGGCCCACTTTCTTTTAAAACATACTTTTTTTCCACAGCACGAATTCTCTATGCCCTTTTCGCCGCTATTTTGATTCTTTTTCCCACCATTTCTGCCAGTATGAAAACAAAAAACATCTCCTCCGCGTCTCAAAAACCAACAGAGGAAACTCTCACGGGAGGAACAGTTTCTCTTACATTTGATTGCTCATGGAACGATGAAAGAACCGAAGAAATTTTGAAAACACTTTCCTCTTATCAGGTGAAAGCTACCTTTTTTGTTACAGGAGAGTGGGCAGAAAAATATCCTGAAAGCCTCCTGGCTATCTATGAGGCCGGGCACGAAATCGGCAGCCATTCCACTTCTCATAAGCGTTTTTCCCATCTTACCTTCGACGAAAAAGCTCAGGAATTGCTGCAAAGCCAAAACAGTATCTCCAGTATTATACAGGCTCCTGTCCTTTGGTTCCGCCCGCCTTATGGGGATACAGACAGGGAAACCTTTGCCGCAGCCAGGGCTTCCGGACTTTCCTGTGTGCTGTGGGATCTGGACAGCCTGGATTGGATGAACCTATCTCCAAAGGAAATTTCCAACCGCCTAAGCAGCGCTTGTAAGGACGGATCCATCCTTTTGTTTCAAAATGGGGCGCTGAATACTTCCAGCGCCCTTTCGTATCTTATTCCCATCCTGCAGGCCAAAGGCTTTAAACTCACAACTATCTCGGAACTGTATGCAAAGCATTAACGTATCCATTCAACGTGGCAGATTCTTTTATAAAAAACAACTTGCCATATATAAAGAAACTTTCAGCATACTCCATATTGCGCATAGATTCGATTGCGCCTTTGCCTTTCTTCCAAACTCAGTTTTTCTGCGTCTGAAATTTCATAGGCTCCAAAAGTATCCACCAAATGGGAAACAGGATCTATCTCTACAAACGTGCACCAAGGCAGCCAGTGATAGTGGGATTCCAGCACCTGTGTGGCGAAGTTGCCGCTTTCATGGCCTACCCCTGCATACCGGTATCCCACTGAGCCATCCACATCATTGGACTGCCGTGTATTGTTGTGTACAAATTCGGCAAAATCCCTATAATGATCCTCTCCTGTAAGGAGGTAAAGCCTGTAATACGTATAGGAGCAAGCAGCCATATAGACATCTGCGCCTCCCCCGATGGTAATGATACTTTGCCCGCTGATCCCATACTTGTTAAAAGGATGGATGGGATAGGGCGACATTACCGGAAATGACCAGGCATATGTCCAGGTCTCCGTATAATCCGCCGCTGCCTTTGCCGCTTCCAGCCATTCATCCCTGCCGGAAAGATCATAAAGAGCAAGGAAACCAAAAAGCGCATAAATTCCGGCTTCTTTATCTGTAATATCCATATTGTCGCAGGTTCCGCCCCGGTATTCCATATTCTTATACAGGTTTTCATAGGACCACTGGCCCGCTTTTTCTGCCGCTGTTTTATATCTTTCATCCCCGGTAACCAAATACATCTGCACCAGAAAACGAATGGGGCTCGGCGTGTTTGCTTTAGAATCCATATTCATGGATGAATCCTGTTTATAAGAGCGGTAATAACTGCCGTCTTCGTTTTGGATCCGCACATACCAGTCTGCCGTTTTCCGGCAAAAATCCAACCATGCAGTTTGTTCCTTTCCTTTCCTGCGCAGATACAGGTATCCGTCCAAAATAGCTTCCATACCGTCTGCAATCATCCGGGTCCAGAACGGATACGGTTCAAAATCGTCTATAGCCGGATGATAGCAAACATTGGGCGCTCCTGTTTCCGTCATAGCCCGGCGAACCCAGAAATCCAAAATTCCAAAACCTTTTTCGTATGCTTCTCTATCCCCTTCCATATCGCCGTAACGAAGCAGCTGATATCCAATCCCAGGCTGCTGCCCCACAAATCCGAATTGGAAAGAAACACAGGATATATCCAGATGCGGAAGCTGCGCCGCAAAGGGCAAGCCGTATGATTCCCCATATTGGCAGGTCATTTCCTTTAAAAATTGCATGCAGTTTTTGAAATGTTTTTCATTATCCACGGGAAAGAGTCTGTCCCGAAGGCGACTATAAACTTTTCGCCATGTTTCCCGCATCATACTCTGGAAATTGCCATAGAAAGCAAACTGCGCAGACACCGCATATTCCTGCCAGAAACCTTTTTCAACCGGATGATACATACGGTTGAAATTTTTGGATTTGATTGCAAAATTCATAGAAGCGTAAAAATCCCCCTTAGGAATTTCCCCGTCTCCTCCCGGATATACATAATCTATGGACAACCCATCGCACGGCGTGGAAATTTCCTTGCGGACAGCAAAACCATAATATAGATAATTTAATGTTTTGCTTTGTGGCCGGCTCATGCCCAGGGAACCTATGGTAAACTTTCTATCCACTTCATTTTCCGATAGAGCCAGAGAAAGATCCCGCATAGTTACATCTGCAGCCCATCTGGAAAGACAGACCGTTTCTCTGGAAGTGGTATTCTGCATAGCAAACAAAGGCAAACCGCATCGGGTTTCCCATTGCCAAAAATATTCTGCATCCAAATCTTTCCCAATAGACCGGGCTGGGGCAAACTCATTCTGCTTATACCAGACACCGGGCATAAAGCACTCATAATCCCGGGGAGCTTGGGATTCTGCCATTACAAAAGAAATCTTTGTAGAAAATCCCAAATCTTCTCCTGCTTTTTCCACCAATACCTCCCGCTGGATTTTAAGTTCACTGGATACAACCGTATACATATCCCTAAAAGAAAAAACAGAGCCTCCGGGTGTGGAAACAGACCCCACACATAAAACTCCTTCTCTTTCTTCTTCTACATCCGAATAGGTATCATCATAAAATTCCGTAACAGCTTCCTTTGTTTTAACAAAAACAAACGCTGGCCGCTTGTTATAATACAGCACGGTGCCGTTTTTCTCTACAACTACGCCTCCGTTTGCAAAGGACAGCGTATACTCGCCATACTCCAATTTCATACAGATCTCCTCCAAATCAAATTCAGCGCACTCATTGCGCCTGCAAAATAACCCCTTGCATCCAAACAATCTCGGATGCATTCCTCCGTTTCCCAATAAAACGGTTTATCCGGCTATAGTGTACAGCAATTTTTTTCTTTCTTCAATATGTGTACGTTCGTTTTATTGTGTTAAAATTCTATTTTTATTCAGTACAATCCAAGCATATAATTTAAAAACATTTTTCCCGAAGGCCTGCTACATTTAAGACAGAAATCTCTTTACCGTTTCGGGAAATTAATCCAGCATCCACCAAAGAATCCATAGCTCTATATAACGAAGCCCTTCCGATATTTAAGCTTTCTGCAAGATTTGTAAAGGTAATGGATAGTCGGATATCCGCTTTCCCCGCTTTGGAGGCGGCATCCAGAAGAAATACAGCCACGCGCCGTTCTGCACTGCCCCCCGTAAAAGAATCGATACGGTTATTTAAAAAGCGGATGCGGCCGGAAAGATAACGGATATAGTTTTCTGCTGCAACAGGCATTGCCATAAAAAGAGAATGCAGCAACTCTTCCGGCAAAAATAGAACTTTCGATTTCCGAATCGCCTGTATTTCAGAAACATATCCTTCCATATCGGAAAATAAACCGGCGGCTCCAAACACTCCTCCCTGGGAAAAGGAATTGAGAATAATTATGGTATTCGCTCCGTTTTTTGTGGCCCGCAGTTCTCCGGAAACAACGATTCCAAGGCTTCTGCGATATTGATTTTGGGTGAACACCATTTCACCGGAAAAAAATTCAACACATTCGCAGGCAGGAGAATTATAAACCGCATCCACCACTTCCTGAGAAATATTTCGAAAAAGGAAAAGCCCTTCAAGCAAATGTTTATATTTTGCCTTCTTTGCTGTATAATTCACGCGCATTTCCTCCATCTATTTAGAATACTTTATGATGATATCGTAAGAAAGCACAACTGTCAATACACCAAACTTCACACCTATTAAATGGATATATAACAAAGATGGCAGATGTTTTCACATCTGCCATCCTACTTTTTCATAGAATCTCTTTAGAGAGAAACAACCAACACCGGAGCTATCAATGCTCGTGATCGCAGCCACAGCCGCATTCGGTGCAATCGTCATCTTCGCATTCGTCAATATCGAACTCTAAAAGTTCCCCGCAATTCGGGCAATCAATCTGCCCATCACAGATCATATCTTCGGAGAGACAGATCGTTTCATTGCAATTGGGGCAAGTAACCTCATAATAACAATCGTCATCGCAGAAACAATCGTCGTCGTCATCATCCTCATCGTCGCCCACATAGAAATCCTCTTCCAAGGCTCCCAGATCGGCGTCCACTTCATCCAGCTGAGCAGAAACTTCTTTGAGATTGTCTTCTGTTTCAGAAATGGAAGATGCCATATCGCCAAGAAGATCGATAATAGCGTTGAGAACTTTTACTTCCTTTTTGGAGTCGTCCAGCTCAAGGCCTTCAGCCAACCCACGGATATAGGCTACTTTCTCGGAATTCGTCATTTTCTTTCCTCCTTTACAGTAAGCATGCAGATAAAACACAAATCACTTCACCCAAAAATCAGGCGCGCTCCATATATTCGCCCGTACGAGTATCAATACGGATCATTTCGCCTTCATCAATGAAGAGCGGCACTTTGATTTCTGCGCCGGTCTCCAAAGTAGCAGGCTTTGTAGCATTGGTAGCTGTATCGCCCTTGAAACCGGGATCTGTCTTTGTAACCTGCAGTTCTACAAAGTTGGGGGGCTCCACGCCGAAAACCGTTCCCTTATAGGAGAGCACTTTGCAAACCATATTTTCTTTCACAAACTTGAAATTGTCTCCCAAAATATTGGCATTGATGGGAGTCTGCTCAAAGGTTTCGGAATCCATGAAATAATAAAGATCTCCGTCGCTGTAGAGATATTCCATTTCTTTTCTCTCTACATATGCAGTAGGATACTTATCATTGGGGTTAAAGGTTTTTTCTGTTACGGCGCCTGTCATTACATTCCGGATCTTTGTGCGGACAAAAGCCGCTCCTTTACCGGGCTTAACATGCTGGAATTCGATGATGGAATACACGCTGCCGTCCATCTCGAAAGTAACGCCGTTTCTAAAATCGCCTGCAGTGATCATACTGAAATCCTCCAATATCTGTATTTACTATTTTAAGTGTATAATATTCTTGTCCTTTTTTCAAGGAATTGCAGAAATATTTTTTAAGAATTTGATAAAGAATCCCCTTTTCTGTTCAAGAGCAGCCATATAGTTAGTATGTCTGAAACAAAGGTATTCTTTATCAGCACGGCTTAAAGGATAATAAGTTCTTTAGGAGAATGCGTCAGATTTTCAATGCCACTTTCCGTAATAGCAATCATGTCCTCGATTCTGACGCCAAATTTACCTGGAAGGTAAATTCCGGGTTCCACTGTTACCACCATACCTGGCTCGGCCTTTTGGATGTTCCCTTTCTGGAAACGGGGCCATTCGTGAATTTCTACACCCACACCATGGCCTGTTGAATGTTCAAAAGCGCCTTTGTACTCGGCCTCAATCAGATCTCTTGCCGCTTTATCTACATCGCCGCAGGGAACACCGGGGCCTGCCGTTTTGAGAGCCGCTTCTTGAGCTTTCAGCACCAATTCATATACATGGCGCTGTTCTTCGCTGACTTCTCCCACAGCAACAGTCCTGGTCATATCCGAGTGATACCCATGCAAAAGAGCACCTGTATCCATGGTTATAAAATCACCTTTTTCAATAACCTTGGAAGAAGGCACACCGTGGCACATGGAGCCATTAGCCCCGGATACCACGATCAAATCAAATGCTACGCCTTCCGCACCCTGCCGGCGCATAAAGAATTCTATTTCCAAAGCGATTTCCCGCTCTGTCCTGCCAGGAGCAATGCGGCCCAAAATATAAGAAAAGGCGTCGTCTGTAATTTTCTGGGATTCGCGGATCTTCTGGATTTCTTCCGGAGTTTTTATAGTCCGCAGATCTATAATGATCGTATCCAACGTGTCATCCAAAACAGCCTCTGCTCCGGCAGAAGCCAGGATGCCTGTTAACGTTCTGGATTCCTGCAGATACATTTTTTCGCTTTCCAACAGGATCCGTTTTGCCCCATGCTTTTTAAGCAGCTGGGCAAGGGTCTCCTTTAAAGAAGAGTAGCAGATAACCTGGCATCCCTGAATGCTTTTCCCGGCTGCCTCTGCATACCGAAAATCTGTCATAAAATAGGCAGTATCCCGGAAAACCAGCAGTGCTCCTGCCGAAGAAGGGAATCCTGTAAAATAAAACCGGTTGCGGTCTGATGTGATGAGGGCACCGTCCGCCTGCACGGCACTCTCTGCCTGAGAAAGTCGATCCATCAGCTTTTCAATGGACGTCTGCATTTTGTTTCCTCCTTCTCTTTCAGCAACAATATTTTAGCCACCTTACATAAGATGTTTCAGGGCTTCCAGCGCAAGGAAGTAGCTCACCTTTCCGAATCCGGAAATTTGCCCGGCACATACCGGAGCAATCACAGATACATGGCGGAATTCTTCCCGAGCATGGATGTTACTCATATGGGTTTCTACAAAAGGAACCGCTTTCACACTAGCAATAGCATCGCGAAGGGCATAACTATAATGGGTGAGGGCGCCGGCATTAAGAACAACACCATCATACTTCTCGCGCGCTTCATGGATTTTATCAATCAGATCCCCTTCATGGTTGCTCTGAAACACATCGCAGTTCCAGCCCAGGTCTGCCGCATATGCACATACCTGCCGGGCAATATCTTCCGCTGTTTCATCGCCGTATACACCCTTTTCCCGGATCCCTACCATATTGAGATTGGGGCCCAATAAAAGCAGCACATTCTTTTTACTCATTGTTTTGATTTTTCCCCTTCCATTTTTCTCCTATCCGCCGTTCTCGTATTTTTCGGCGGATGGGCTGTTCCAAACGGCGGCGCCATCCAAAGCGAAGGACGCTCTCTTCTCCCTGTGGGGTAAGCAGGATAGAGCGGACACCGGTAAGCCGGGCCCCCAGAATATCCGTAAATACCTGATCCCCGATGGCGACCGTTTGTTTTCGGGAGCTCTTCATCCGGCGTACAGCTCGAAGATACCCAAAAGGAAAAGGTTTCATAGCCATGGAAATAAAGGGCAGCCCAAACTGAGCGGCAAAGGGCTCCACACGTTTTTTGAAGTTATTGGAAACAACAATGGCTGAAAAACCTTCTTTTTGCATACGCGCCACCCACTCAACCGCGCCCTCAAAGGGAATTTGCGAAGCATGGCCGGAAAGAGTATTATCCGCATCCAAAATCAGCGCTTTTACACCCATAGCATGCAATAGAGCAGGGGTAATATCTGTAATCTTTTCTTCCGCCGCATCGGGCAGCAAAAAGCCATAACCGATTCCTCCAAAACCAAAGGAAGCTAAAAAAGCGGGCTTAAAGCCCGCTTTTCAAGTCCCAGATTTGAAATGTCTCATCTGAATTTACGCTTACGAGCCGCCTCAGACTTCTTCTTACGCTTAACAGAAGGCTTCTCATAC
>CALWJA010000080.1 GCA_944380875.1 uncultured Clostridia bacterium
TTGAGACAAGCTAAGGATCATTATCCAGAGGAATCAGACAGGCTGTTTATGCTGAAATATCATATCACAAGTGTGGTTGATGCAATCGATTTGACAATGCAGGCATACGAAAGCAGAAATGAAGATACTGAAACAATAGAATAAAATAGCGTTTTTAGATGTATGTATGAATAGATATGTGGAGGATTGACAATGTTTAACAAGTCTATTGAACGCGACTTCGGTAAGGGCTTTCTCTTTTCGATGGAGACTTTAAACGTGACAGAAGAAGATCTGGATAAATATCAAAGCGGTACCCCCTTTGACGCGGACAAATTCAAAGACTGCAACGTGAGGTTTTTTACCGATGCTTATTATCCGAGGGTTGTTCGGCTCTCAAAGGATATTCCGACTTTTGATTCAGGAGATCGGGAATATGATTCATGGCATGACTTGTATTTAGTACAAGAGCAAAGCGGAAATATTCATGCTGTTTACTGCACAGGCGGTTATCGCATTGCAACAATTCAAGGATACGCCAAAGTGCATCGATTACCAAACAAATTAAAGAAATATTTTCTTTAATTGTTGAAATGGAGAGGGATATAGAGGTAGAAATATGAGAGCAATGGATATTTTCAACGATACAATAAGAATAGTTCACCAAGGTTATTATATAAAAGATGGCAAAAGAATCAACTTGAAGCTTAACTGTAGTGAAATGAAAACAGTAAGAGTATTTTTGCCGAAAGAAGTTCATTCATTAAGCGAGTATAAGTTTGAAAAACATATTTTTAATATAGGAAAATGCGGTCATGATTGTGTGAATATGGATTCTTTTGCTGTGGCTCGCAGAAATTATGAGCATCCTTATTTAATCAGTAAGGATGATAAGGAAATTCTTGTTTTGAATTTTGCAAACCCCGTACATCCTGGTGGAGGTGTTCGAAATGGAGCAAAAGCACAAGAAGAAGATTTGTGCAGAACGAGCACCCTGCTCTGCTCTCTTGAAAGCCCAGAAGCTGAGGAATATTATAAATATAACCGGTCATTAAATACATATATGGCTTCAGATGCAATTATGATTACGCCAAAAGTGGAGATCATAAAAGATTCAAAAGGCAATTTATTGGACGAAAGCGTTATCGTTTCTGTTATGAGTTGTGCAGCACCTATGGTGCGACTCGGAAAAGAAGGTATGACTGAGGAAGAATACCAAAATATGTTTTATAACAGGATTGTCGGTATGCTACGTGTTGCGGCTGTTATGGGTTACAGACATCTTGTTTTAGGAGCTTTTGGTTGTGGAGCATTCGGAAATGATGCTAAAGTTGTATCTGATTTGTTTTACAAAGCACTAAAGGAGTTTAGGCTTGACCAAATGAGCGAAAAAGACTGCTTCAGAAGAATAGATTTTGCAGTTCTTACAAATCCAACTGATCAATACAATTATAATGAATTTTATCGTAATTTCGGGGATAACAATTTTTATAGAGACGAAATAAAAAAACAGTATGATGCAGTTGAAAACAAAAAAGCCCAACAAAAAAAATATCTTGATAAGATTAAAGGTTCACTTATTGGAGGAGCTGCCGGCGACGCACTCGGTTATCCGGTTGAGTTTATGGATTATCACCAAATAATCGAAACATATGGAGACGATGGTATCACGGGATATAAGTTGCACGATGGTGTGGCGCAGATATCTGATGATACACAGATGACACTTTTTACCGCCAATGCCATCTTGGTAGCAGAAACACGGGGACGTATGAGAGGAATAGGTGGAAACCCTGTCTCGTATGCACCGCAATGTTATCTTGATTGGCTAAGAACACAAACAGAGCGATATTCGACTGATTCAAGTGAGATAAACGAATGCCGTATATCATGGCTTCTTGATGTGCCGGAACTATACGCCCGTCGTGCTCCAGGTACTACTTGCATACGTTCACTGTACGAAATTAGAACAGGCTCATGCGGAACGATAGAAAATCATATTAACAACAGTAAGGGATGTGGTGGAGTTATGAGAGTTGCACCACTTGGATTACATTACGATTCTAAACGCATTGAAATTGAAAAGTTAGATATGATGGGAGCTGAACTTGCAGCAATTACACATGGACATTCATTGGGATATATGCCTGCCGCTGTTCTAACGCATATATTAAGCGAAATTGTATACTCAAACAATGAGCCTATACTTTATGATATTGTTGTTCAGGCACGCAATACGGTGAAACAGTTATTTTCAACAGATTGCTATACGGATAAACTGGTATCGCTTATTGATCTCGCTATGGAACTGGCTGAAAACAATGACAATGATATGAAGAACATTGAGAAGCTTGGAGAGGGTTGGGTTGCTGAGGAAACGCTTGCTATTGCAATTTATTGTAGTTTGAAATATCAGAATGACTTTTCAAAGGGAATTATTGCAGCAGTAAATCACAGAGGGGATAGCGATTCGACCGGAGCGATTACAGGGAATATTCTCGGAGCGTTACTTGGATACGATAGAATTGAGATTAAGTGGAAGACCAATTTGGAACTTTTTAATGTCATTTCTGAAATGTCAGAAGATTTATGTTATGGTTGCCATATGAGTGAATACAGTGATTACTATGATAACGCATGGGCAAGAAAGTATATAGAAATATGTTAAAAAGATAAAATAATAGAAATGGGGGAATATTTAGATGGTGCAATAGTGATTATTATTGTAACTATGGGAGTAGAAAAGTGTTCGTTACATAATAAACTATCTTTTTGATTCGATAAATTTCTTCTGTAATTTTCCTTTATCTCTCTTTTTCGATGAAATAGACGTATTATGCACATTCGCCTTTTGGCGGGTGCGCTTTTTTCGTGCCTGCAGAAAAAAGTCATGGTTAAAGATACATAGCGGCAGACCGCCGCCTCCGACAATCTGAATTTTCAAAAAATTTCAGATTGATTGGAGGAAATAACTATGGCTTACAACAAAGCCAAAGCGGAAAAAGAATGGCTCCGCTGGAAAGAAGCAGAAGAAAAGAAACTAAGAGAACTCGGCGTGGATGAGGAAACCATCCAGCGCCTGCATACATACGATTGGGCTCAGTTTATTATGATACGCATTATCGTTTGCCCACACGTCAGATGGGTTGGTCGACCTTGGGTTGTAATCAGCAAGACCCTTGGGGAGCCAGTGAACGGTTTGTAAACTGCAAGCCTGCCCGCATGGTTCCCAAGGTTGCCGGGGGGCGAGCAGTGAATACGGCACATCAAATCAAACCTCTTAATTTTTTTCAGATTGCCGTTGACGGCGAATCCGTGCGGCGCAGTTTAAAAGCTGCGCCGCATTAGTTTGCCGCCAACACATACGAGCAAACTGCTCAAAGGAGAATGTGCCGAAATGAATAAGCCTACTTTGAAAGAGCAGGCCCACGGAGAGATTGAAAAGATTTTCAGAATTCTTT
>CALWJA010000081.1 GCA_944380875.1 uncultured Clostridia bacterium
CTTTATACTTTTTAATAGTGGTTTTAGCCATAGGGGTCATCATTTTAATTGTGCTTAATATTTTTACAATCCGGGATCGGAAATATGAAATTGGCGTATTGACAGCTATCGGCATGAAAAAAAGAAAGGTTGCTCTGCAGTTTATTATCGAACTTTTTATTGTAACATTTTCATCTATTTTGATTGGTGTAGCAGTGGGGGCGGCCGTTTCCGTGCCCACGACCAATGCCCTGCTGGAAACACAGATTTCAGCCCAGCAGGAGCAACAGAATACGATTGCAAACAATTTTGGCAGGCCCAACATGCCTTCGGATAGGGGCGAAGAACCCCAGATGATGCAGAATGCGGGGATGGAGCCCAATGGAGGGAATACGTATATCGATCAGGTATCCTCTGCCACGGATTGGACGGTTGTGCTGCAATTAATGGGCATCGGCGTGCTTCTGACGATCGTTTCCAGCTGCGCCGCCATGGTCTTTATTCTGCGGTATGATCCGCTGAAGATTCTCACAAACCGCGATTGAGGAGGGGATAATATGAGCATACTTGAATTAAAAGATGTTTCCTACACGTATGAAGATGGGACTGCCGTATTGAAAAATATAAGCTTTACCTTTGACGAAGGAAAAATATATGCCGTGATAGGACGTTCCGGTGCGGGGAAAACAACCCTTTTATCCCTTTTATCCGGATTAGCATTTCCTACCCAAGGAAAGATTCTGTTCAACGATAAAGAGATAACAGGAATCGACACCTATTTTTACAGAAGCCATAATGTAGGGGTGATTTTTCAGAGCTATAATCTTCTTCCCAATCTGACGGCGCTTGAAAATGTAGTTCTTTCCATGGAAATAGCTGGGATACAGAAAAAAGAACGGGAACAGAAAGCCATGCAATTATTGGAAAAGGTGGGCTTGGATAGCGAAGAAGCGCATAGGAGAGTGTTAAAGCTTTCCGGCGGGCAGCAGCAGAGAGTTGCCATCGCCAGAGCCCTTTCTTATGATCCCCATATTATTTTAGCGGACGAACCTACCGGAAATTTGGATGAAGATACTCAGCAGGAGATCGTGGGCATATTTCAACGGTTGGCTCGTGAAGAAAATCGCTGTATTGTATTGGTAACCCATTCCCCTGCGGTAGCAGAGCAGGCAGATGTAGTATATACGCTTACCGCTTTAAAGGCGTCAGGAGAAAAGAAAAACGGATAATATCTTAGCTTGCTTTGGATTTATTCCTGCAGACAGCCTGATGGCTGCCTGCAGGATTTCCCTTGCTTTTGGAAATATATTTTGTTAAGGTAAGCGTTTGTCTGTTTTTATTTTGAATATAGGCTCACTAAAAACGGAAAAGCTTGCCACAATTGCGGATTTATGGTATTATAAAATGCAGTCCTTATATAAGGATAAGCAAGGATACGGTTTGAAAACCCGCGTTACAAATTTAATTTCCAGGAGGATTCATATGTCTGGCCATTCGAAATGGAATAATATTAAAAGAAAAAAAGAGAAAACAGACGGCGCCAAAGCTAAGATTTTCACAAAAATCGGCAGAGAGTTGGCGGTTGCAGTAAAGGAAGGCGGCGGCCCCGACCCGGCATCCAACTCCAAGCTGAAAGACTGCATTGCCAAAGCGAAGGCTGCAAATGTTCCCAATGATAATATTGAGAGAATTATCCGTAAGGCAGCTGGTGATAATGACGGCGCCAAATATGAGAATATTACGTATGAGGGATACGGTCCCAGCGGTGTAGCCGTAATTGTGGAAGCTCTTACCGATAACCGTAACCGCACGGCCGCGGATGTTCGCCATTATTTTGATAAATTTGGCGGTAATTTGGGTACTACCGGCTGTGTTTCTTTCCTTTTCGAGGAAAAAGGTGTTATTGTTATCGAAAAGGAAGGTCGCGATGAAGATAAAGTGATGGAAGATGCTCTGGAAGCAGGCGCATCGGATTTCCAGGCCGATGAGGATGTATTTGAAATCTCCACTTTGCCGGATGACTTCAGCGGTGTCCGCGAGGATCTGGAAAACAAAGGGTATGAGTTTGTTTCTGCAGAAGTGGAAATGGTTCCTACAACCTATACGGCTCTTGCGGATGAAGAATCCCAGACCAAAATGCAGAAGCTTCTGGATGCTCTGGAAGATAATGACGATGTCCAGAATGTTTGGCATAACTGGGACGCTCCCGAGAGCGATGAAGACGAAGACTGATTTTGCTGCACGTAAAATTCCGGCAGCGCAGGAGGGATACCCATGGCTGATAACAACCAACTATGTATGAATTGTATGTCTCCTATGGAGGGGAAAACGGTGTGCCCTGTTTGCGGGCACAGTGCGGACGAACCTCAGTCCGCAAATGCCCTCGCCTGCAGGACAGTGTTGCAAAACCGTTATTTAGTAGGTAAGGTAAAGAGCTGCAATAGTGAGGGGATAACGTATATAGGGTATGATACGGTGCTGCATGCTCCCATTGAATTACGGGAGTTTTTTCCGGCCACACTTTGCAGCCGCGTTTCCGGGGGAGAAATTCTTGTAAACCCTGGAAGCGAGGTTACCTATGATGAATGCCTCTCTTACTTTTTGAGCTGCTCAAGAGAGGTTGCTCATGTGCGGGATTATCCTGCCATCACACAGCTTTATGATATTTTCGAAGAAAATAATACGGCGTATACGGTGGCAGAATGGGCAGAATCCATTACCCTTAAGTATTTTGTGGAAAGAAGCGGGGGAACTATTGGCTGGAATGCCGCCAGGCAGCTTTTCATGCCTGTTCTTTCTGCTCTGAGCACCATTCATTCCCGGGGCATGAATCATTTGGGCATATCCCCTGAATCCCTTCGGATTATGCAGGACGGCCGAATGAAGCTGACGGAATTCTGTATTCCTGCTGTGCGCATGACCGGAAGAGAATTACCGCCGGATCTCTATGGGGGATGTGCTGCCCTTGAGCAGTATGAACCAGGCGCTCCCGTAGGGGAATATACGGATGTCTATGGGTTTGCAGCCTCTTTGTTTTTTGCTTTGACAGGTGTAATGCCTCAAGCGGCTCTGAAGAGGAAAGAAGATCCCAGACTTTTGATTCCAAGTTCCCTTCTGAAAAGTATTCCGCCCCATGTTGTAAGCGCTTTAGCCAATGCTCTGCAGGTGTCTCCTCAAAAACGGACGCCTACTTTCGAAAGGCTCCGCGCGGAGTTATCCGCTTCGCCTACGGTTACGATTGAGACCGCCAGCCTGCACCATATTCCTCCTGTTTACCCGGCGCAGACACCTCCGCCTGTGAGAAGAAAAGGAAGCGTGCCTCCTTTTGTGTGGGTTCTGGTTTCTTGTGTGTGCTGTCTTATTGTTTTATCGGTAATCGGTGTAATATGGATTTCTTCCCAAAATTCCGAAAGCAGTTCCTCGTCGGAAACATCTTCTGTTTCTTCTGACATTTCTTCTGCGGTGTCTTCAGAAGAAGAAAGTTCGGAAGAACCTTCCAGTTCGGATACCGCCGATATGATTGATGTTCCGAATCTGGTAGGGCAAAAATATGAAGATGTAGTGGAAGAAGCAAAGGGCAAAGATTACCAGATTCTGACTGCCGCCAACAAACAGTTCAGCGACACAGTACCGGAGGGAAGCATTATTTCCCAAACGCCTGAGGCAGGGGACGGTGCTAAAATGTCGAAAGGGACGGCGGTTGTCGTGGTGATCAGCCAGGGGCCGGCTGTCCGGAAATTGCCGGATATCCAGGGGCTGGATTTGGCGTCCGCCTCTACCGCTGTTGCCAATGAAGGGTTTGTGCCTTCAAAGGTGGAAGAATACAGCGATTCAGTGGAAGCCGGTTTAGCTGTGGGATATCAGGGCGTTAAGGCAGGAGACGAAATGCCTTATGGTTCCCAGGTACTGATTGTAATTAGTAAAGGACCAGATCCTTCTAAATCAGAATAAATTTTGCATATAGAAAGGGCGCTGTATGTTCACAGCGCCCTTTCTCATTAAAGCGCTCCATACTCCTAATATTCGTTTGAAAGGAAGATACAAAATGATGCAGACAACCCTATGCTATTTGGAAAAAGACGGGCAATATTTAATGCTTCATCGTGTTTCCAAGAAGAATGATGTGAACCATGATAAATGGATTGGCGTAGGAGGGAAATTTGAACCGGGAGAAACGCCGGAAGAATGCTTGCTCCGGGAAGTAAAAGAGGAAACCGGCCTTACTTTGCTGCAATACAGCTTTCGTGGAATACTGACATTTATCTGCGACCAGCAGGAGCCGGAATATATATTTCTTTTTACTTCTTCTTCTTTTACAGGGGGAATGCGGGAATGTGAAGAAGGGGTTTTGGAATGGGTGGATAAGAATAAAATAAAGGATTTGGAGCTTTGGGAAGGGGATAAGGAAATGTTCCGTCTCCTTGATGAAAGAAAATCGTTCTTTTCTTTAAAATTGCGTTATGAAGGAGATCGTTTGCTGGAATGTTCAGAGTGGGGAAATTACGGCACCTAAAAATATAAAATAATGGAAAAGCATTCCCATGCAATATATAAAAGAAACCCGGATAAAAACCTTTCGTTTTTTATCCGGGTTTCTTTTATATGAGTATGATTTTATTACAGAGAAAGGGAAAACAATTCAGAGGCGTTTTTCCATAGTATTTTTTCCAGTTCTTCGTCGGAGAGACCGGAATGCAGAAGATATTCTTTTTCGTCGCAGGATCGGCTCCAGGGGCAATCGCTGCCAAAAAGGATGCGATCCGCTCCATGTTTCCGGCAAAGCCTGAGAAATTGCTCCGGTTGGCAATACAAAAAAGACATGGCTGTATCGAACCATACGGTATCGATTCCTGCCAATTCTTCTTCCGATTCATCATAGCGGCGCATACCGCCCATGTGGGCAGCGACAATTTTCAGGGTAGGAAAGAGTTTCGCAACCTTTTTTATCCCTTTGGCGGAAGCATGGACGCAGTTTGGAGAAAGAGGATCCCAACCGGTATGGAATACCACGGGTAGCCCCGAATCCGCAATTTTCTCATAGATTGGAAACATTTGGGGGTCATCCACCATAAAGTCCTGATAGTCCGGATGAAGCTTAATTCCGTGAAGCCCCCGTTCCCGGATACGGTCAATCTCTTCCAAAGCATCTTCGGCTTTTGGATGTATAGTACCACAGCAGAAAAGGCGGCCAGGGTATTCTTTTTGCAGAGAAGCAGCCCAATTGTTGATTGTAGTCTGCTGGGAAGGTTTCGTTGCAATATGCATCACAATTCCTGCCTGGATTCCCCAACGGTCAAAGGTCTGAACAGTTCCTGCGGCGGTGCCATCGGTATGATAGGGGCTTTGCGCAATCTGGGATAGATGATCCAGCGTCTTTTTTGCAATTTTATCCGGAAACATGTGGACATGGGAATCAATAATCATAGGACATCCTTCTTTCGTTGGGGATATAGGGGGAGCCGTTTGGCTCTGCATACAGAAAAGGGACAAGCTCGATGAGCTTGTCCCTTTCGAAATCAGTCGTTGCTGAAGGGGAGAAGTGCGAGATGACGTGCACGCTTGATAGCGACAGTCAGCTCACGCTGATGACGTGCGCAGGTACCAGTTACTCTCCGGGGAAGAATCTTTGCTCTTTCAGAGATGTAACGGCGAAGCTTTGCAACGTCCTTATAGTCGATAGCTTCGACTTTGTCTACACAGAAACCGCAAACCTTTTTGCGTCCCTTGCGGCCACCGCGGCGCTCGGGTCTTTCGCTTCTTTCAGCCATGGCAAAAAGCCTCCTTTACAATCAAAATCAGTGGGGAAGAGATCAGAAGGGCAGATCATCGTCTGTGGGGATCTCTTCAAAATCATCGGCATTACCGCTTGCATAGGCGGGAGCAGACTGCTGAACAGGCATTTCAGGACGAGAATGATAGCCGTTACCCATCATAACGCTTTGACTATTGTCGCGTTTAGGTTCAGCAAAATGCACATTGTCTGCGACGATTTCAACGGCTTTACGCTTGTTGCCATCCTTATCGGTGTACGTACGGGTCTGGATAGATCCCTGCACAGCTATCAGCTGGCCTTTGCGGAAATACTTGCACACAAAGTCCGCTGTATTGCGCCATGCTACTACATCGATAAAATCAGCCTGCCGGTCAGCGCCTGCTTTCACATAGGAACGGTCTACCGCAACAGTGAAACTGGTAACAGAAACATCATTGGCAGTATGTCTTAATTCAGGATCAGCAACGAGACGACCCATTAAAACAGCAACATTGAGCATTCCATTCACTCTCTTTCCGTTTTCTGCAGCAATTTTGCTCAGTCTTCCTTTTTCACGATCAGAGAACGAAGAACACCATCGGTGATCTTGTAAATTCTGTCGAGCTCAGCGGTAAAGGAAGGAGCGCTGGTGAAGCTGATCAGAGTATAATACCCTTCGGTTTCCTTGTTGATCTCATAAGCGAGTCTACGCTTACCCCATTCATCAACAGCGTCTACCGTTCCGTTCGCAGCGATCAGAGCTTTGAACTTTTCGATCAATGCAGCGATTCCTTCATCACCCAATTTCATGGAAAGGATGAATACGGTTTCATAGGAATGTTTGATATCCGGCATACTTGCACCTCCTTTTGGACTTGAGGCCCCGAAATACCTTCGGAGCAAGGATAATAAAGCTGAGAACAGCTTAACGGATTAATTATATCAACACATTTGGAGAAAGTCAATCTATTTTTTGTTCTGTGGGCAAGATTATATAAACAGGTTTGGTAAATAAAACAGGATCATATAACAAATGAGCATACAGACCGCTATAGCCGTGTTTACACCGCCCTGATTTTGCAGCTGAACCGCTTTTTCTTCAGGTGCCGGGCACATTTCGTGAATTCTGCGAATTTTCCGGACGCAATGCTTGAGATACATCTTATTGGCATTGAAACCAATTATCAGCATCAAAACAAATTGAAGAAGACCTAAAATATGAGGTAAAAATATGGTGATTTGGGTCCAGAAAGACTGCTGCAGAAGAAGATCACGAAGCTCGCTATAGGGTTGGCCTGCCGCCAGAATACTCATATCGTTGCTGAACCCAGCCTGGCTCATAAGCTGCATTAAAATATCTTGGGACATGTAGGAAAAATATGTGGAAAGGCCGTAGATAAGGACCATTATTCCGGTTAGTATGGCGCCCCATTTATATTGCTTACGGTAAAGGAACCATCCTCCCGTGCAGAAAAAAGCGCAAAAATTGAAACGGTTGCGGCGGTTCCGTTTATAATTCATAAAAACGGGAAGGTAATACGCAGTGTTGTTCTGCACAAGTTTGGCCACTTCCCCCGCAGGAACGTCATCTATAGGTTCATTGGGGTTCACGCCGCCCATGGGATCCAGCACAAAAGGCGTACCGCCAAAGAAAGATCCCTGAGGGAATCCCCCCGGAGCCTGACCGGGCTGCTGCGTCCCGGGATTTCCGGAGTTTGGGCGGGGAGGCTGATCCCGAAATTGCCCATAGTTATTCTGCGGCCCCACCGGCGGATCCTCAGAAAGGGACATCCCGCAATGATCGCAGAATAAAGCGTATTTGCTGTTGTCTTTTCCGCAGCGGGGGCAGCGGCGCGTCTCTTCATCCCCACCACTTTGACGGGTTTCCTTGGGAGGCTGCCAAGTTTCCCCCTTTTCGTGTTTTTCCAAGAATATGCAGTGTCCTGTATTGCGGTAACATTCCCGGTGATAGGGGGCACCGCATTCCGGACAAACCACAACATCATCCTGTTTTGTGAATGTTTTTCCACAAACAGGGCATTTTATTCCGGTATAATCCATGGTTAAAGATCCTCCAAATCTATAACAGTGCATCCTTTGTTCTTCATTGTATCCTTTTTTATCGCTGACTGCAATCCTATAAGAGAGAAGTTTTCATCTCATTCACAAAATTTATGTGTTGTTCAAAGAAACAAGCGGCTTTTCCTTTACAATTTCTATAAAATACAGTATAATTTTTAAGTTAAAGAGATTTGTGTTTGCTTTAGAGATTTTACGCGCAGTAAGAAGCGCAGAAAGGCTTGTGAATATATGCTTCAGTTTGAGGAATTGCGTTTGGAATTGGAGGGCTTGGAGCCGGAGATCCGTGATCTTGCGGAAGCTTTGGGCTTAAAGGCTATGGCGAATGAGGTGGCCGAACTGGATATGAAAGCCTCTGAGCCTGGATTTTGGGATGATATGGAAAAATCGCAGAAAATTTTGCAGCGTTCCAGCTTGTTGAAAAATAAAATAGAAGGGTATGAAAAGCTGAAAGCAGCCTATGGAGATACCATGGCGCTGATTGAGCTTGCAGACGAGGAAGGGGATCTTTCTCTGCTTCCGGAGGCGCAGGAGGAACTATCCAAAATAAAGGAAAGTTTGGAAGCGCAGCGCCTTTCCACTTTGCTCCAGGGAGAATATGATGGTAAAAATGCCATTCTGACTTTTCATGCTGGTGCAGGCGGAACGGAGGCCCAGGATTGGGCGGAAATGCTTTACCGCATGTATAACCGCTGGGCTGAACGCCATTCCTATAAGGTTACAACACTGGACTATCTGGACGGCGAAGAAGCAGGCCTAAAAAGTGCAAGTATTCTTATAGAGGGTGAAAATGCCTACGGTTTTCTCAAAAGCGAAAATGGCGTTCACCGTTTGGTGAGAGTTTCTCCTTTCGATGCTTCCGGAAGGCGTCATACTTCCTTTGCCTCTATTGAAGTAATGCCCGAAATTGATGACACGGTAGATGTGGAAATCAATCCGGAAGATATCAAAATGGATGTTTACCGCGCTAGCGGCGCAGGCGGTCAGAAGGTTAATAAGACTTCATCGGCTGTTCGTTTGACGCATATTCCTACAGGAATCGTTGTAGCCTGCCAGGTGGAAAGAAGCCAGTTCCAAAATAAGGAAGTAGCTATGCGTATGCTGAAATCCAAATTGATGGAAATTAAAGAGAGGGAACATCTGGAGAGAATAGAAGATATTAAAGGGGATCAGAAAGAAATTGCCTGGGGCAGTCAGATCCGCTCATATGTCTTTATGCCGTATACTTTGGCGAAAGATCACAGAACCGGTTTTGAAAACGGCAATATTAACGCTGTAATGGACGGCGACATAGACGGTTTTATCAATGCGTATTTGAAAGCTCAGAATTTGGGTACTTTGGGACATTACGGAGAAGATTGATTTTCCAGGCAGGAGACGGGGAAGCTTTGCGCATTCCCGTCTTTCTTAGTATTTGTGTAAGGATATGTTTGAGAGCATGGATTTTGCTTAAGATAACCGGATCCCGTAATAGGAAGAGTCTTGTCTTAAATTTTCAAAAATTTCTCTTTTAAGGAAGAAAAAAAGACAAGATTGCCTGGAGTTTGAAAAAGAGGAAAAGAAAATGGAAACTATTTTTTCTGAAAGACCATCCGAAAACTATCAAAGTACAATTCTTATTGTTGACGACGACGAAATCAACAGGGGGATTCTGGATAACCTGTTTTCCTCTGACTATGTGGTGGAAGAAGCGGAAAACGGAAAAGTGGGTCTTCAAAAAATTTTGTCGGATCCTGAAGCATATAGTGCTGTCCTGTTGGATGTTATGATGCCGGAAATGGATGGCTTGGAGGTACTGCGGTGCTTAGAAAAAGAAGGACTTCTGGAACGGCTGCCGGTTTTCCTTATTACCGCAGAGGCCAGCGATGCTACTATGAAGGAAGCCTATCGTCTGGGAGTAATGGATGTTATCAGTAAGCCCGTTGTGCCCTATATAGTCCTACGACGGGTTAATTCTGTGGTGGAGCTGTTTCGTGCCCGAAAGCGTTTAAGCAATGTAGTGGAACAGCAGCAGTCTGAACTACTGGAAAAGGCACAAAAGATAATTGAGCTGAATCAGGGAATGATCGTGGCTTTGTCAACAGCCATAGAATTTCGCAACGGCGAATCCGGCGAGCATGTACGCCGGATCCATGATATCACAGAATTTCTTCTCTCCAATACACCATTGGGAGACAGGCTTGGAAATGAGGAAATCCAAAATATTGCTCTCGCCGCTATTATGCACGATGTAGGAAAAATTGCCATTCCGGATGCAATCTTAAATAAACCAGGCAGGCTGACAGCCGAAGAATTCGCAGTTATGAAGCAGCATACTATCCAGGGAGCCTTTTTGTTGGAGAGAATTCCACAGCTCCGGGAGCACAAATTTTATCGATATGCATATGATATAGCTCTTCATCACCACGAACGTTGGGATGGAAATGGGTATCCGGACGGCCTGAAAGGGGAAGAAATTTCTTTAGGGGCGCAGGTGGTGTCATTGGCGGATGTGTATGACGCTTTAAGCTGCAAACGAGTGTATAAAGACGCGTTTCCCCGGGAGACTGTCATCAAAATGATACAGGGGGGAGAATGTGGCGTATTTAACCCCAAACTGCTGGAATGTTTTTTCTCTGTAGAAGAGAAGCTTTCACGTTTGTATAAAAAAACAGATGAGGAGGACTATCATGGATATTTCTAAAAAGGAAGAATGGAAAAAGACGGGCATTGACATTGAAAGTGCTTTAGATCGTTTTATGGGAAATGAGAGTTTATTAAATCGCTTTTTGAAAAAGTTTTTGGATGACCCCAACTATGGCAAGCTTCAGAAAGCTATAGAAGAAGGGGATGCAGAAGCTGCGGTTGCAGCGTCCCACACGCTAAAGGGGCTTTGCGGGAATCTTTCCATGAAAGACTTATTTGATTTGTTTACCCGTCAGGTAGCGTTGTTTCGATCCGGGAAGTTTGAAGAGGCGGCTGCCCTGATGACGGAGATTGCCCCTGCTTATGAAAGAATAACAGAAGCTATTCGGAGGATATAAGGGGATGAAAAAAAAGACCCGGAATACAATGGTCAAATGGAAGCGGGTTCTTAAAAATATGCGTCTTAATATTGCCGCTTTTTTTGTGTTGCTTCTTATGACAGTTGTGGCTATGAGTATGGTCCGATCCACTCTTCTCAAAAATGCCCAGGATACAGGTATGGCATTGGCTCAGAATTTTGCGTCTGAAGAGCAGAGCAATTTGACGGTTTATGAAACCCTGATTTCTTTTGGAGCCTCTTCTGTTGATCAAAGAATTATGGAGGGGCGTTCAAAAGAAGATCTTTTGGAATGGATGTCTGCGTATTTTGAACGTCTCCAGGCTGTTTTAGGCGAGGGGGTCGTGGATCCATATATTGTTCTGAAAGGGGAAATTTTGGCAGCGAATCCCTGGGAAGGGGACGCTACGTATGATGTCACCAAAACGGAATGGTACAACAAAGCTATGACGCAGGATAAGGTGATATTTACAAATGTTTATACGGATGCCATATCGCAAAAGCCGGTGATTACAGTAGCCCAGAAGTGCAAAAATACAGATGCTGTTGTGGCTTTTGATGTATTTTCTGAAAATATTCGTCTTCAGCTTGATTCCCAGGAACTTTTAGAAGAGGATTCATCTTTTCTCTGCGACAGTCAAGGCAGAATGATCTACCGGCAGACGAATTTGGATGAGTCGGATGCTGAGATTGAAAAATATCTGAGCACATTAATCGAACAGATAAACAGCGGCGCTTTCGAAAGTTATGATTCCCCTATTTTAGATATAGACGGGAATCAAAGAGCCGTATACTATGCACATATGGAAAACGGATGGTATTCGATTATAACAGTACCGTATTCCAGCATTTTAGGGGATTTTAACAGGTTCATGCTTTCTTTTGGTCTGATTATCCTTCTTTTTCTGGCTGTTTTGCTTGGTATGACCTACAGAGATGTGAAAATTAATGACAGCATTCGGCGCACAAACGAGACTGTCCGGGTATTGGGAAATTCGTATTATGCATTATATAGAATTGACTATGGCCAGGGTACATACGAGATGATAAAAGGCTCCGATTATGTACGCAGCAAACTTCCGCCTGTAGGACCCTATCCGGAACTGCTGAAGACAGTGGGAGAAGTTATAGAAAAGGATGCATATAGTGAATTCCTTGAAAGCTTTTCTTCTGAAAATATACGCAGCCTGGTTTCCCAGAGAATTAGGGATTACGGCGGGGATTTCCTTCGTCGTTTTGGGGATGAGATGCGCTGGGTCAGTGTACGTGTTCTTTTTGATGAATCTCTTGCTCCCAATGAGGTTGTGCTTTGTTTCCGGGAGGTTGAAGAGGAAAAGCAAAGACAGCTCCAAGAGAGAAAACTTTTGGAGGATGCTCTTGAAATTGCAAAGGAAAATGAAGCGGCGAAACAAAGGTTTTTCAGCAATATGTCCCACGATATGCGCACGCCGCTCAATGCTATTATAGGCCTTTCAGATTTGGCCGCTCAGTGTGTAAAGGATCCGGAAAAGGTGACTGGATATTTGGAGAAAATTCATTTTTCCAGCCGTCAGCTCCTTGTTCTCATCAACGACATTTTGGATATGTCGCGAATGGAACAGGGAATGATTACACTCAACAACAAGCAGTTTGATCTGCGGGAATGTGTAGAAGAATGTTTGGAAACATTTCGTATTCAGGCTCAGGCGGAGAACAAAACGCTGGAAACGGAGTTTCGCCTGGAAAATACGCTTGTGCTGGGTGACTCCTTCCGGATTCATCAGATTCTCAATAACCTGCTCTCCAATGCGTTAAAATTTACAGAAGAAGGAGATAAGGTGGTTGTGTCCGTCACACAGATGAATCAGGGCGGCCATGAAAAATATAAATTTGTGGTATCCGATACGGGAAGCGGCATGTCTAAAGACTTTTTACCTCATCTGTTTGAACCATATAAACGGGAAATGCGATTCAGCGCAAAGCAGGCTACTGGCACGGGTTTGGGTATGCCCATAACAAAAAATCTGGTGGCGCTGATGAATGGTGAAATCCATGTAGAAAGTGAAGAGGGAAAAGGAAGCACGTTTACAGTGCTGCTTCCTTTTACTGTTGCGAAAGACAATGCATCTTCTGCATCGGAGAATACAGCTCTTTCACCTCCTGAAAAAGAGGAAAATGAAAAATCCAATCCTCTGGAGGGGAAACGTATCTTGCTTGCAGAAGATAACGAAGTAAATATGGAGATTGCAGAAGAGTTGCTTGCTATGCATGGCATGGAAGTTACCAAAGCGTGGAACGGTGTTGAAGCAGTAGATGCGTTCCGTAAATCAGAGCCATTTTACTTCGATGCCATTTTAATGGACATGCAGATGCCGAAAATGGACGGCTGTGAAGCCTCCAGACGTATTCGGGCTTTGCGCCGCCCGGATGCTGGAACGATTCCTATACTGGCGGTTACAGCGAATGCTTTTGCGGAGGATATTACAGCAACTGCAGCTGCAGGTATGAACGCCCATGTCTCTAAGCCGATAGATTTTACATTGCTGTGCAAGCAGCTGGAAAAATGGATAAATAAGGCGTGATTGCGGCGGGGAGGTTCACTTTGTGAAGAAAAAAATAAACAGATTTCTATGGGCCAGTTTGGCAGGAATCCTGGTTCTTTGCATAGGAGTCTTTATTGGGATAACGCAGTTTATGCTTCGGGAAAGCGATAGAGCTATCAATGAGGTTGGCGGTATCTATATGGAAGAAATGAATTATCAGATGCAGCTTCATTTCGACTCCATAATAGATATGCATTTGAGCCAGGTGGAAGGTATTATGTGGCGTACACCACCAGAGACTGTTGAGGAATACGGACAGGAACTTTTGGATGAGCTGACAACAGGAGCCCAGGCTAGGAATTTCTCATACCTTGCCCTGTATTCCAAGGAAGGAACGGAGAATGTAATTTACGGGGATTCTGTTACGATTGTGCATGGTGAACCGTTTCTAGAAGCGTTAAACAGAAATGAAAAAAAGGTGGTTGTTGGAGAAACGGCTTCCGGTGAAAAGCTTTTGCTGCTGGGGATTTCCGTAGGGTATCCGGTAAGCGATGGTTATCCTATGGAAGATGGAAGCCATTGCACTGCTTTGGTAGCGGGGCTGCCGATTGAACAAATTAACGAAAGTATGTCTCTGCGGGCGGATGAGAGTCTGGTTTTTTCGCATATTATTCGAAAGGATGGCAGTTTTGTCCTTCAAAATGTAGATGTGGATGCGGAAAACTATTTTGAATGGATGGAGGATCGCTGTCAGTTCCATAATCAAAGTGCCGAACAGGTTATAGGGGATATGAAAACGGCTTTTTCCAAGGGTGAAGAGTTTTCTATGATGTTGAGTGTGGACGGAGAATACCGGCATGTGTATTGTTCCCCTCTTCCCAGTTCGGATTGGTATCTGGTGACCGTAATGCCCCACGGAATTTTAGATGAGGCTGTAACAGAGGCAGGAAGCCGGCAAAGCTATATGGCACTGGCCGGTGGAGGGTTGATTGTTCTGGTTTTGCTGGTAATTTTTATTATCTATTTCCGAATGGCAGGGCAGCAGTTAATAGCGATAGAGAAAGCGCAGCAGGAAGCAGAGAAGGCCAATAGAGCAAAAAGCGAGTTTTTGTCCAATATGAGCCATGATATCCGCACACCTATGAATGCTATTGTGGGAATGACGGCAATAGCTTCTGCCAATATGGATAAACCTGAACAAGTAAAAGATTGTTTGAAAAAGATTACTCTTTCCAGCAAACATCTTTTAGGCTTGATAAATGATGTACTGGATATGTCAAAGATTGAGAGCGGGAAACTTTCTCTTAACATGGATGTGCTTTCTCTACGGGAGACTATGGAGAGTATAGTAAGTATTGTTCAGCCGCAGGTAAAAGCCAAAAATCAGGTTTTCGATATTTTTATCCGAAATATCCTGTCTGAGAAGGTATATTGTGACGGTTTGCGTTTAAATCAGATTCTTTTCAATCTTCTTTCCAATGCGTTGAAGTTTACGCCGGAAGGAGGATCTATTCGTGTTACTGTATCCCAGGAAAATTCTCCCAAAGGAGATAATTATGTGTGTACACATTTTTGGGTTAAGGATACGGGTATCGGAATGTCTCCTGCATTTCAGAAAAAAATATTTGATTCTTTTGTACGAGAGAGGGATAGTAGAGTACGGAAAATTGAGGGCACAGGACTAGGAATGACCATAACCAAATATATTGTGGATGAAATGAAAGGAACCATTGAGGTTCAGAGCGAGTTGGATAAGGGGACAGAATTTCATGTCACATTGGATTTGGAAAAGGTAGAAACGAAAGAAGAGGAGATGCAGCTGCCGCAGTGGGAGATGCTGGTAGTGGATGATGATCCGGAACTTTGCCAGAGCGCCTGCGATTCTCTATTAGAAATAGGCGTCCATGCTGAATGGGCCAAGGATGGAAATACAGCTGTTCAAATGGCGGAAAAAAGGCATAAGATGGGTAAAGATTACCATATTGTGCTTTTGGATTGGAAAATGCCGGGTATGGACGGCATCGAAACTGCCGGGGAACTAAGAAAGCATATTGGAGAAAATATCCCTATTTTGTTGATTTCCGCATATGATTGGAACGAGGTAGAAAAGGAAGCCCGTGCTGTAGGAATAAGCGGTTTTATTTCCAAACCACTTTTCAAATCTACTCTCTATATGGGATTAAGACCGTTTGCTTCTGCAGAATATAACTATACGGAGACCCGTGAAAGCACAGTTTCGGATTTTACTGGTAAACGCCTTTTGCTGGCAGAAGACAATGATCTTAACTGGGAGATTGCCAACGAGCTGCTTTCGTCGTATGGCTTCCATTTGGATTGGGCAGAAAACGGAAAAATCTGCGTTGAAAAATTTGTGTCCTCTGAGCCGGGGTTCTATGATGTCGTGCTTATGGATCTGCGAATGCCTCTTATGAATGGATATGAAGCGGCACAGGCTATCCGCAGTTCAGGCAGAACCGATGCGGACATTCCTATTATAGCTATGACGGCGGATGCTTTTTCTGAGGATATCAAAAAATGTATGGAATGCGGTATGAATGCCCATGTTGCCAAGCCGTTGGATATGCAGGAACTCATCCGGATTCTGCAGAAATTTCTGCAGGAAAATGTAGAAAAGAAGGGAGGAACAATAAGGAATGACTAAAATAGTGCAGTGGCTGAAAGCGGATACAAAAAAACGCAGACGTTTTTTTAAAGAAGCGGAAAAAGAAATAGCAGACATTAATTTGCGTACTCTGCATACATTCAGTCTGATGACAGTTCTTCTGTTGGTTCTATATATGCTTCTAACGCCCTTTATTATCCGAGCATGGAAGCCTACTTCTTATCATATCATTTTCCTTTTTTGTTCCATCCTATTTGCATTTGTCATACACTTTCTAAAAAAGAAGATTTCTCAATACAATACATTGGTTTTGCTCTTATGTTTATTTTTTGAAATCATGGTGTATGGTTTTGTCATTCTGATCGACACAGTAGGAGTACCAAAGGGGCCGGGAGTGTTTATTCCAACTTTGTGCGTAGCTTTATCCGCTAGTTTTGTTTTTCCGTATTGGCTGTGCTTCGGCTCTCTGATTTTTTTTGATACTGTTTATATTTGCTTTGTTCTGCATGTGAAGGATATTTCTATTGGCCAATACGATGTCTTTGCCGCACTGGTAGCATTGGGGTTTACCATTGTGGTCACATGCCGGATTTTGGCTCTGCGGATCCGAGATCACGAGACCCGTATGAAGTACCTGGTTTTAAGTACAAGGGATCCTCTGGCTCAGATTTACAACAAGCAGGCGTGTTTTGATGCAATACAAAAGTATCTTAGGCTGTATAATCCATCTGTAAATTGTGCGTTATTGGTATTGGATTTGGATGATTTCAAACAGGTCAACGATATCTATGGCCATTATACAGGGGATGAAGTTCTTCGCTCTACAGGTGAAGGACTTCGGAATATTTTCCGTTCCAGCGATATCATAGGACGTTTTGGAGGAGACGAGTTCGTTATTCTTATAGCGGGCCTTTCCAATCGGACCGTATTGGAGGAAAAATGCCGCTTGATCCAGGATATGCTTCGCCATGTTTTGGACGAGAAGAAGTCCGCGTTGATTACCTGCAGTATTGGCGGTGCCTATGCAGACGGGCAGAAAGTGGATTTTGAGGCTTTGTTCCGGCAGGCGGATACAGCCCTTTATCAGGCAAAAGATGCAGGGAAAAGCCAATATGTTTTACAGCAGTATAGGGTCTAATTCCTTATAGCTAAGAAAGATACTGTAATAAAATAATAAGGCTGCGGTGCTAATGTAAGAACCGCAGCCTTATGTCTTTTTATGTGGGTTTAACCGGGGGAATATTAAAGGAACGTATCATTCAGTACATTTTCCGTGTGAAAAATAGAACCAGCTTCCTCTTTTTGATTATAGAAAAATTGGAAATGATCTGCAACGAAATGAGCAGTCTTCTGAAACAGGAGGATCATTTGCTTCAGCGCGTATTTTAGAGATTCCATTTCTGCCGTAGGGTATGTAGAAAGATACATTTCCCAGTCTGACTTTGGCAGGAGGTTCGATACATATTTTCCGCACTTACCCGGAGTTTGCTGAAAGTCTGTAAAAATACCCCCGTACCAACAAAGCATTCGATATAGTTGTGGGCGGATATACAGATTCATCGTTTCCAGTGCATACGTAGGTTCCTTTCTCCAGATTCCTTTCGCCGCATAACAGGATACCCACCAGAATTCGTTGCAGCACCTGGCAAATTCCTTTTCGGTAGGTTTTTTTTATACGATAAGAGGAGTCATCCGGAGGAGGAAGACTGGGAAGAAGTTGGTCTTTATCCAAAAGAATCTTGGTAAGGGAATCTTTTCCGTAAGTCTCTCTTGCTGTTTGCAAGCTCTGAAAGGTCAGGTCGATACGGTTGCCATCCTTGAATTGAAGAAGATACGCATACTGTTTTTCAGGAGAAGAGTTGTTATCCCAGAAATCTTTGTCATCTGGCTCCTGCATAACGGCAATCTCTCCAAAGAAAGGAATCCAGCTTTTATCCTGTATATAGGGTGCGGTAGATTCCACCACATATACGATGTCGAAATCTTGTAAAATGTCTTTAGGGGCTTTTGGATTGGCTCTGGATCCGTTCATATAAACGGCCTTTATATCTTCTCTTTCCTGCGCGAAATGCAGAATCCGTTCCAGCATTTCCTGTTCAGTTCTCATGTATTGTCGGACTCCTTTATAAACCGGCAGACATATTTTTATCCCTTATGCATCATGCGTTTTTTCTGCCGTATGTCTTCTCCTTGGAACAGGCAGCGGACATAGTCGGCAATAATACGGGAGGTGAAACGGCTGCTGTAAGCGGATTCCAATTCTTTCATAGTTAGATTGGTGCTGATGATGGTAGGACGTTTTGCCATTTGCCGGGTATTTATGATGTTATACAGTTCCGCCGTGGAAAAAGCGGTGCGGAATTCGGTTCCGAGATCATCCAGAATAAGCAGGTCACAGGTCAGAAGACTTTCCAAAGTCCCGTTATCTTCTTCCCTGCCAAAATGTTCCTTTTCCAGTTTGGATACCAGATTGTTTACAGATCCATATACGACTCCGTATCCTTTCTGTGTCACCACAGCGGCAATAGCCAAAGAAAGGTGTGTTTTTCCTAGACCTGTATTTCCCATCATTATAAGATTGGGGGATTCCATGGAAAAAGTCTCTGCATACCGGCGGCAGTTTAAATAAATCCGTTCCATACTTTGCTGAACATTTTCCGGATAATAGTGAAGGGAAAAAGTTTCAAAGGAAGATAAGGAAAGGGGAGTAATGGCATTGAGTTCCTCATATGCTTTTTCCCGCAGAAGCTGTTTCAGACAGCTGCACATTCTGCCGTCGATATACCCTGTATCTCCGCATTTCGGGCAGGTATAGCGAATTTCCAAATGATCGGAGGGGCAATGTGCGTTTTCCAGAATCTGAGAAAGCTCTTTCTGCAGGGCTTGATTGGAATTTTTTAGTTCTATAAGCTTTTCCCGAACATTTCCGCCGCCCAAAACAGCACGTGCTGTCAGGATAGCTGTTTTAGAGAGGGTATTTTCGATTTCCCGGGCGCGGGGAAAGGCAAGAAAAAATTCGTTCCGCCGTTCATTTGCTTCTTTTTCAGCTTTTCGACGGCGGCTGGTCATTTCTGCCTCTGCCATTTTATAAACCTGATCGCTGTAATGCAAACTGCGTCACCTCCTGCCAAAATCGTCAAAAACACCGGAGTTTTCGAAAGAATCAATATCATAGGAAGTTTTGGATTCCCTGTTCTTTTCCGCTTTTTTTGCCTGCTCTTGGGCAGCTTGTGAGAGTGTGGTAATCCCTTCCCGGTTCCATCTTTCCAAAATCTTATGCATATAGCGGAGATTGATTTTTCCTGTCTGGTTTACGCATCGTTCATATGCTTCCCGGATCATTTCCCGGGAAAACTTCCAGTTTCGGATCCATTGGGAAGCCATTTCTGACTCGTTTTGTGTAGGAGAACGATGGCCTGTCCCAAGGACGGATTCAACAGTGCGCCAGGCTTTGGCCTCTTCATCCAGCCGGCGGAGTTTTTCTTCTGCCTTCTGGTGTGTGAAGATTTCCTCATCCGCCCAGTTCATGGCGGTTTTTTCGATATAGCGCATGTTGGCTTTGTTTATACCGGCGGCATAATGCAGAAGCATGATGATTACATCCACCGGAAGGCCAAAGTCATCGTGAATCATCAATAATGTGGCAGATTCCCCATTGTTAATAAGGCGACCCAAAATTTGCTGGGCTTCCTGCATCATATAGGCGATGTCCGGGCTTTCCTGCATCCGTTTGGCCACAAAGGCGTTATCGGCTTTGTGAGGACGGGAGAGAATTCGGGAGGAACGAGCCGGCCTGGTAACTGCAGGAGGATTTTCTTCTGCGGTAACAGTAGCTGCAGCAACAGGCTCTGGACGAGGTTCTACAGTATTAACTTCTTTGGAAACAGCGGGTTCCTGAGCTGTAAAACCGGAAGGTATACCTTTTTGCCCTTTCAGTATAAGCCCGCACTCCTGCCAATACAGCATGGCGTCAGCAGCATCCGGCGGAGAAATGCCCAATGAGTGGGAGATGGCTTCCAGATCCAGCTCCTGACCAGAATGCCGCAGAAGCCACAGAAGAACTTTTAACTGGACAGCGCCAGCTAATTTCAGATGTTTATCTACAAGGACACTGGGAACGGCGAATACCGATTGCCATGCGTCCGGGTCGATTTGATACAGCAAGATAAAGGCCTCCTATTTTAGCAGAGATAAAAAGTTAAAAGAATACTATCCATAGAGATTCTTCATTTTTAAAACGATAGTCTAAGTATACCATAGTTTTAGGGGAAAGGGGAGAAGGTTTTTCTTTCAATTTTGGGTAGGAAATTTTTAAACTAAGTATTGTAAAAAAATAAAGGATTGGTTCGGATGTATTACACATTCATCCTATAAAAATAAATTTTCCTAAAAACGGAAAAAACAATTGACAAAATAAAATGGCTATAGTATAATAATTCTCGCACTCAGAAATGACATAGAAATGCGAACGTAGCTCATCTGGTAGAGCGCCACCTTGCCAAGGTGGAGGTAGCGAGTTCGAGCCTCGTCGTTCGCTCCAAAACCCTTACCGAATACCGGTAAGGGTTTTTATGTTATATGTGCAGGAGGGGCTGTTTTGACGCTGTCTGATTTTTTTAAAGCAAATCCAAAAGCCGCTTTGGGCTTTTCCGGAGGGGTGGATTCTGCTTATCTGCTTTACTCTGCCTTGCAAAATGGGGCAGAAGTGCGGCCTTATTTTATAAAAACACCTTTTCAGCCGGCTTTTGAGCTGGAAGATGCGTATAGATTGACTAAACAATTGCATATAGAACTGACGGTAATAGAACACAATATTCTGCAGGACGCGTGTGTGGCTCAGAATCCTTCCGATCGTTGTTATCATTGCAAAGCAGCCTTGTTTGGCTTATTAAAGTCCAGGGCAATGGAGGATGGTTTTACACTGCTGTTGGATGGAACCAACGCTTCGGATGATGCCGGAGACAGGCCTGGTATGCGGGCATTGCAGGAGTTGGAAGTTCGGTCGCCTTTGCGGGAATGCGGGCTGGAGAAGGAAGAAATTCGCCGGTTGTCCAAAGAAGCCGGGCTGTTTACATGGAATAAACCCGCTTATGCCTGTCTGGCTACCCGTATCCCTACAGGGGAAGTGATAACGGCTGCTATGCTCCAAAAAGTAGAACAGTCTGAAAACGCCATGTTCCGCATGGGATTTACGGATTTTCGAGTGCGGGTTTTTCACGGCGCCGCCCGGATTCAGCTCCCTTCAGACCAGTATGGCCGGGCAGTGGAATATCGGAGCGAATTGGTAAAAGAATTGAAACCATATTTTGACAGTATCTTTCTGGATATGGAGGGGAGAGGCTGATTATGGAGCAAAAAGAAGTAAGAGCGCTGCTCCATCAGGTAGCAGATGGAACAGTGGATATTGAGGACGCACTGCTGAAGCTGAAAGAAGCACCTTTTGAAGATTTAGGCTTTGCCAAGCTGGATCATCACCGGGCACTTCGGCAGGGAATCGCAGAAGTGATCTACGGAGCAGGAAAAACGCCGGAGCAGATTCGGAATATAGCTGCCGCTATGCAGGAGCATGGTCAGAAAACAATTCTTATAACGCGTATGAGCAAAGAGGCCGCGCAAGTAGTAGGGGATTCCCTCCCCCTACAGTATGACGATTTGAGCCGGGTGGGGATCGTTGGAACGCTTCCTGAACCGGATGGCATTGGAAAAATCGTAGTTGCTACCGGTGGGACAAGCGATATGCCTGTGGCGGAAGAAGCCGCCCGCACGGCGGAAGCTTTTGGAAATACGGTAATTCGATTATTTGATGTAGGGGTGGCCGGTTTACATCGGCTCCTTTCTCATCAGGAAGAAATTATGTCCGCACGGGTAATTATTGCTATTGCCGGCATGGAAGGCGCTTTGGCCTCCGTGATTGGTGGTTTGGCGGATTGCCCCGTTATTGCCGTTCCTACCAGTGTGGGATACGGCGCTAACTTTGGCGGCTTGTCCGCTTTGTTATCCATGCTGAATTCCTGTGCCAGCGGCGTCAGCGTTGTAAATATCGACAACGGGTTTGGCGCCGGGTATCTGGCCAGTATGATGAATCATATGGAGGGGAAATAATGAAGACACTCTATTTGGAATGCAATATGGGAGCCGCAGGGGATATGCTTACAGCCGCCTTGCTGGAACTTCATCCGGATCCCGTGGGGTTTGTTGAGCGCCTGAACGCTCTTGATTTGCCGGGCGTATGCTTTCGGGCGGAAAAGACTGTGAAATGCGGTATTACCGGCACACATATGGCTGTAACGGTAAATGGTCAGGAAGAAGAAAGCCTGGATACGGAACATGTCCATGAACATTCTCACGAGCATGGCCACCAGCACGACCATGATCACAGCCATGAACATGAACACGATCATGGGCATCATCATAGTCACGAACACGCCCATCACCATGAACACCATGGGCTGCATGATATAGAACATATCGTTTCCCATATGAAACTTCCGCAAAAGGTAGAGCAGGATATTATATCCGTATACTGTTTGATTGCTGAGGCAGAAGGGCATGTTCACGGACGTCCTGTTACCGAGGTTCATTTCCATGAGGTGGGCGCTATGGACGCTGTGGCCGATGTTGCAGCCGTATGTCTGCTGCTTCACGAATTAGCTCCTGAGCGTATTGTGGCGTCTCCCATACACGTGGGCAGCGGCCAGGTGCGGTGTGCCCATGGTATTTTGCCCGTTCCTGCTCCCGCTACAGCATGGATTCTCAGAGATGTGCCTACTTACGGCGGGCAGGTGCGCGGAGAACTCTGCACGCCCACAGGAGCAGCCCTGCTGAAGCATTTTGTGCAGGAATTCGGAAACCAACCCCTTATGCAGGTTCAAAAAATAGGATACGGGTGTGGGAAAAAAGATTTTGAGCAGGCAAACTGCGTTCGGGCACTATGGGGAGAGACCGCAGAGAATCGGGACAGCATCCTTGAATTGCGCTGCAACCTGGACGATATGACGCCGGAGGCAATCGGTTTCGCCACGGAAGAATTGTTTGCCGCAGGGGCTCTGGATGTATTTACCATTCCGGTAGGTATGAAGAAAAACCGCCCGGGCGTATTACTTACCTGTATGTGCCGTGCTGAAAAACGAGAAGAAATGATCCGTCTGCTTATGCTTCATACAACCACCTTGGGAATACGGGAAACTGTATGCAATCGATATGTTTTAAACCGCTCTGTAGAAACTGTAGATACAGAATTTGGGACGGTGCGGATAAAAAAAGCATCCGGTTGGGGAGTGCAGCGTGAAAAGCCCGAATATGAAGACGTGGCGGAGATCGCGAGAAAACAGGGGATATCCCTTGCGCAGGCTGTGCAGTTGGTTCAGACTGCGGCCAAAGATGCATATTTAATTAAGGAATAAAAGAGAATGGGGTTTCTTCTGTAGTTTTCTTATGTATCTTTCCTGATACAGGGAAGACGAATGGAAGTAACTGCGATATTTCCATTTGTTTTTTGGAAAGAATCGTAAAATAATTGTAGAGCATAGCTTGGCCTTTGTTGACTGCATTTTTAGTGTTTATGTCAACTAATGAAGGTCAAGTATGCTCTACTTTTTTTGATCCTCTTATTTTTTAAGAGTTCGTATTTTTATTGAATCACTTGCTTATCTTTTATAGCCCTTGCTAATCATCGCAAGACCGCCCACAACCAAGCCAATCTGTAAAATGATTGTAACAGCATCTGACATATCCATGCCATAGCTGGACATTGCAGAATAGTTCCCGTTTGCAAAACTGCCATAAATTGACAGAAGGCCAAGGACAAGCATAACGATACCGCCAATTTTCATTCCCTTTCCGGATTTCTTTGGTTCGGCAGCCGGTGTTGGCGCCGAATACTGAATGAATTGCTGCGGTGCATTAGATTGAGAAGGCTGCTGAGGAGTCGAAGTATACTGCGGCTCCTGAGGCTGCGTGGTCGGCTGAGCGGGGTGAGCCGTTGGAGCAGGTGCACCCCCTTGAGCCGCACCACAATGCGCGCAGAATTTTGCATTGTCCATAATTTGTTTTCCACAATTCACGCAAAACATTATTTTTTCTCTCCTCTATTATTGCTCGTGTGTCAGTTCCAAACCGCTTTCCAAAAGATATTGCTCACAGTCACTCAGCTTAAAATATCCATCCTGAGTAGGCAATCCTAAAAATTCTGCAACCATAGCAACGTTGGAGGCGTTGCTGGCGTCAAGCTCTTGGAAAGCGAAATGGTTTTCTAAATAACCATCTTCCAGTTTTATCTCCGTATAACCGAACTGCATGATATCTTCAGGCAGGTTGAGTGCTTTCACTTTTTCATCAAACGCAATAGTATCCGCCAACATGCTATCGTATTCACTGGAACCTGCAGGAATATAGATTCTACCGCTAACGTCAGCTACATAATCGGAACCGTCTCGATAAAACAATTCGATACTAATTGCGTCATTATCTGCCCGCTTAAGTTCAAAGACCTTGCATTTGTTGACTTTCTCTTCTACCGGCGGTTTGACTTCATTGGAATCACCGTTATCCGGATTGAAGGCTTCGTCACCAGTATTATTATTACCAGCCGTTACAGAGGATTCGCCAGTTGGCGCATGCTCTTTGTTTCCGGACATAGCCGGCGCAATTACAAACATGCCCAAGACGATTGCCAAAATGACAACTGCCGCAATGATAACGAGTGTTATGGGGTTTTTCTTAGGGGCTGTTCCAGGCTGGGGCGCTGGCGCAGCCGGCTGAACCGGTTGGGCTGAGGGCTGAGCGGAAGAGCTATCCTGAGCTGCACCGCAATGGTTACAGAATTTAGTATCGTCAGAAATTTCCTTCCCGCAGTTTTTACAGAACATAATCATTTTCCTTTCGTATGTATAATTCTATTTGCAATAAAGGTTTCACATATTTCTTTGCAGCAATCTTCTATCGCATTATTCTGTTTAGTTGTCTTTTATAGAAGGACTTGGAATTTTATCGAATTCAAAGCTGCTAGGCGTGTCAAATGGTGTAGGTTCTTTTAGCTTATCAGCTCCTGTAGCAAAATATCCTATTATAAACGCTGCGATAATTACCACGATGGTAATAACAATTTCTACTCCCTTATTGCCCGTTGCTTTTTTAGGTTCAGAATTTGTATGCATATTAACAGGGGATTGCAGCGCATAGGTTTGTTGTGTCGGTTGATTGTATTGTGCATTCATATTATTCTGAGCCGCACCGCAATGGCTGCAGAATTTTGTGTTTTCTGGAATCTGCTTTCCGCAATTTGAGCAAAACATAACTCATTCTCCTTAAGTTTTTGTTTGGGATAGAGAAGTATACATACTGCTTCTTACCCCTAATTTTTAGCCTATTCATTATACCAAGACCCAAGGGTTTAACTGATAGAAAAGCGAAATCGACGGAATTTTCGACGAAATTGACACAGAAAAACCCGGCCAGCAATGCTGACCGGGTTTACCAATTTTTTGAAGCGAGGGTAGTCAGAAGGTTTTGATGCATTTTAATAGCCGACAGCCTCAGCTGCACAGAAAAGCCTTATTCTTTCGGAACATTTCCGGTTATCTCCATCTTTGCAAGCAGATCTTTTACGGTTTTCACCGCTTCATCCGACCTTTCCATCTGCAGAAGCCCCAGCACCGAGGAGAGATGATTGTTATAGTCATGCCGGATTTTTGCCATCTCCTCCTGGCGGGCTTCCAAACTCTCATACCGCTGCCGTTCCAGTTCTGCCTGCCGTTTGAGCGCCGCCAGTTCTTTTTCCGTCTCATCCTTTTCCGCTTGATTGAACTGCACGCAGATGAGCAAAAAATTTAAAATAAACGCGCCGCTCATGGATATGATATGAAGCGGCGAGAATGAGCCGTTATTTCGGACAATTTCTATACAGTAAATTGTGGTTGGTATAAACAGACACAGCGGCATCAAAACAAAAGCCCACGAACCGCGGGGCATCCGTTTTTGCAAATTAAATCTGCGCCACAGTGACGCTACTAAAAACAAGGTAATATAAGAGAAAAAACTGCCGATTAAAGAAGCAAACATCATGTCTGCTTGCGTGTAATCAATAGATAGAGGAGGAAAATGAAATATCCATCTTACTGCTCCTGCAAACAGTTCAGCCGAAACAGCAGCAAGGATCAGAATTAAAGTAAGTGATAATTGCCGCCAAAAGCTGGTTTTGTAAAAAAAGCGAAAGCTAATCACTGCTGCAGATAAGGACATTATCCATGCCAAAATACTGATGCCCGTATGACGACTGGCTCCAAGAACGACATGTAACGTACCGATAATTTGGGCGATCACCCAAGTACCAACTCGTACCCATTTTGGTGGTGCATTTTTCTTCGCCGTCTGCATGCTGTCCATGGCAAATCCCTGCGCTAAGCCTGGAGATGCTTGAAATAGCACGCAAAGCCATTGATTAAGCATATCTTTTTATCCTCATATTATAAAACTATTCGTTGACCCTACAACTGGATTTTCCCGCTGTTCTTCGGTTTGCTCTACCTTAGCAAGAAGACTTTCGAGAACCTTTTCCGCCTCATCGGGCTTGCCCATATGCATGAGCCCCAGAACAGAGGAGAGATGATTGTTGTAGTCATGGCGGATTTTCGCCATTTCTTCCCGGCGGGCTTCCACGCTTTCATAATACTGCCGTTCCAGTTCTGTCTGGTGTTTGAGCTCCGCAAGTTCTTTTTCGGCTTCATCTTTTTCTGCCTGATTGAACTGCACAAAGATGAGGAGCATATTCAGAAGGAAGGCTCCCGTCATAGAAAAAACATGCAGCAGAGAGAACATTCCTCCTGTCTGTTGGATCTGTTCCATATATACCAATGTTGGTGCAACCAGACAAAGCGGCAGAATCACAAACACCCATGAACTACGAGGCATTCGTCTTTGCAGTTTGAATCTGCGCCATAAAACTGCCACAAAAAATAAAATAACGTTTGATACAAAACTGCCTACCAAGACTGTCAACAGCATATCCGGATGGCTGTAATCAAAAGATATTGTGGGAATCCGCAGCAGCCACATTATTGGAACGATAACGAGTTCTGCAGAACCGATCGCCATAATCAAAATTAAAGTGATGGATAACTGCCGCAAAAAACTCGTTTTATAAAAAAATCGGAAGCTTACTACTGCCCCTGAAAAAAATATCGGCAGTGACAAATAATTCATATCGGCGGGCGAATCTTTCCCAAAAATATTATAAAGAGTGCAGAGAATCGAAAGGATCAGCCAAGTACCTATCCTAACCCATTTAGGCGGTGCATTTTCCTTAACCATCTGCATACTATCCATTGCAAAACCGAAAACCGGTCCCGTACATGACTGGACAAATACGCAAAGCCATTCATTAAGCATACATTCTCTCCTATATCTGCAAGCCCATAAAACGGAAAACCTTTTCTCTCGTTTTGGCGCGGAACGAGCGGCTAACACCGACCTGCCGCCCGTTTTTTAACAAAACTCGTTCAGGTTCCAACCGCTGTATCCAGCGCATATTGACGACATAGCTTTTGTGGCACTGGACAAAAGTGTCCGGCAGGCGGGAGAGAAGTGCGCTTAGTTTTTCATACACAATATAAGAGGATGTATCCGTGTAAATGAACGAAATATGATTCCGGCTTTCCAGGTAAACAATTCGTTTCACATCCATAGAAATCGGACGCCCTTGCTGCTGGAATGTAAGATTTTCCCAGCATCCCGGCTGTCCATCACTTTTCTTAAATATTTTTCAAGCAATTGGTTATCAATTGGCTTGGTTAAGTATCCTGCCAGATTAGTCTCTTTGAGCAAAATATGTTGGGCAAAGCGATCGTTAAACCCTGTCACATAGATCACAGGCAAATGGGGGGCTGTATTATATAACTGTTCCACATAGCTGATCCCGGTTCTTTGTTCGCCCCATTCCAAGTCCATGAGCACAAGGTCATAATGTTGTCCTGCATCCAGATCCATAAAAAAAGTTTCAATATGAGAATAGGACTCAACCCGACTGATGCAGCTATATTGATACAGTTTCTCTTCAAGTTCCTTTAAAAAATTTTTATCATCGTCACATACGGCAATTCTCATACAACACATTCCTTATTATTTATTTTGGTCATTGGCTGGATTTTTCTTCAACAGATTCGTATTTGGATATAGTAGGATTTTGCAATTCACCGTCGAAATATGTCCGCAGAAAATGTCTTAAAATGAAATTTTGGATTTCATTATAGCATAGAATATACATTGTTGTCTATTTGATACCTTCCATCTTGTAGATACTCCGGGAGAAATATGGCTTTTCAAGAGAAACAAGAATTTTCCACGTAATGGTGCGCAATGGTCTAAGCGCGTATTTTCTATATGGTTCTAATGAGTTTTCGCTGCGAAATAAATACCACTATAAGTAGAAGCCCTCTACATTACATAAAAAAGAGTCTGAATGCTAATTGCGTTCAGACTCAATGTGTTTGCAAAAAAATAAATAATCTGCAAAATTTACACCACATATGAATAAATAATTTTAGAAAAAAGCTGTTATTCAGCTGTAGCAAAATACACAGCTATAGAATTATGAAGGAATGATTAGGTTTTCAAAATGATTGCAAATCCAATTGGTCATTTTTTTGTTCACATTAAAAATGTTTTTATATTTATCCTGATCTGAGAGCCACGCGCAACATATTAGTTGATTGGATAAAATAACATATGGAATGGCATCCATTTCATTTCTGCTGAGTTTTGCTACACTGTCGTAACCGTAAACAATATTTTTATAAATTTCAATCCATCGAGCAAGTTTTTCTGGATCCTTTTCATCAAAACTTTCGCTTAAAATTGCTGTTGCAGCATAGCAGGGATCAAAAATTCGTATATTCCGTTCCGATAATTCAAAATCAATAAATCCCCACGTATCTTCTCCTGTAATAATATTGCTTGGATTAGGATCACGTTGAATAATTTGTTTTGGGAGAGTGTCATATATGGATCCAAAATATTCGATGGTATCTTTCCAAAAGCTTTCCGGTATATCCAGCATATTTTTGACTTTGGGCAAAGCCCAATTTTTGACGGTATCATAAATATTTACATCATTGACTACTGCATCCACTTTTTCCAGTGCTAAGCTGAGCTGCCCGATGATTTCACCTACAAACCTTGCTTTATTCTTGTAGTCATCTTCATACATAGTAAAAGCTTTTATTGGTTCACCTTCTAATCGATTCGTTAAAACAAAATACAACGGGCCATCCTCAACAATTTCCTTGCCATCTACAGTTTTAATCGGTGTTGAGGCAGATATTCCCAAGCTTTTGAGCGATTTTGAAATATTTATATTATTTTTCAAACTACCCAAATTCACAAACGCCTTTATGATGTAACGATCTCCGACATAGTATGCGTGTTCATTCCTTTCTCCGCTTTCATAAAAAATATCCTTGATTGTCTCGTTTTCCAATGTCCAGTTTGTCAAAATTTCGTTTAATTTTTTATGTGTAAGCATAATGTGTTCCTCCTGAAAAAGATTAATTCTATATGGCTTATTCAACTTGTTGTTGTTAAGGAATTGTTTTGGAGAGTAGCCAAATTCACGCTTAAATGCTTTATAGAACCCAGCATATGTGTCGAAGCCATAATCCAAAGCTGTATCGATGATTTTGCTTCCACAACTAATCTCATATATGGCGTGCAGTAGCTTTCTGCGTGTGATATACTGCATAACAGGCATGCCTATAGCCATTTGAAAAAGTCGATAGTAATGAAATATAGAAAAGTTTGCTTGATCAGCAAGCTCTTGCGCTGAAATTTCAGATTTCAGATTCTTTTCTATATAATCTATGCTGTTTTGGATACTATCAAGATTTCCCATTCCATTTCTCCTTTCTTAAATATTTCAGTAGCTACATGTATATCATAACAGAAAAGCAGGAATATACATTTCCTGCTTTGCCAAATTTTTATAATTTAAAATAAAAAACACAACATGGGAATTTACATTCTCAATGTCGTGCTTTTACGGAAAGTGTTGACAAAAAAGATACCCACTATAAACGAGAGCACGAAATCGCAGTAAAAAGAAAAGTCCCGAACGCGACTTGCGCATCGAGACTTTCGACTGGGAAGCGTTGACAAGACAGATATGTCCATCAGCAAAGTCGCTTTTATTATAGTGAATTACGCCGCATAACTGTCTGATCATCATTTCAAATACCTCTTTATCAACTCTTTTATGCTTCGGTGTATATCATAAAGCATAAAAAGATAGTGTTAGAGGATACCAAGTGCCGTTAATAAGAAATTACGATTTATGTTCTTAATATAATCTTAATGCTGCAGATGTCTTCTTTACATAACAAAAAGCCCCAATATGGTATAATAAAAAAGGATAGAAAAATGGGGTGATGCAACTTTGGAAAATATGGAAGTCGCTTATAAAGGGCATATAGACAATCAAAGACAAGGAAGTCTAAAAATTTTCTTTGGCTATGCAGCAGGCGTCGGTAAAACCTATGCTATGCTTGAAGCAGCACATCAGGCACAAAAACAAGGTATCGATCTTGTAGTTGGGTATATTGAGCGTCACACCAGACCTGATACGCTTGCATTGCTTGAAGGATTAGAACAACTTCCCAACAAAGAAATTGAATATAAAGGAATTAAACTAAAAGAATTCGATTTAGACGCTGCACTCAAACGGCATCCTCAAATAGTACTTGTGGATGAATTAGCACACAGCAATGCGGCAGGATGTCGTCATGCTAAACGTTATCAAGATGTGGAAGAACTCCTGCGGGCAGGTATCGATGTTTATACAACCGTTAATGTTCAGCATTTGGAATCCCTGAATGACTTGGTGGCCTCTATTACACAAGTTGCTGTCAGTGAACGAATTCCCGACTCTGTATTTGACTCTGCAGATCAAGTTGAACTGGTTGATATCGAACCTGATGATTTAATTGCTCGGTTGCAGTCGGGAAAAGTATATTGCAAAAGTCAGGCTTCTCGTGCTCTCAATCATTTCTTTACAAGAGATAACCTGGCGGCGCTTCGTGAAATTGCTTTGCGTCGTACTGCCGATCGTTTAAGCCGAAATGCTCAAAAAAGTGGAAATGAAACGGTTGCCAAAGCAGGAGAACATATTTTAATTTGCCTTTCGAGCTCCCCTTCCAACGCCAAAGTTATCCGAACAGCTGCTCGTATGGCGGAGGCTTTCCATAGTGGATTTACAGCTTTGTTTGTTGAAACTCCTGAAACAAAAGAGTTGAAAGGGGAGAGCTTAAAAAGATTAAGGGATAATCTTCGGCTTGCGGAACAACTAGGCGCTCAAATTGCTACTGTTTATGGTGATGACCCGGCTGTACAAATTGCAGAATACGCTAAGGTTAGCGGTATTACGAAAATTGTTCTGGGAAGAACAAATCACAAATCCACATTATTTTTACGCAGTAAGACATTAGCTGACAAACTGACGAAATTAGCAGGGGATATTGATATTTATATCATTCCGGATGCTCAGCCGCTCTATAAGAAGAAATTTAATTTGCTTCGAAAAGAGGAACCGAAATTTAGGTGGATTGATCTGTTGAAAGTTGTACTGATTACACTTTTGGCAACAATTATTAGTTTTGGATTTTATACCGCTGGTCTTCGGGAAGCGAATATCATTACTGTGTATATTTTGGGAGTTTTACTCACTGCAATTTGGACGCATGGTCATCTGTATGGAGCGCTTGCATCGTTACTTAGCGTTATCTCATTCAATTTCTTTTTTACAGTTCCAAGATTTACATTAGAAGCTACCGATCCTGATTATCCGGTTACCTTCTTAATTATGTTGACAGCAAGTATTATTTCGAGCTCATTGGCAACTCGTGTAAAAAAACAAGCGCGTCAATCTGCTCAAAAAGCTTACTATATGGAACTCCTAATGAATAGCAGTCAAAAGATGCAGCAAGGGCAGGATGAACAGGAAATTATTGCTCTTGCAGCAGAACAGATAAGAGCACTTCTGGATCGACCAGTTTTGTATTCGCTGGCGATGAAGGGTAAAGAACTGGAATTTCAGGTTTGTCCACAGTCAGAAACAAATAAATTGATTGGGGCGATGACTGCAGAAGAAGTAGGCGTTGCAGATTGGGTTGTAAAAAACAACAAACACGCTGGAGCAACCACTAACACATTATCTAACGCACAAAATCTATATTTGTCTGTGCGAGGAAATCAGGAAGTTATGGGCGTTATAGGAATTCCATCAAAATACTATCCGCCATTGGAGGTATTCGAGAAAAATTTGCTGATTGCACTTTTAAACGAATGCGGATTGATATTGGAACGTCGAAAACTTCGGGCCGAGAAACAAGCGATTGAAATGGAAACACAGAGGGAACGCCTTCGCTCCAACTTATTGCGGGCAATTTCTCATGACCTTCGTACACCGCTTACCAGTATTAGTGGAAATGCTGGCGTTTTAATGGAAAAAAGTATATTATTAGATGAAAACAAAAAACAAGAGATATATAGTTCTATCTATGACGACTCGATGTGGCTTGTAAACCTCACAGAAAATCTTTTGTCCATTACACGGATCGAAAATGGCACAATGCATCTCCAGATGAATGCGGAATTAATTGACGATGTATTTCGAGAGGCGATCTCTCATGTAGACCGAAAAGCGTCCGAACATGAGATATCAGTAGACCTTGCAGATGATCTTTTGATGGCGAAAATGGATGTACGATTGATTGTTCAAGTGATTATCAATATTGTAAATAATGCCATCAAATATACGCCGGAAGGCTCTCATATCTGTTTATCAGCTCAAAAGGAGAAAAAAATGGTTCGCATCCGTATTGCGGATGATGGACCGGGTATTTCAGATGAAGCAAAGCTGCATTTATTTGATATGTTTTACACTGCGGATATTGGCAAAGCGGACAGCCGTAGAGGGCTAGGTCTAGGTTTGAGTTTATGCAAATCAATTGTAGACGCTCACGGTGGAGAAATTTCTGTCAGCGATAATAACCCCCATGGTGCAGTTTTCTCTTTTACATTACCTTTAGAGGAAGTGAAATTCGATCATGTATAAACCAAAGATTCTTGTGATAGAGGATGATCCTGCTATCACAAATTTGATACGGACAACGCTGGATACACAGGATTATCAGTATCATACTGCGAAAAATGGAACAGGTGCGCTTTTGGATGCAGTTTCTTATAACGCAGATGTTATTATTTTGGATTTAGGATTACCAGATATGGATGGAGTTGAAATTATTCAAAAAGTCCGAGGTTGGAGTAATGTACCCATTATTGTAGTAAGTGCCCGAAGTGAGGATCAGGATAAGGTAGAAGCGTTAGATGCTGGAGCAGATGATTATTTGACAAAACCATTCAGTATTGATGAGCTTTTGGCCCGGCTTCGCGTGGCTTTACGCAGAAGCCGGACAGATGAATCCCCTTCCCCAACACCAACCAGTGTATACCATAATGGTGACTTGACTATTGATTTTGCTGCTGGATGCGCATATATGGATGAAAAAGAGATTCATTTGACCCCTATTGAATACAAACTGCTTTGTGTCCTTGCGAAAAATACCGGGAAGGTTTTGACACATAATTATATTTTAAAAGAAGTATGGGGAAGCGCATCCGCATCGGATACGCCTTCTTTGCGGGTGTTTATGGCAACTCTGCGGAAAAAGATTGAGCAAAAACCTTCTGCACCTCAATATATTCAAACCCATATTGGTGTAGGGTATCGAATGATACGGCAATAAAGAAAAGTGTATATATTAAGAAACTTTAATAACGTTGTCCATCTCGCATAAATGGGCAACGTTATTTTTATTCATAGAGAAGGTTTATATAAAAATCCAAGTCGGAAATGAGTATTGTATATCTATCAACAAAAGTTTAATGGCTATAAGAAGAGCTTTATCTTCCTCTAATTCTATTCGATATTTAATTAAGGTAGATTTTTATAGAACAGAGGGGATCGATATGGAATACGGTATTTTAAAAGATTATAAATAAGGTTTGAAAGCGTCTGACCTCATCAGGTCAGACGCTTTCTTAATGCAACCTTTATCTGATAAAAGAAACGCTAAGACCAATTTCACAGTAAAGTTGCTACAATATTTCGTGTAAAACCAAAGAGGAGGAAAGCGTTATGATGGATTTTATCATGATAGCAATTTTGGCAGGCTGTATCGGGCTTATTTTGTTGTTAATCAGCTGGTGCCAAAAGCAAGTCGATCGAAATGAATAAGGAGGAAAGAACATAATTGTTCTTGGAATTATAGTTTTACTGCTGGGTGGATATTTAGTTTATACATTGGTACACCCGGAAAAATTTTAAAACCAGCAGGAGGAATTTATCATGCTACAAATTATATTGACCATTATCCTTTATCTGATAATGGTCGTTCCGGTAGGCATTTATGTTTATCATATCGCAGCCGGAAAGCATACGTTTGCCGATCCGGTTTTTGACCGCGTTGACGGCGTTATTTATAAAATCAGTGGTATTAAACCACAAAACGGAATGAATTGGAAAAAATACGCACTGGCTTTACTCACAACGAATGCGGTTATGATTCTTTTGGGATATATGATTCTGCGAATTCAGAGTATCGCCCTTTTCAATCCCAACGGAATCGGAGGTATGGAGGAATCCCTTTCCTTCAATACGATCATCAGCTTCATGACCAACACCAACCTTCAGCATTATTCCGGTGAGTCAGGATTATCTTACTTATCTCAGATGTTGGTAATCATCTTTATGATGTTTGTCTCTGCTGCAAGCGGATATGCTGCTTGTGTTGCATTCATCCGCGGTTTGGCTGGAAAAACAAAAGACAATGTGGGAAACTTTTTTGCAGATCTGGTTCGCATCACAACAAGAGTGCTGCTTCCCTTTTCTATTGTAGGCGGACTGCTGTTGGTTTGGCAGGGTGTCCCGCAGAATTTTTCCGGAAATGTTGTGGTAGATACCATTGAGGGCGCGAAACAGGTTATTGCAATGGGTCCTGTTGCAGCATTGGAAATTATCAAGCACTTAGGAACAAACGGCGGCGGATTTTTGGGTGCAAACTCCAGCACACCTATTGAAAATCCAACCATTATTACGAATCTGATTGAGCTTTATTCCATGATGTTGCTGCCGGGTGCCTGTGTGATCACCTTTGGCAAAATGGTGCGTGACCGTAAGCGCGAAATGGTACAGGCAAAGTCTGGTCTGGATGCAGAGCAGGCTTTTGAATCTAAGAGCAAGATTCGCAAAAGCTTCACCGTGTGGATGTATGGACGTGAAGGCCGCAGCATTTTCGCTGCTATGGGTATTATCTTTGTCATCGGTCTTTCCGTTTGCTTCTGGGCAGAGAGCCAAGGCAACCCTGCACTTGCGGATGTTGGTTTAAGCCAGTCTATGGGTAGTATGGAAGGCAAGGAAGTACGATTTGGCATTGCACAATCTGCATTGTTTACAACGACTACAACGTCCTTTACAACCGGTACTGTGAATAACATGCATGATACCTTAACCCCCTTGGGCGGCATGATCCCGATGCTTCACATGATGCTCAACGTTGTGTTTGGCGGTAAAGGCGTTGGACTCATGAACATGATCATGTATGCGATTTTGGCAGTATTTATCTGCGGCCTGATGATTGGTCGAACACCAGAATATCTGGGCAAAAAGATTGAAGGCCGAGAAATGAAATTAACGGCTTTGTGCATCATCATTCATCCGCTGCTGATCCTGGCATTCTCTGCTTTGGCAGTTGGAACGCAGGCCGGATTAGAAGGAATCACCAATCCAGGCTTCCATGGCCTTTCTCAGGTGCTTTATGAGTACGCTTCTTCTGCTGCAAACAACGGTTCCGGTTTTGAAGGCTTGGCTGATAACACGATGTTCTGGAATATCACCACAGGTCTTGCCATGTTCTTCGGTCGCTATCTCTCCATTGTCATTCAGCTGGCGATTGCAGGTTCTTTGATGAAGAAACGCTTTGTCAACGAGTCTGCCGGTACCCTGCATACTGATACTGCAAGCTTTGCTGTCATTCTGGTGTTTGTTGTTTACATTTTTGCAGCGCTGACATTTTTCCCGGTGCTTGCACTCGGTCCCATTGCGGAACATTTGACCCTTTGGGCATAAGGAGGAACATATATGAGCAAAAAGAATCAGAAACTGATTACACCTGAAATATTTCGCCAGGCAATCATCGGTTCCTTTACGAAATTAAATCCCTTGTACATGATGAAAAATCCCGTCATGTTCGTGGTCGAAGTTGGCTGTTTCATCACCCTGATCCTTTCCTTTTTCCCTGGATTGTTTGGTGATGTCAGCGACGGCACCAACTTAAGAGTTTATAATATTATCGTTTGTATAGTGTTATTCATCACTGTTTTGTTTGCAAACTTTGCTGAATCTGTTGCAGAAGGCCGTGGGAAAGCACAAGCAGCAAGCCTCAAAAAAACACAGAAAGATACAAAAGCACGTCTGCTTATGGAAGACGGTACAGAGAAAATTGTTCTTTCCAGCGAACTAAAAAAAGGCGATATTGTAATGGTTTCTGCTGGCGAAATTATCCCCGGCGACGGCGAGGTCATCGAAGGGATTGCTTCTGTAGATGAGTCTGCTATTACGGGTGAATCGGCTCCCGTTGTTCGGGAATCCGGCGGTGACTTCTGCTCCGTTACCGGTGGTACTACAATTGTATCTGACTGGCTGAAAATCCGCATTATTTCCGATGCAGGCAACAGCTTTCTGGATCGTATGATTGCATTGGTAGAGGGTGCTTCTCGTAAGAAGACGCCGAACGAAATTGCGTTGAGCACGCTGCTGGTATCTCTGACCATCATCTTTATGATCGTCATTGTAACTCTGTATCCTATTGGAATTTATTCGGGTGTGCAGCTGCAAACTTCCACTCTGATCGCCTTGGCTGTCTGCCTGATTCCTACCACCATTGGTGGCTTGCTTTCCGCGATTGGCATTGCAGGTATGGACCGTGTGACTCGTTTTAATGTTATCGCGATGTCTGGTAAAGCTGTAGAAGCTTGCGGCGACGTAGATACCATGATCCTTGATAAAACGGGTACAATCACATATGGTAACCGTCTTGCAGCTGATTTCTTCCCGGTAGGCGGTGCAAGCCGCAGTGATCTGATCCGATGCGCAGCACTCACCAGCTTGCATGACGAAACGCCCGAAGGGAAATCCACCTTGGAGCTTGCCCGTCGTCTAGGTGATAACAGTGAAGAAATTTCTGGTTCGGAATTTATTGAATTTACCGCTCAGACTCGAATGAGTGGTGTCAATCTTCCAGACGGCACAAAAGTTCGTAAGGGCGCAGCAGAAGCGATTGAGCAGTATGTGAGAGTACTCGGAGGGGGAATCCCCTCCGATCTCCATGAACAAGTTGATAAAATTTCCAGCTTAGGCGGCACACCGCTTACCGTTTGTGAAAATGACCGAATTTTAGGTGTCATTTATCTGAAAGATACTGTGAAACCCGGTATGGTAGAACGATTTGAACGTCTGCGCGCAATTGGTATTAAAACAATCATGTGCACCGGTGATAATCCGCTGACTGCTGCTACGATTGCAAAGGAAGCCGGTGTTGACGGATTTATCGCAGAATGCAAACCTGAAGATAAGATCGATGTTATTAAAAAAGAACAGGCCGAAGGCAAGATTGTTGCTATGACTGGCGACGGTACCAATGATGCTCCTGCTTTGGCGCAGGCAAATGTCGGCTTGGCAATGAACAGCGGTACTACCGCCGCAAAAGAAGCTGCCAACATGGTTGATCTGGATTCCGATCCTACAAAGATTTTGGAAGTTGTAGAAATTGGTAAACAGCTGCTGATTACTCGCGGAAGCCTTACCACATTCTCTATTGCAAACGATATTGCAAAATATTTTGCAATCATTCCTGCGATGTTTATGATAGCGATTCCTCAGCTTCAGATTTTGAACATTATGCACCTGACTACCCCTTACAGTGCTATTTTGTCCGCACTAATCTTTAACGCTATTATCATCCCATGCCTGATTCCTCTGGCTATGAAAGGTGTTAAATATCGTCCGATGTCTTCTGGAAAGATGCTGGCAAGAAATATGCTTATTTATGGCTTAGGCGGCGTGATGACTCCTTTTATCGGAATTAAAATAATTGATATGATCATTGCTCCTCTGCTGTCTTTGATTGGTCTTGGAATTTAAGAAAGGATGCTTGCACAATGAAAGAATCAGTGAAAAACGTACTGCGCGGTACGCGTCAGGCAGTTGTAGTTACAGTTGTTTTGATGCTAATTTGCGGACTCTTGTTCCCCTGTTTATTAACTGGGTTATCCGCCTTGATTTTCCCAAATCAAGCGGGAGGAAATCTCATTACCGTAAATGGCCAAACAGTTGGCGCAAAATATGTAGGACAGGAATTTACAGAAGATTACTATATGTGGAGCCGTCCTTCTGCTTATCATTACAATATCTATACCGAGGATGAAAACGGAAACCAATATTATACGGACGGAACAGAGTTCCCGGGAATCGGGTCCGGCTCCAATAACTATGCGCCCTCCAATCCAGAACTGACGGAACGTGTGGAAGCAGATATTGAAGCATTTTTGGAAAAGAACCCCGAAGTAAAACGGGAAGATATTCCTACTGATTTGTTGACTGCTTCTGGTTCCGGTTTAGATCCTCATATTTCTCCTGAATCTGCTGAAGTTCAGATTTCCAGAATTGTAGAAGCATCTGGGCTGAGTGAAGACACTGTTCGAGAGATTGTCAAAAACAATACGGATGGCAAGTTTCTTGGTATTTTCGGTGAAGAAACAGTCAATGTATTGATGGTCAACATTGAGATTGCTCAAAAGATGGGTCTCATATAACGGAAAGGAGAAAACTGCTATGATGGAGATGCATTCCTTTTTAAAAGCTAAACAAATAGAAATTCCATCTCCAGATTGTAAAGGAAAACCATCTGCACGGGACTTATCTGCGTTTTTGTATCAAATAGGCGAGTGGATTCAAACGATTCCTTTGGCATACCGACATGGAGATGTGGAACCCAATACCGTTTATATCTGGTTTGATGATGTTGCTTTTTCGGAAGACGATTTTTGGCAGGTATTTGGAGAATATCTCATCCTGCTTCGTACAAGATGGAAAATCGAGATCTTTGGTACAGCAGGAATGTCACAAGAAACCGTATGGCTAACATTGCAGGAAGAAAACAGCCATATTTACGCAGTTCAAAAGATACTTTCAGGCCATCCGGTTGATACCATAGAATCGATTTGTCTGAGAATCCAGTGCTCTTCCTCTGAGCAGTCAGAAAATCTGTATGCATTGGCTATTTCAACAAATTGGAAAAACGGCACGGTAGCTTTGGACTGGAAATATGGTTCATTTTTGTTGGAGGAAAATCTTGCGATGCCGACACAAAACAGTTGTTTTGCTATGGCAGTGTCTTTGAGGATGTGAATCCTGAAGATGCATTGCAAGCACTTACTTTTCAGCAGAAAATGATTCTTTGGACTGGGTTCTTAAAAGATGGTTTTGACTACACAGAGTTTGAATGGCTGTATCATACCATTTCTAAAAATGTTGTACCGAACAGAATTGAATGGGAACTCTCATTGCATACGGCTATGCAAAATTTAAAATACACCATACAAGTATCGCCAAATGACTTTGAACTATATGACGGACATGGATGCCGGCGTTATTTTAGCTTTAACAGCACAAGTTATGCAGAACGCGCTTTCCTTAAAATTTTATTTCCATTAAATACATGAATATAAGACAGTCTGTGGTTATAGTAACTGCAGACTGTCTTAGTATTTAATAAAAGCTTATTTTAATTTTTA
>CALWJA010000082.1 GCA_944380875.1 uncultured Clostridia bacterium
ATAAAAACTTTTTATGTATGCAGTACATATTTTGCAGCAACAAAAAAGATGGATGCATTCTGCTGCATCCATCTTTTTTGACACATCCTATATGCATAGATGTTTAAAATTTTGCGCCTTCCTGCAAAAAGTATTCCTCCCTGGTCATGGAATAACATACGTCGTCGTAAATAACCCCATTCCACAGCTGGCTGCCCATGCGCAAAATCCCTTCCCTGGAAAAACCGCATTTTTCGATAACCCTGCGGGAACGTTCATTAAAAGGATAGTGATAAATGGTAACCATCCGCAGGCGCATATGGCGAAAACCGTATTGTAAAACAGCCTTAGCCGCTTCTGTCGCATACCCTTTTCCCCACCAGGGCCGTCCAATGACATATCCCAGCATCTTTATATTTTCGCAGGAACGTTTGGTATCCTGGTGAAGACCGATAGAGCCAATAAGGCGGCCGGTATCCTTTTCCACCAGCGCCCACACCTCCCGTTCCCGGATAAACCGCTGGAGAACCTCCCAGCTTTCATTCCTGCTGTCATGAGGCTTCCACCCTGCCTTGGGACCAACCTCCGGATCGCTGGCATATGCGTAAAATTCTTCCAGGTCATCTTCCCGAAAAGGCCTCAGGATGAGTCTCTCCGTCTGCATTGTGCGTAATATGTTCAATTTTTCTCCTCCTATCCCCTATACAAAAATACACAGCAGGAAAATGGAAAACGCGAAATTCAAGTTTTCTTTTCTTTGGCATGGGGTCCATACAGCATCGCTTTATGCCGGAACGCCCAAACTAAAGCGGTGGTGGTTGCCGCTGTAAAATCCGCCACGGGTTCCGCGGCGTAGATTCCCTCCACACCCCAAAAAACAGGAAAGATAAGGGCAAGGGGGATCAGCAAAAATACTTTCCGAAGCAAAGCTATAAACATACTGGTTTTCGCCTGCCCCAACCCCATGAAAAAGCTCTGGCAGGCCGACTGCATCCCAAAAATGGACATACCAGCCACAAAAATAGGCATTTTCCTGGCTGTAAGCTCCACCAGCTCCGGATCACTGCTGAAAAGCCTGGCAAAAGCTGTGGGAAAAAGCCATACCAGAAGGCAGAACACCATTCCAAAGCATAGAGCGCTTATAAACATCATCCGAAAACAGGAATTTACCCTTTCAAACTTTTTCGCCCCAAAATTATAGCTCAATATGGGCTGTGCCCCTTGAGTAAAGCCTTGCATGGGCATACTGAATACCTGCATAACGCTCAAGAGAATTGTCATGCTTCCTACATACAAATCTCCTCCATACCGCTGTAAACCGCTGTTCAGCGTTATCTGGACCAGGCTTTCCGTGCTCTGCATAATAAACGGGGCTATTCCCAGACCGAAAACCTTTTTCACAACAGAAGCGCTCAGCCGCATGTTTTCCCTGCGGATCCGTATTCCGCTTTTGCGGCTCATAAGGAACCAAAGGACCCATGCGGCAGAAGCCGCCTGACTCAGCACAGTGGCCAGAGCCGCTCCACGGACTCCCATACCAAAAGTAAAAATAAACACAGGATCCAATGCAATATTCAATACAGCGCCTATCAATACGCTGAGCATTGCTGTTGTAGCGTTCCCCTGAGCGCTGATAAATGTGTTCAGCCCCAGCGCAATCTGGACAAAAACCGTGCCGTATAAATAAATCTCGATATAACTGAGTCCATAGCCCACAGAGTTGCCGCTGGCTCCAAACGCATACAATACCGGCTCCTTGAAAATCTGAAAGAACACCGTCAAAAGCACACTCAGAATCAAAACCAGACTAAAACAGTTCCCCAGGATTTTTTCCGCTTCTTTTCTTTCTCCCCGGCCAAGACGAATGCTGGCAAGAGGGGCGCCTCCCATTCCCGCAAAAGCCGCAAAAGCCGAAATAATCATAATGATGGGGAAACATACACCCACACCCGTCAGGGCTATAGCGCCCGTATCTGGTATATTTCCGATATAAATGCGGTCTACAATATTATACAGCATATTGATAAACTGGGCAGCCACACCAGGAAGTCCCAATGTGAGAAGCAATTTTGGTATGCTTTGTGTACCCAGTTTTTCGTCGCTCATGGAAGCCAACTTGATTCACTCCTTCAGCTCTGCGGGAAAAGAAAAGATAGCCTTCCTTTCCCCTGTTTCCCATTATCTTTTCCGTATGATACCATACGTTCCTGGTTTTTGAACCGCCTCCCTTATTTTACCGGTGACGCACCAGCTCCTTATGATAGCAATGCATGACCAAAAATTTCTGCACAGACTCTTATATGTATAATGCGCTTACCGGATATCGTATACAGAACGCAGGCGAATTTCTCTGGGATCTCCTTCTAAAATCTCAATCTCCCGGCTTCCACCGTTTAGATCGAAATAATTGTCGCTGAGCAGAAGATCCGTATCCGGCGAAGATATCTCCACACTCTTTGCATATGCGTTTCCGGATACAATCAGCCGGTTTCCCTGGCGTTCCCAGGTGAGGTGGGGATCACGGAACCGGAAATGTTTGGGCGCCGTGAAAAGCACAGTACCGCAGGAAACCACTCCTTTTTCCGTTTCAAAGGAATAACTCAGATAATTTGCAAGATAATCTGCGCCGGGGAAATATACTTTCTCCATCCACCGGCTGGAAAGAGCAGGAATAAGCATCTCCTGTGTCCCCTCCAGAAGAATCTTCGCCTCTGCGTCCCGCAGCTGCCAGCGGACTATGCCTTCTATATCCTCTCTGGTTTCGTTTGCAACGGCAATCCGGCCAGACATCTCAATAGAAGACGGCTGGGTCACAACAGCAATCCGATCTGTGGTTTCCCCTATTTCTTCGCAAGATATCATAACAGGGGCAAAAAAGCGTTTGGCATAATAATGTAAGGCTTTCCACCGGCCGTAATAGTCAATGGATGCCCAGGATGCCACCGGCCAGATATCATTTAATTGCCAGTATACGGCTCCCATGCATCTCCCCCTGTTTCGTCTCCAGTGTTCTACACCATACCGGATAGCCTCCGCCTGAAGAAGCTGGGAAGCATACAGAAGGGAATCAAAAGAGGCGGGATACAGGAACGTCTGGGAAAGATACTGCATGATCTTCCCATTGGCACCTTCATTCCTCTGATGCATCTCCATAACCCTGGAAAATATATTCCGATCCTCCGGCAGCGTAAAACTTTCCACCGTTTTCAGGCAGGGGAAAGACTGAAATCCAAATTCCGAAGCATAGCGGAAAAACCGTTTCCGGTAATCTGCAAAGGGCAGACCACCGTGCCAAACATCCCAGTAATGGACATCGCCCCGATCCGGCGCGTTGGGCTCGTCAAATCCGCCGCCGGAAGAAGGAGAGGCCGGCCAATAAAAGGTATCCGGATCCTCTTTTCGTAAAATCTCCGGCAGAATATGCTCAAACATACGAATATAATCAGAGCGGGTTCTTGGAGTTCCCTCATATTCTCCCTGGGCCTGGAACATTTCCATCTCGTTGTTTCCACACCAAAGGCCAAGAGAAGCGTGGTGACGGATGCGGCGGATCACATCTCTGAATTCCGCTTTGATATTTTCTTCAAATTGCTCTGTAAGCCGGTAATTTGCGCATGCAAACATAAAGTCCTGCCATACTACAAGCCCTAATTCATCGCAGATGTCAAAGAAAAAGTCCTCTGGATAATATCCGCCTCCCCAAACCCGGATTACATTGAAATTGCAGGCCTTGCACTGTTCCAAAAGTTTTCTTGTTCTCTCCGGCGTTACACGGGAAAGAATATTGTCTTCGGGAATATAATCCGCTCCCATGGCAAAGAACTGCATACCATTGACACAGTGTGCAAAGCTCTCTCCAAAAGCATCTTTTTCCCGAACTACCGTCATAGTCCGCAGACCGATCCGTTTTTGCTCCTCATCCACAATCCGGCCGTTTTCTTTTAAAGCGATCTTTACCGTATACAGAGGCTGTTCTCCATAACCATTGGGCCACCAAAGCCGGGGAGATGGAACCTCGCACTCTTTCCCGTTTTCCATGGAGAAAACTGCCCCATCCGGCGCCGTTACAATAATTTCCGTTTCCGCTGTTCCCGTCTGTTCCGCCTGCACGGTCAGGAACACACGCCCGTCCGCATGGCGTTGGCGGATATGGACATTTTCAAGGCGGGAACTGTCCTCCCCAAAAATATACACATCCCGGTATATGCCCGCATCTGGAAGACGGGGGCCCCAATCCCAGCCGAACATGCAGTGCGCTTTGCGCATATGGGGAAACCCACGCATGGCCTGGATAGAACCGCCGATAGGATCTTTTTCCATGGCGTCTGCAATCCACTTTGTGGGGGAAGAGATCTTAACACAAACCCTGTTTTCCCCTTCCCGCAAAATGCCGGTTCCATCGTATTCCCAGACCCTGTGCATATTACAGGCAGTTCCGACTTCCACACCATTTATCTCAATACGACAAATCGTATCCAACCCTTGAAAACGGAGAATAAGACGTTTACATTCCTCCAGAAAACCGGCAGGAAGGGTAAATTCCCGGGAAAAACAGAAATCCTGATCCATTAACTTTAAAGCTTTCAGCTCATTATCCCGAAAATAGGGATCTTCCATCTTTCCTGCATCCAGCAAAAAGGAATATACGGAACCTGGAATAGTACCCTTGCAATGGATATTTTCACAAGAAAGTTCCCATATTCCATTCAGGTCAAA
>CALWJA010000083.1 GCA_944380875.1 uncultured Clostridia bacterium
CTGCTGCGAAAGCCGCGGGAAATCCTGTTGAAAAATTGATTGTCCCCGGCCAGGGCCATGGCTTTTTCGAAGGCTCCCAGTATTACGAAGCTATTTTTGATTTCTTCTGCCGTGTTTTCGGCAAAAAACATTGATGCATCCTCTCCCTGCAATTCTTTGCAAAGACCCTCTGGAAACAGAGGGTCTTTTTCTTACTCTAACCTCCTGTTAAAGCTAATTTCTTTCCCCCCATTGTTGTTTCCTCTCGATTTGTGCTATACTTTAACAAAACATAGGCAGCTTAATTGAGAAAAGCGATTCGGTTAAGCCGCCTGATGCACAGACTGCAAAAGGAAAGGACGTCTGCCGTATGAACCTCTCTACCCTATCTTCCGTTAAGAAAGTTCTTTTCTCATTAGAGGTTTTTCCGCCTAAAAAAGATACTTCCGTTAACGTAATCTATAATACCCTTCTGGGGCTCAGAGGCTTGCCCGTAGACTTTATAAGCGTCACCTACGGCGCCGGGGGAAGCCAAACTCAAAAAAGCAAAACCTGCGAAATCGCATCTCTGATCCGCAGCAATTATCATATCGAGCCGGTCTCTCATCTGACCTGTGTAGGCGCAACGAAAGCCGATATTGCCGCTGCATTGGATGCTTTGCAAGAAAACGGCGTGGAAAACATTCTTGCCCTGCGGGGAGATCTAACGCCGCAGATGCAGCTCACGGAGGATTTCCAACACGCGGTAGATTTGATCCGCTTTATAAAAGAATATGCGCCTTCCATGAACCTTCTGGGCGCCTGTTACCCGGAAGGGCACCCGGAATGCGATACCTTAGAGGAAGACATACTACATTTGAAAGAAAAAGTGGATTGTGGAGTAGGGCATTTGATTACCCAGCTCTTTTTTGACAATTCCTGCTTTTACACCTTCCTGAACAAAGCCCGGCAAAAGGGAATCGAAGTCCCTATTGAGGCGGGAATTATGCCCATCGTAAATAAAAACCAGATTGAACGGATCGTATCCATGTGCGGCTCCAGCGTTCCCCATAAACTGGCCACCATCATCAGCCGCTACAGCGACAATCCTGCGGCTCTGCGAGATGCGGGTATTTTCTACGCCACAGAGCAGATCATGGACCTTCTGGAAAACGATGTGGATGGAATCCACCTCTATACCATGAACAACGTGGAAGTATCCCAGCGCATCAGTTCCAGTATTGAAACGATCATCGCGGCTAAAAACGCTATACAATAATTTTTTCGACCGGCCGGAAGGAGGCTTTTGCTTTTTGATTTCGCTTACCAATCTGCCAAAAAAAGAAGTGCTCCGCTACTTGGGCTGGAAAGGCACGGAAATTCCTCCCGCTCTGGATGCTACAATTGAGCGCTGTATGGAAGAAACCTGCCGACTTTCCTCGCCGGTATATATATACCGCCGTTTTTCCATAGCCCGGGAAACAGAGGGGATTCGCCTCCTTCACACCCCGTATACACTGGAAGGGGCAGATATTGCCGCCCACCTTCTGGGCTGCAAGGAACTCTATCTTATGTGCGCTACTTTGGGGCTTGGGATCGACAGGGAGATTCGCCGCAGGATGCTTACCATCCCAGAGGAAGCCATCATTCTAGATGCATGCGCCACAGCCGCTATTGAAGAAACAGCCGACCTGGCGGAAACGGAAATTGCCCACATATGCAAACAAGAGGGTGCGGGCATCACATGGCGATTCAGCCCCGGCTACGGGGACTTGCCTCTCCAGACACAGAAATGGCTTCTTCCTTTGATGGATACCCAGAGAAAAATGGGGCTGACTCTGACAGAAAGTCTGCTGATGACGCCGGGGAAATCCGTCAGCGCCATACTGGGCGTTACCCATATTCCCCCGTCCCAGAAAAAAGCAACCCCTGGGGATACAAAAAATCCGTGCGAACGCTGTCCCAACCGGGAAACATGCGCTTATCGAAAGCGAGGAGAACACTGCTGATGAAAAACACCGTAACCATTCTGGACGGCGCTATGGGCACCATGCTGCAGAAAACCGGTCTTGATCTGGGAAAACTGCCTGAAGCGCTCAATATTACCAACCCTGAGGCGATTATCGAGATCCAGCGGCAATATGTGCAGGCAGGCGCTGAGATCCTTTATGCCAATACCTTCGGGGCCAACCGCCGGAAAGCCGCAGGCTCCGGTTATACCTGCCGGGAACTGATCTTTGCCGGAATTCAAAACGCGCGGAAAGCCGCGGAAGGAACAGACGTAAAAATCGCCCTTTCCTGCGGCCCGCTGGGGGCGCTCCTGGAACCCAACGGGGATATGAAAATGGAAGAAGCCTATTCCATTTTTCGGGAATCCATGGAAGCCGGGCGGGATGCGGGAGCAGACCTGATTGTGATTGAAACGGTAACGGACTTACTGGAAATGAAAGCGGCGCTCCTGGCCGCTAAAGAATGCTGTTCCCTCCCCGTTTACTGCACCATGAGTTTCGAAACCAATGGGCGTACTTTTACGGGAGTAAGCATTCCCGCCATGGCCGCCACCCTGGAAGGGCTGGGGGCGGACGCCATTGGCATCAACTGTTCCCTTGGCCCTCTGGAGATTCTTCCCCTTGCAAAGGAGCTTCTCTCTTCCACAAGCCTACCTGTAATTATCAAGCCCAACGCGGGCCTGCCCAATCTGAATTCCAACGAATACGACATTGGGCCTCAGGAATTTGCAGAAGCCATGGGCGCTTTTGTCCAGGCGGGCGTTTCCATAATCGGCGGATGCTGCGGCACAACGCCGGAATACATTTCCCTTTTGGCCGAAAAATACAAAGGGCATCCCTTGCGGGAAAGAAAATACGAAAGAAAATCCATCCTCTGCAGCGCCAGTAAAAACGTTGTTGTAGACGGAGTGCGGGTGATCGGGGAGCGGATTAACCCCACCGGCAAAAAGCTCTTTAAAGAAGCCCTTCGGAACCGGAATATAGGATATATCCTGAACCAGGGCATAGAACAGGTAAAAGCCGGCGCCCATATTCTGGATGTAAATGTAGGGCTGCCGGATATTGACGAATGTGAAATGATGGCGGAAGTGGTTAAACAGCTGCAAAGCGTAGTGGACGTCCCCCTGCAGTTGGACAGCAATAACCCCAAAGTTTTGGAAAAATCCCTCCGCCTGTATAACGGAAAACCCATTGTCAATTCCGTAAACGGCGAAGACGCTGTTCTGGAAAGCATTCTGCCCCTTGTAAAGAAATACGGGGCGGCTGTAGTGGGGCTTACATTGGATGAAACAGGTATCCCCGAAACGGCGGAAGGCCGGTTTTCCGTAGCGCAAAAAATTGTGGAACGAGCTTTGTCCTATGGGATCCCCCGGGAGGACATCTATATCGATTGTCTGACCCTGACCGCTTCGGTGCAGCCCGAGGGTGTCCGGGAAACCCTGAAAGCCATGGAGCTTGTAAAAAAGAACCTCCATGTCAAAACGGTATTGGGTGTTTCCAATATTTCCTTTGGCTTGCCCTCCAGAGAATTAATAAACGTTTCGTTCCTGACTCTGGCAATGGCCCACGGCCTGGATCTTCCCATCCTGAATCCAAACGCCAAAGCCATGATGAATGCTATCGATGCTTTCAATGTACTATATGGGCGGGATCCAGCCTGCGCCAAATATATAGAGCGGCATGCTGCTGACGCTGCCGCAGCACCGGCTCCCTCCCCTTCCAAAGGGAACACTTCCCTGCGGGACGCTGTAAAAAACGGGCTGAAGGAAGCCGCAGGAGAGATCACCCGCTCCCTTCTCGCCACCACCGATCCCATGGAAATCGTCAACACCATCCTGATTCCCGCTCTGGATGAGGTGGGCAACGAATTTGAATCGGGAAAGCTTTTCCTTCCCCAGCTGATTCAGTCCGCAGGCGCCGCTCAGGCAGGCTTTGAAGAAATCCGGAAAAAGCTATCCTCCCAGAAAGAAGCCACGGTCTCCAAAGGAAAGATCATCCTGGCCACTGTAAAAGGCGATATCCACGATATCGGCAAAAATATCGTGAAAGTAATTCTGGAAAATTACGGATATGAAATCATCGATTTAGGGCGGGATGTGCCTCCGGAAACGGTGGTAAAGGAAACGATCCGCACAGGCGCGAAACTTGTTGGGCTCAGCGCGTTGATGACCACCACCGTTCCCAGCATGCAGGAAACCATCCGGCAGCTGCGGGCAGCCGTTCCCTGCACCATTATGGTGGGCGGCGCTGTGCTCACGGAAGACTACGCCATGGAAATCGGCGCGGATTTTTATGCCAAAGACGCGAAAGCCAGCGCGGATATTGCAAAAAAAGTGCTGGGATAATT
>CALWJA010000084.1 GCA_944380875.1 uncultured Clostridia bacterium
CCCACTACCATGATGCAGAGCGCTATAACGCCACCTATTAAGAGAGCGGATGTAAGCCGCTTTTTATTTCGGGCGCCATAGTTATATCCCATAATAGGCATAACCCCATGGGTAAGACCAAATACGGGCATAAACACGAAGGACTGCACCTTGAAATATATTCCGAAGAAGGCTACAGCCGTGGTATTCACCGAAGAGTCAAATCCCAGCAAAATGGCATTCATTCCCATGGTCATAACCGAGCTGATAGACTGCATGATAATGGAAGGGATTCCCACTGCGTAAATATCCCGGATCGTTTTCCAACGAAGACGAAATCCCCGAAAAGATATTTTTACTTCATGTTTGCCAAAGAAAAGGACAAGCAAAGCCACAATCATGGAAAGAATCTGCCCGATAACTGTAGCTACCGCCGCACCTTTTACACCCATAGGGGGGATAATCCAGAATCCAAAAATAAACGCAGGATCCAGAATGATATTGGTCAGCGCTCCCGTTAACTGAAAAACCATGGGCATTATCATATTGCCCGTAGCCTGGAGGGTTTTTTCCACATTTATTTCCAAAAAGACGCCAAAGGAAAAAATGCAGACAACACTCATATAATCTGTTCCCATATCCACAATAGCTGCATCCGAAGTAAAGGAACTAAAAAATGTCCGAGAGAAAAACAACCCTAAAACCAGAAAAATAACCCAGTTCAGAACTCCCAGGATAAGCCCATGGGTTGCTGCGTTGTCAGCCTCTTTGCGGTTTCCTTCACCCAAACGGCGTGAAACAAGGGAATTCAAACCGATAGACGTTCCCACACCCAAAGCAATTAAAAGCGTTTGGATTGGGAAAGCCAACGAAACCGCAGTTAGCGCATCTTCGCTGACTAAGGATACAAAGTAACTATCCACAATATTATACAGTGCCTGCACCAACATGGAAAACATAGCCGGCACCGACATGCTGATAATCAGAGGCAGCATGGGAGCTGTCCCCATTTTGTTTTGGCGAATTCCTTCCGCCTGTTCCATATACATACCTTCTTTCTTTCATTCTTCCGCCTTATTTTCTGTTTCGCAAAACTCTATTCTGCTTGCTTTCCAGAAAATCTTCTTATTCGCTCAGCTTCATCTTTAACTATGTACATTGTTAAAATGGAATAAAGCGCAGATATATTTAATATAATACAGTTTTAATTTATTTTGGCTTTATATTGAGAATTTTATTTTATTTTTCAGTAAACCGCTCACAATATTATTATGCAGTTTCCTTCCAATCTCTTTTGCCATGCTACATAGGAATGTATTTCTATTCTGTTATAAATTCTTACAGCACTCTTACAATTTGCGAATTCCCCTTGCCAGCCCCCATAGTTCCGTAGTAAGATGAAGACGGCCTATTTTCAAGGAGTGGATTGTATATGACAGCCGATAAAAAAAATCAGACAAGTAAAACAGAGCAACCATCCCCTGCCGGGCAAGAAACCCGTTCTGAAATTGCCGCTGAATCTTCTAAAACAGCTCATAAAAGTGAACTACCCATTAAAAACGTGGATTCCCCATCGGATGAAGAAAAAGAAAGGGAAGACAAACGGTATCGGCGCAGACGGAAAATTGTCAGCGCAGCTTCTTTTGTAATTTTGATTGTCTTCTTTGTGGTAGTAACCATCACAATCGGCAAGCCCTTAATTCAAAAGTTGCAAGATCCGGAATCCTTTCGTTCCTGGGTGGACGGGCACCATCTTTGGGGACGGTTAGCCTTCATCGGCATGACTATTCTGCAGGTAGTGGTAGCTATTATCCCAGGAGAACCTATGGAAATTGGAGCAGGATACGCTTTCGGAGCGTGGGAAGGCATGTTCTTATGCCTAATAGGAGTCGCGTTGGGATCGTCCATTATATACGCATTCACCCGTCTTCTGGGAGTACGTATGGTAGAAGCCTTTATATCCAGGGAAAAACTGAATTCTCTTAGCTTTATAAAAAACCATCGAAAGTTGGATCTTATCATCTTTATTGCTTTTTTAATTCCCGGAACCCCAAAGGATGTTCTTACCTACTTTATCGGATTAACCCCTATGAAACTTCGTGTATTCCTGGGGCTATCCCTGATTGCCCGTATTCCTTCGGTTATCAGTTCTACTCTGGGCGGAGATGCTCTTGGCTCACAAAATTATACTTTGGCGATTATTGTGTTTGCAGTAACAGCCGTGCTCAGTCTCGCTGCTATTCTTCTTTATAAACGATATCCGGGCATAAAAGTAAGCGAAGATGCCGGGGAATCCAAATCTAATGAAAATGAAAATCCTAACACCTAATCTGCGCTTATATTTCATTCTGGATTTTTTGAATAAAAAGCAGCTCCCATACTACTATGGGAGCTGCCTTTTTTATCTGTTTTTATTTATAAACATTTACGGGTTTATTTTTGAATATGCTCAGAATCCTTAAATCCATCGCCTAGAACCTCTGTAGCTGTACTTACAATCATAAACGCGCCGGGATCCGTTTCATATACGATTCTTTGGAGCCTATGATATTCATTCTGCCGCACAGCGCACAAAAGAGTCTGTTTTCTTTCCCCTGAATATGCACCGATGCTTTCTATTTTTGTTACCCCTCGATCCATCTCCTTGAGAATTCTTCCGGCTACTTCGTTGCCTTTTCCTGTTACAATCGTGACCATTTTCCCCATATCCGCTCCATACAGAACAACATCAATAAATTTGGTCTGGACAAACATAGCCACCAATGCATAAAGAGCCGATTCAATTGTTTGATACGCAAAAGCCCCAAAAATAATAATGATTACATCCGAAAGAAAAACAAGACTGCTGATTTTTATATGGGGAAACTTTTTCTGGATAACCATACTGCTGATATCCAGTCCTCCCGTGGAGCTTTCCCCCAAAAAAGTAATGCCAAGCCCTATTCCGATTAGAACGCCGCCAAAAAGCGCCGCTAAAAGATGATCGCCTTCATATTGAGGAAAGTGAAATGGAACAAAGGTGTAATCGTAGAATACGGCAAAACTGGCAACAGATATGAGGGTCTTAAGAATAAACGGATGCCCCAGATAGAACCATCCCAAAACGATCAGCGGTAAATTGATTGCAGCCGTAACCATACCTATGGGAGCGCCAATCAAATGATTTAAAATAGTTACAAAACCGGAAACACCGCCCGGCGCTATCTGATTCGGCGCTGTAAATACATATACTCCCAATGCATACAGCAAGGTTCCCACCAAAGTATACAGCACATCCCGAATTGTAATTTTATCCCTGCGCCCTTTTTGCAGCTGCATAAATCTTCCCTCCTTCAACAACACTCCATGAGAAACACATATATAGTATATCCCGAAAACACCAAAATAACAATTTCTTCCATTTGTGTTTAGACGAATATGGTTCCTTTTCTTATACTATCTCACAAAAAAACATCCGGTTCCCCCTTAGTGATAGGGGAACCGGATCCCTAGATGTTATCAGGCATTGCTTAAAGGAATTTCAAATTCTTGTTCCCCTATATATCCATACCCAATTTCATATTTTTCAAACACTATTACTGGTTTTCCCGCATCATTGATATAGAAATCCGGATGTTCCGGCAGCTCCGTAAGCGCATATTCGCCGGAATCCAGACGGAAATACAAGGATTCTCCTTCCTCTTTCTCTCGTTCTTTCATCTGAGAAATTATGGAATCATAAGCCTGTTCCCTCCAGGAGCTTCCCAAAAGATCCTTAAGGGTTATTTCCTTTCCCGTTTCCAGATCGTAGTTATAATATGTGTATTCTCTGTAGTAATTGGCGCGCACTCGGCTGATCCAGATTACAAAGCTTAATCTTCCCTCTTCGTTGGATTTTACCTCGTAATCCAACGCTACTTCCATGGGAACATATTCAGCCGGATCGCCGCCTGTTTTCAAGTATGCATCCCAATTTGAACGAGCCTCTTCTTTTGCCTCATTGAGGACCTTTTCCATACCTTCTCGTATCTGTTCGTTGATTTTCTTTTCCAGTTCTGTATTTCCCGTATCCTTTACTTCCGGAATTCGAACCTGAATATAGGCAGATTCATCCTCTTCCTTATACTCAACAAAAGTGCATACCTTTGCTAAGGAACCGAGAATCGGAACAGACGAAACGGTATCCGCAAATACAGCGTTTGTATTTACCAGCACAACAAAAGACATGCATACCAACATAAAGCAGCACATACAAGACTGTGCAATTTTCTTTTGTATTTGTCTTCTTCTTCTCTTTACCCTGCCCTGAAGAAAAGCCGCATCCAGCTTTTTCTCCAATTCCTCAGGCGCTGTTATAGTGTCGTAAGCCTTCCTGGCGTCTTCCATATTTTTCAAGCCGAAATCTCCTCCTCAAGCACAGACTTTAATTCTCGTAAAGCTCTGTAAAGCCTGGTTTTTACTGTACTCAGTCTCGTATTCGTTACAGAAGCTATTTCCTCCAACTTCATTCCTTCAAAAAAGCGGAGGAGAACTACCGTTTTTAATTTAGCATCCAAACGAAGGATTGCTTTGTATAAATCCAAATTCTCATCGAATTTTTCTGTATGTTCTCCGTTTTGTATACCCTCAAAAAACTCACCAGGAACAACGTATAACCTTTTGGATTTACGAAGCCAGGTAAGACATTCATTCACCAAAATACGATAAAACCACGCCTTCATATTCTGTGTATCCCGAAGAGAGGACAGATGCACAAACGCTTTTATGGCAGCTTCCTGTATCACATCCATCGCTTCGTCGGCATTTTTAACATAGCTAAATGCCAATCGATAAAAGTCATCCTGATGTTCCCGGATAAAGGCTTCCAGTTCCCTCTCAGCGCAAGAGGTTCTTTTCTCATTAATCACCATTCTCCATTAAACACCGTACCCATTTATCATAGTATTCCCGCTCCAAATGCACTCCATCAGGAGAAGAATCCTTGGGAAGATTTCCGTCTTTATCTCCCAGCATGGAATAAAGGTCCACATATTTCACACCTTTTTCCTGTGCCATAGCTTTTATTTTTTCATTGAATGTACGAATATTGGGATTATTATAAATATCACTTTGCTTGGATTTGTTTGCCGTTACAGGAAAAATATTTTCCACATAGATTTCCGCATTCGGCTGCAATTCTTTTACTTTGTCAACAAAATTCCCATAGGAAGCCACAAAAGAATCCACCGGCCACCCTAACTCGTTAATTCCAAACATAATATATATTTTATCAAAAGATTGCTTTTGCAAAGCATCCACTACAGACATCTTTTTCCCATCTATAGTTACAGCAGGCTGGGTAAAAACTGTATTTACCGCTAAGCCCTCTGCACTGTAAAAAGCAGCCGAGGGAGCAGAGCCATAAAGACGGAGCCCCTCTGTCCGTGAATCTCCTATAAAACAGGCGTTGGAAAAATATGCATCGACTTCTCCGTTAGAAATTCCTTCATTGGAAGAATTTTGAGCAGAAGAAGTTTCCTGAGAGGACGGTGCAGAAGATACAGAAACGGCCGAACTTTCTTCCTGCTTGGAAGAAACCGGTTCCTCTTTAGAGGAAGAAGAAACCAAAGAAGACTCCGAGGATACAGTATGACTGCTCTCTCCAGAACTGACAGGAGCTTTTTCTTCTGTAAAAAACGGTTTTAAAGCAAATGTAACGGCCACTACACCTAAACATACAAGTATCAATACAATAGAAGTAAGAAAAATAACAGAGCTTCTTTTTCTGCGATATTTTTTCCTAGTATGCAACACTTTTCTATCCATACGGTAACAACTCCCTTATAATACAGGTGTAATTTTAAGAATATCTTAGATTCTGCATATACAATTTTTCGCAATTCTATGCTTCTTTATATAGAGTAGACGCACTAAAAGGGCAAAAAGTTTTACAACTCCTAAAATATATTAAATATTTATTCTGATGCAGCCTCTTTTCCCAGCCGGCCTCCATGTTTGAAAACAGATAAGGTAATGAAAAAGCTCCATCCTTCAAGGAGATCGAAAAAAGAATCGGAAATTTTGCCGCAAAAAACCCTATCCATTGCCTCAGCCAGCTCTTTCTCTACATATTTGCCATATAAAATGCAGCCTTTTTCCAATAATCCCCCGGGAGTAGCGTGGTGGCGGGTGTTTTCCTCCAGCTTATCCCGATTCTCCAGCTGAACCGAAAGAACATTCATTTCAAAGGAAAGATGGCTGATCCTTTCAGCCGTTTCGGGTTCCACTGAAAGCCTGCGGGAATATGTGAAATCCAGGATCCCGCTGAACCAGGCTTTTTCCAGCTTTTGCAGGAACGATAAAAGCGGCTCGGGAACCGCCTTGGGCCGCGCAGGAACCAGCTCCTGAGGAGGCGCTTCCTGCCGGATCCTATGAAAATACCGGATGGCTTCCCCCATTTCTTCCGTTGAAACAGCCATCCTGTGCTTCGCAGCCCCATCCGCGAGAGTCATTGCCAAATTGCAGCAAAGATGGCTGGTAATTTTTCCCGCAAGAAAGGCCATGGTTTCCGAATCCTTCAGATGGAACGATTCCCCAAAAGGCGCCAAAAAGCGCTGCAAGGCAGTCTCTTGCTCTTCATTCCAGAAAGCAGTTGTATAAAGACTTGCTCCCAAAGGCGAAGGATCCAGATTTCCTATAGGTTCCGCCATACTGGGCATGATTTTTGCCGCGGGGATTTCTTTCCCCGCTTCCTGAGAAAACCAGCGAGGCTCTATATCGGGAACAAAGGAATAGATAACGCAGGGAGCTTCCCCATTATCCGTTCTCTTTTTCAGATACGGGACTATGTCTTCCAAAAAAATGCCTCTGGCTTTTTCCGGCGGCGGCGAAAATACAAGGATATCCGGTTGACGCTGCCATAGAACCTGCGCTAAATTTCCTGCGGTTACAGGAAACGGAATACGCGCCTGTTTCTCTTTAAGGCCTTTCTCTGTCCCTTTAACCGAGGCTACAGAGGAAGATATATGGGGGCATAGGGCCCGATATCCCGGAATAAGATATTCCCCTAAAAAGCCCATACCTGCCACAACAATCTGCAAGCTTTTCCTTTCCGACTCTTCAAATGCACTTTTCAAAACATCCAAAATCCTTTCTTTCTACGATATACTATTCTTTCTGCAGCCGTTGCCAATAGCTTCTCTTTAGATGGATTTCGATTTTGAGCGGACAGCAAAACAGAACTTTTCTTCGCACATTATAGCATAAGAAACATTGATTTGGTATTGTTTTCCTATATTCCTTTACTTTTTATTTATACCCCTTCTTTATCTGCCGTAGCCAAATGCATACGCATAAAAATAAGAGGACTTGCAAAAACGAACTTTCCTTTGCATACATCTTAATGATTGATGTATAAGGGGATGATTCATATGCTGACTGCGTTAATGGCTTGTTTGCTTTCAGGGGTTTTATTCTGGATTCTCCGGGTTTCAGGAACCGGGTCTTTCCCGCGGCCCCTTTCAGCTGAAGAAGAAAAAGAATGCCTGCAAAAAATACGTGCCGGAGATCTTTCCGCGCGCACATATTTGGTATCCCATAATCTTCGTTTGGTTGCCCATATTGTAAAAAAATACTATGCCGCCAGCAACGATCAGGACGATTTGATATCCATTGGCACCATCGGACTCATTAAAGCCGCGAATACTTTCGACTATTCAAAAGGAATCCGCTTTTCCAGCTACGCGGCCAGATGTATAGAAAATGTAATCCTCACACAACGGCTCTATTCCATATCAAATACGGAAATCGTGTCCCCTCTCATTTACTCTGGCAGGTCTGGGCACAGGAAAACGACCACCTGTTTCTCCTCTACCGCACGTTCTTTGGCTCTGTCGCATATGCGCCGTTCTACATTCTGCGGTTTCCTTTCCATAAGGTAATAAACGTCCAACAAACCAAATGGTATTTTGAACGGACGGAACACCCCGAACAACTGGTAAGCACCGCCGATAAGCTTCGATATTATCGCTGCGGAAAAAGGTTGTTTCAATCGGAAGTGGCGGATTATGCCGGAATCAATACAAGCACCTATCTTTCTTATGAATCCGGCGACAGGGACTACTATCCCATTGATAAGATGAAACGGATTGCCAATCTGCTTGATGTGGATATACTGGAATTGCTGGATGATTACAACCGCTTCCTGTATGACGGGCAAGGCAAGCAAATACGGAAGCTGCGCAAAAGCATGGGGCTTACGCAATACCAATTCGGAAAACGGATGGGGGTAAGTGCCGGGGCAGTTAAGCGGTGGGAAAGTGACCGGGTCGTAATTTTCAAGTCAACTTGGGAAAAGATTGTCCGTTTGGCGCATACAATCAGGGAACAAAAAGCGGATAGAAAGGCGTAACAGCTTTTCTATCCGCTTTTGTCTTTGATTTTTATTATTTTTGTTGCTATTTTAAAGATTAAGATTTTATCTCATACGATTAAAAACTTTAATTGTCAAAATTATCAGCCAACTGTAACTGTTTTCGATGTGTTAAAACTCAGAGAAAGAAAAAACTAGGAAAAAAATTTAGAGATGGTATCATTGTTTTCAAAAACCATATAAGGTAAGACTAATAGCGACAAAATGATGAGATAACAGGAAAATTAGAAAGAGTAAAAAATTAATCATTAGTTATTTTTAGCTATAAAACTTTTGACTTCATCAATTGACCAGGGCATGTCTTGTTCATTATAGTATTGATTTTCTATATCTTTTAAAAGATAACTGCAAAAACATCGTATCTCCGATTCCTGTGAACTTTTTTCAAACAAACATTGTAGGAGTTCTTTTACCTCAAAATAATTATTTGAAGCAATCTTCTTTAGCGCAGTAGATAAGCTATGATAAAGTCCAAAATCCTTTTTATCTTTAAAGCCGGACTTGAATTTCAATTCAACTAACTTTTTAATCTGTGGCAACAAAGACGGACTATCGATTTCGCCAATAGCCTCCGTTATAATACAAATATTATTACCTTCACTATAATCTGGAATAGCTTGCTCCTTAGAAGCTAATTCATAATAAGTTTGCAGCCCAAACTCACTATTCATTTTAATTAGAATTGTCAAATAACTTGTTCTATCTGCTGACGATTTATTTTCAGAAATCAATCTGTTTTCTAAAATGAGATTTCGGCTCTTATATAATGAATCTGCAATAATTTTTAGCAAAACATTATCTGCTTGAGAAAGTATATCCTGATAGATAAAATCCTCACCCTTTAATTCTAAAAGGTATTCAAAAGCAGTCCTCTTCTCCCATTCTTTGCCTGATTCACGACAGATTTTTTGAGCTAAGTCTAATGCACAAACAAGTCTATTGGTCTTGCAATATTCAATATGAGTACATGCAACTTGACCAACTAAACTTAAGTTTTTAATATTGTGTACAACTCTGTTATTGATAGATTTTTCTGAAAGTCTATTGAGTATATATTGAGGGAAATCATTTGAAATGATGGTTTCTTCCTTAAAAAATGATGCTGGAATCATAAGCATATCCAACAATACGGATTCATTATAATCAAAATTAAAATAGGCGGAGAAAAAAGTCACATAAATTATATTCCAAGAGCAAGACCATCCTCCGTCAACACTATATTGTACTGCTGTATTGAAATCGATATTTTTAATGCTCGTTTGACAATAATGATATATAAATTCTTTTTGTCCTTCACTTACAAAAATAGCTTTATCTTCTTTGGACTCGCTTAATATATGATAAATACCATTAATCGAATAAAATTCCCAGTTTACATAATTTAAAAAATTTCGAGCAGTCCTATCTTTCAATTTATTGTGAGTAATCCCCCAGGCAAGTTCTTGCAAATCATGTCGGTACTGTGTAATTTCAAACGACTTTTCTTGCAATTCATCATATGTGATTTCGTTGTTGCCTGATAAATTTATTAACTCATAAAGCAAGTTTTCAAATTCTTTTTTGCTAAACAAAGAGTTGAAATATTTTTGACGTCCTTCTTGTTCTAATTTTTTATAGTCAACAATTTTATGCCCTTCAATTTGAATGTCTTCTTTTTCATAAATCAATTTTTGATAATTCTTAAATTCCGATGACTCCATATCCATTCCGGAAACAAGAAATGAAAAAATCTCTTTATTGTGCAAATTGTTTTCTTTATATCTTTCTGAAACAATATCCATATAATCGTGCAAGTCAAATTGATTCAGCAATAATATTTGTTCATGACTATTTACATCTAAGTCAATAATACGCATAATAGCTTTTTTTACTGTATTTGTATTTATAAAAAACTGCTGTAACGATTGTATGCACTCCCAATTATAGTTCTGAGCAAGAGATAACATACTACCGAAGACTAAATCAAATATACCTTCAGGATTCTGTAAATAAAATGTTTCCAGTTTTACGCAGGCGTCTACCAATATCTCTTTTGCATGATAAAAATGATTATATTTATTGCTGCTATAAAACATAAATAACAACTTTATTGCTTTTACAGTGTAAAAGGCTTTTATTCCTTTTTCTAAAATAAAAGAGCAACTAATATCATGGTCTCTAAATGTTAAGTCTAAGTTGATTCCCCTAATAAAATATTCTGCAAATTCATCTTGCAAATTTGCTTCTAAAAAATAAGTATATAAACCATAACGAATCGCTGCTTCATTCGATTCGCCTAAGCATTCATATAGTTCTTGAGTAACTTCATCAGAATTTAACTCTAATTGTGCTAGGGCAATAATAGCATCTTTTTTCTCATAAGAGCGGGTACTATCGTTTTTACAGCATGACAATAAAATCTTTTTGACATCTTCCTCTTGTCCAAAAAGATTTGTAAAATTTTTCAGCAAATGAATTGCATTAGCTTGTGAGCGAAAATGCGTAGGCTTCTCTATTTCTCTTAATAGAAACACTAAAGTTTCTGGAATTTGCCCGAATCGTGCAAGCTCTTCTTCACTATTTTGGTCCCAAGATATCCAAATGTTCTTTTCTTTATATTCATTGAAAATATTGTAGAACAGATTCTTTCTGGTTGTTTCATCTATCCGTGAAATTTCAAATTTGACAACAGAAGAAGGCGATGTTTTCTGAAGCCAATCTAATAATTCTTGATCACTATATAATAAAGCTAAAAAGGATAGAACATTTTGCCAGGACTCTTTAATGCGGGTTTTATCATTAGAGTAAGTGATTAAACTTTTAATAGTTTCAATTGGCTTATCTGCAAGATATCTAGCTGTTAAATATTCTCTGAAATTATTGTGTTCAAAAGACCACTTGCCTGACTCATCCTTTAACCAAATCCCAGAATATTTTAATAATTCTCTTTCTTCTGGTGTAGTTAACTGCTGGTACTCTAAACCTGTAATACTAATCTTCTGTAAACATTGAAGCGAAAAAGAAATCTTTTGAAGGAGATTGGATAATGCAAACTCCATATCCTCTATATCTTTGGTATTTACATATTTGCTTTTGTCCCACTGAAATTTACTTTTAATTAAAAAATCCATAAGCTCTAGTCTATTGGGTAGCTCTAAATTATTTTTATATAGCTCTAAAGTTTCAACGAGATAAAACGGATTATCTAATAATTCATTTAGCTTTTTTCTATTAACTGCATTCCAAAAATCAGAAGGAGGAAGTTTCATTTTTACTATATAGTTATTTATGTCATCTGAAGATAAAGGGCATACACCATACTCTTTAAACCCATAAAATGTTCCACCTTTATTTGTATCTTCAAATTTATAAAAATTATTGCGACAAGAAATTAGTATATGCGTATCAGGATATGATTTCACAAAGGCATTTAGTTTTCTTGAAAAGAGAACTAAACTTTTTAACTCGATTTCATCATACCCATCAAAAATAAGAAACAGCTTTTGCATGTCTAAGTCAGAATATTGTTTGGGAATTAGCTGACAAATGTCCTCGTTTGTATAAGTATCTAGCTTAATATACACGGGATAGTACGGATATTCAGATTGAGAAAGCTGAAATGCTAAGTGTTTTAATTCTATTGATTTCCCGCACCCTGCTTCTCCGAGTAATACAACATGTTTTTCTTCTGTGCAAAGTTCGAATAAACTTTTCTTTAAACTATTATCCAAATAAAGTTGGATACTCCTTTCTTGTATTAATGAGAAAAGGGCAACCTTTCGAGGAATATAATTGATTACATCAGAATAATTTATCTTTTTATAAGTTTCAAGAAGCACCGTTTTGGAAAAAGGAAAAAGAGTAGTCTTGCGAAATTTATCGTAATTATCTTCAAAAGTAAAACGATGTACCGCTTCAACTTTTCCGTTATTCATACAAATGAAATTAAATTGGTTATTAACATTCTTCCTTGTATAAAATATTGAACCAGCTTCTATCACCAATCCGCCGTCAGAAAGAGGAATAATATTATCTCCATGATAATGACCATGTAATACATAATAAGGGGTAGGGCAAAAAGAAGGTTCCAATAATTTGATAGATCCCCTAATTACTGCCTCTTCATTTCCCTGGTCATCTTCGCTAAAGAGACTGTGGTGAAATACGAAAATATTATAATGTGATTTGTCTATACAAGTCTTAATCTCTTCGTAATTGAGCTGACCAAAACGAAAATTTCCATTTTGAACTGAACTTGCATAGATAAAATTAACATTTTCTATTTGCTCACTATAAGCTGATACTGCAGAATAATTTGTATGAAAATCACTATATTTCTGCGTAAAATTATCAAAATCGGTAAGACTGCCATTGCAAATATCGTGATTTCCTGGAACAAATCTAAATATGACATTTAGACCCGCAAATTTGTTTCTAATATGGTCAAATATTTGTCCTGCTTTATCAAATGATTCCGCACTTCCCATGTTAATGATATCACCGCAAATGAGGATAATAATAATTTCGTTAATATCTAATTCAACACAAACAGCCTCATATGCTTTGTCAATAATATGGATTGCTTCATCTATATTAAAATCAGTATTGCTAATATGAAAATCAGAAAACATTATAATTTTCATGGCAACCTCCGGATACAACTTGTTTATTCTGATTATATCACGAAGGTATATAAAAGAAAAGGCAATTACACTTAACAGCCTGATCGTTTGGTTTTATTACCTAATTGCCATTTTTCAGATATTTCTGGACAGCTTTTAACAACACCGGTTTTTATTTCATGAGTAAATGGGAAAAGATTGTCCGTTTGGCTCATATAATCGAGCAACAAGAAAAGAAGGATAGAAAGGTTGTTACCCCTTTCTATCCTCCTTTTGCTTTCTTTTTATTATTTTTTTCATTACCAGTCAGGAAAACGGCTGTTCCCGGCTGTTCTCTATATCATAGTCTTTTTAAACATTTATTTTCAAAAATTATTTTTTAATATTACTCTTTATATCATTCAACAATCTTAATTTTTCTTCTTTCGGGCAGTTTAAGTTTTGAAGGTAACTTGCAATTGCCTGTGCATGAACCTTAGATATCTTTTGCTGTAAGGCGGCAATATCCTCCTCCGCCGTTGGGTAATACACCATTACTTTCACCCATGGCTACCCTCCTTAACTTCAAATTGAATCCCATACAAAAAGTGTATGAGGTTCAGCTTGTACGTTATGATACGTTTAGCAAGGCAGGCAAGAACGGTTTTTTCCGTTCTGCCTTATTAGAGAAAAGTTACTCTTCTGATTGCTCTATCATCAGGTTAATCATATTATCAATGCACCTTTCACTAGCTTCGCTTAAAAATTTGGCACCTATAATTTTGCTGAAAGGATGTCCGTTTTTAAGTGTGATGTTTTCAACTTTCACTCGCAGTAACATTCCTTCCGTTTTATGAAAAGGAAGTGGTTTACACACTTTGGGTCTCTTCTCATGAAAAGAAACAGGTTTGCGTAGCTTGAAGTCTTTTGGCCAACGTTGCCGAATCGCTGACATGACGGGGTTTGAAAAACTGCAATCGAATTTTATATTGCGGATGGTCTTTTCGTCAAGAATGATACGCATAATCAATTCATTGCTATCTCGCTTCATTGATTTCTGGCAGCTCTGCACACAACCTAAATATACTCCTGATTTTGGAAATCCCCATCCCACATCGACATTGAGCATAGCCTCTTGTTCATTCTCTAAGATGTCATTATAAAGACATAGTTTGTTGTATACTCTTTGCATGTGCATTTTGGAACGGTATAATTTTTTGCTGAGTTCTTGCTCTTCTGGGTTCAAACTACTAAAATCGTACCCATCTTCATAGGCTTCTTTGCTATACATAAGCTCTGATTTTGGTATATTTGTTTCTTTTTCTTCAATTTCTTGATTATTATTTTTGGGTGGATTATCTTCCGATGGTTTATTTTCAGTGTTTAAAGAGAAATCTGATATCTCCTCTGTTTGTTCTATAGCAGCGTCTTGATGTTTGTCATCAGCTATATCAAGATTTTCTTCAGCTTTATTTTTCATATCAGATAGAAGTCTTTTACATTCCGGGGGAAATAATGGTCTTCTGGGTTCATTAGAATTGGTTGATAGTCTCTTAGGAATAGGCATATAAATCCGTCCTTTCTTTATAATTCGATGAATTCTTCATCCTGTGGACTGTAGTAAGATTCTGGAAGCAAAATAACATGCACCCTTGGCTTTGCACCATTTATGGCTCTTTTCCGAGTAAGTTTCCCGGTATCTGCGGAAAGATAGCCGTGTTTCCTTAGCGATTCAAGAGCAAGCTTTGTATCAGGAATACCGGCACTATGCATGATCTTTAAAAACTGATTTGGTAAATATAAGATTTCCGTATAGCACTGTTCGTTTCCTACCATTTTTTCGTAGGAAAGATGGTTCACCATGCCCACCGTATAAGTCGTTGACTGTGAACTACTGTGCTCTCTTTGCTGACTATGAATGTACTGTCTTGGATTGCCAGCGAGATGTGTTGTGATGGCTTGTAGCACATTTTCACACAAATCACGTGGATTCTCCGCTGTCTGTTCAACGTTACTAGCTACTAACAGATTTCGGAGTCCTTTTATATCGAATTTCAACTCTAACACTTCTTCTGCCAATACTGCGGTCAACATGATCACAGCAAGCTTCTTGGCAATGCGTTCCGTGAAGCTATCGGTTTCACCAAACGCTTCTACCATCAGCCGCCGCTGTTCATCATATCGCTCCAAAACTGTAGAGTAGTCTTGTTGAAGCAAATACTTCGCAAGCTTTAAATTGGCGTGACCATAATGTTCTCTAAATCCCCGATTTAAAGCTTCGGCATGTTCAGCACTTCTAGTGATTCGCGGCAAATTCATCTCAATCACCCGTACATTTAAACCAGCGTTTTTATTACACTTGGATAGGAGCGAAGTTTCACCAGAGCTAATGAAAACGGTTCCCCAGGACTCTTTCTCCCTCAGTTCGAGGGAAGACGTCATACGGTCTTTTCCGGCACCGTTGACAAGATTGTAGACAAATTCAGACAAATCATATTTGTTATTTCCGGACAGTTCATCAATCACAATAGGATATCCGAAGTTGCCGTTTGCCAACCCGTAGAGTGCGTTGAAAGTACTGCTCCATTGGGTCATAAGAGATTTTCGTCTATCAGGCTTACAAGCACAACTCATAGCAGTGAACAATGCAGTTGTCTTGCCGGTACTGGATAACCCGTACAAATGAACCAACAGTGATTCCATAACTTCAGGATAAAGATATCCCAAAACCACAGCAGCCATCCCCAGCACTAAGGAAAGTTGCAATTCCAAATACGGCATGACCTCTTCGTCGACAACAGACTTCCAACCGTCAAAAGTACCATGAGGTTCGACATCAAAGGAACCAGAGTATTGAGATTCCAGCCCAATAGCTTGATAGCCCTTAAAATATCGGTCGCCGGGAAGTATGGAAACTTTTTCTGTGCCTGATGGCCAACCTAATCCAGTGTGCGTGTATACAGAAGTTGCTTTCTGTTCTTGCTCACGGATATACGCTTCAAACTCTCTTCGACCTTCTCTATCGCTCGGAACATCCACTCCTAGGTCAATCAGTCTTTTTGGCTGACCTCCTAGGACATCACTTCTTAACAACCAATGGGTTGTTATCTTTCCATCCGGGGGATGTACTTCAATTAACAAATGGACATCTCCAGTTTCCAATACCGTTTGCCTTTGAAGCACAGCTATACGAAATGGTATAGCGTCGTTCTCGATAGATCTTTTGACAAATCCGTCATGTTTTCCTTTGGCAATAATCCTCGTCATAGAAGACCTCCTTTGGCATTCAAAATATTTAGTTTTCAATGTGCAATTTGGAAAAGCCAATGTATCAAATGATGATTCTGATAAGTGTTCAAATCATTAGCAATACACAAGCTTCAAAATCAAGTAATTTTTTGCGCACTCATAAAATCACCTCCTTGATTAAATGTTGAAATATAAATTATAAAAACATCTACATAATCTCACCTCAAAATCGGTTTATATTTGTACAGAATATAGGATTTATCCTGACGCATCATATATTAGCACGACATCATGGTCTTTGCAATTGACATTATTCTCAAACTTTATTTTAAGATGAAGTTTTTAAAAATCAAAAAATATATATAATTTGATTTTTTAAGACGTATATTTTCAGTTTCATACAGGTTTCGTTTGACAAAACAGATTTTATTTAATAAAATTATAGTTGCACAAAATAACTCCCTATTGCCTTTATAAGTAACCTATGTGCAAAAAATAATTTAAGCAAACAGCTTACAAGCCCAGTGTTTATGCGGCTTAAGACGTTTGTGCAATTTCACAAGGGGACATTATGAAAAAACAAATAATACAGAAAAAAATTGAAGATATTCTAAAAAAGAATCGTAAACCTATGAAGCCAAGGGAAATAAAAGAACAACTAAATGCATGGTTGAGAAAAAATGGCGAGCAAGAAATCGAGACACTATATATGTCTCGACAGAAAACCAAACTTATAAAACAAACTGGAACGGATTATAGCTATAATTTTTCCAGAGAACGCAGAATAAAAAATAAGAATGAGCTGAAATCATTGCTAGAACATGTAAATCTTTTGCAGAAATTAGATTCTTGTACTCCGATTGTTCTTCGTGTTGATTCAGGGTACGAAAAAATTATTTGTAATCTTCTGAATAAGTTGTATGGCAAAAAGGGTCTATTTTTATTTGAAGGTATTGGATGTATTCTTATGGTGGTATCAGATATGAGTATTTTAGAGTCTCCAACATTAAAAGAATTCAAAAAGATGTTGAATGAATTAGAACGGAAGAATGCTCTTGATATTGAGAATGATTCGAACAAAGAGTTGCTCAGTGACTAAATTTGCGATAGAATTTGGTTAAATATTTTTAAAATGAAACGAAAAGATTTATAGATTCTCTTCATCTCCACGAAAGCAAGGGGACGAAGGGGAACAGTGGGAAACACCTTGCCTTACATTTTCTCAAATGGTTTGCTTGATGTTCATCTGTATCATTGACACAAACTATAACATTGTATATAATTATAACAAAGCACAATGTTATATTTAGAGGTGGACTATCATGCAAACTTTGCTGAAACGGATTAGAACCCATTTGAATATGAATCAATCGGAACTTGCTGAACATCTGAACATTACTTTTGCAACTGTCAACCGTTGGGAGAACGGTCGTGCAATTCCGAATAAGCTGGCTCAATCCAAACTGTATGAGCTTTGTAAAAAGGGAGCTGTTCCGGTATATGATATGACACTTCAAAGAATTGCGGAAACTGTCGCAGAGATTCCGCTCCCACAAAATCGGATTCTTTTATATCACGGTTCCAAATCCGGCATTACAGGCGCTATTGAACCTCGAAGCAGAAAACAATGCGATTTTGGTAGGGGCTTTTATATGGGGACGGAACCAAGTCAAGCACTTACCCTCATTTGCGATTATGAGCAAGCCAAATTTTATATCGTATCGGTTGATATGGACGGGCTATCTTGTTTGGACGTTCCCGCTAATATAGAATGGGCTATGCTGGTGGCGTATCACAGGGGAAGAATGGAAACAATAAGCGGAACGCCTTTCTATCAGAAATACCGTGATATGGCAAGCGGAAAGGATTTCATTATTGGAAGTATTGCAAACGACCGCATGTTTTATGTGATTGACAATTTTTTTATCGGCAATGTTACCGATGTTGCTCTCGTCAACAGCTTATCCGCTTTGCAGTTGGGAAAACAGTTTGTAGCGGTATCTCAAAGGGGATGTGACGCTGTCCGCATTGAAAAAGAAGTGCCGCTGTCCCATTTGGAACGGATGTTTATGAAAGATATTGCAGAAGAGAATCGCACAAAGGGTATTTCTCTTGCCAATAGTATTTGCAAAAACCATCGCCGTGAAGGACTGTTCTTTGATGAAATACTGGATGGAGCGAAAGCTGAGGGAAAAGTATGAACGAATTGGAATTGAAACTATGTGATATTCAGGGCAGGTTATTTGAACTATCCGCTGAAAAGAAGTTGAATAGCGCCGCTTTTATCAAAGCGTTTATGACATCCGGCACTGCGAAAGAATTGGATTCGGAATATAACCGTATGCAGTGGGCGGGAGAAGAATATTTGCTGGAAGAGGTCTTGTCTTCTGCAAAAGAACTGCTCACAGCTGATGGAGAGGTATATTCTAAAGATGTATTGTACTGGATTGGCTATCTCTATCGCTATTGGCATTACTATACCGGAGAGGATAGCGCAAAAATTTACAAACAGGCTCCAGTGAAAACGATGAAGCGAAATTACATGATGTTCCACACAATGGCTCCCGCCCTTGCGATTGAGGATTTGAAAGAAATCTACCGTCAAAAGCATTAAAAAGATTCGGTTAACAGATAATAGTTTTTTACCCTTCTTTCTGATAGGAAAACGAAAGGAAAGATTCCATTTTTTAAATATATATTATTATTTTGAATAGAAGCGCCGCATGGTTCGTTATGAATCATGCGGCACTTCTATTTTTTCGGCTGTTTTTCCAATTCTTCTGGCTGATGGACGGTATATGGGTATCACAATCCGTATGATGAAAGTAGCAAAAGAAAATATTGGAATTTTACAAGGAACTATTCTAGGGTACTGTCGCTCTATACTGTTCCATCGAAATCAGTCATAATAAAAGGAAGGAGAGTGTATTTTGTCGGAGGTGAACATGCCTATGGATCCAAGCAAAATCAAAGGCGAATACTTAAACGGCGCATATAACGAACTTGCCAACCTCCTAGGCATTGACGCCGTTCTGAAAATATACAATGCTTATCGTGGACAACAATTGACATTACCCGTTCAGTTGTTCAGCAAGGAATTTATTATCCGCCAGATTGTAGAAGAATACGACGGATACAATATCAAGCAATTAGCCACAAAGTTTGGATACAGCGAAAAGTGGATACGAAAAATTTTAAAAGATCATATCGATGATATGGTCGACAAGAAAAAGAAAAAAGAATGAGGTGACCCCTTTGGAAAACGTCCCCAAAAAGATGAATAAAAGCAGTTTGTCTATTTTAATTGCTGTTGGAGTGATTGTTTTAGCAGTTGTTGGATATGGAATCTGGCAGGCGATGGGAAAAGAAAATGACACATCTTCCCGCACTGTTTCCACAGTTAGCGGTGCAGTGGAATTGAGCGAAGAAAATCTAGAAGGTAGGTGGGTTTGTACAGGCGAAACCATTACCCATGAACTTACCTTTTTCAAAGAGCAGAAATTGTCTTATCAAAAGTTTGAAACTGGCAGTGAAACGCCGGTTCTCTCTACAACAGACAATACTTATCAAATCGAGGGGAATACCATTGCCCTTTCGATTTCTGCTTTAACCGGAGATATTTCGGAAACCTGTCAGGCGGCTTTAACAGCAGATACCCTGATTCTTACTGAGACAAGTCAAGAACCGTCCTATTTTGCGGGAACCTATCGCAGAACAGAACCAGAAGAATCATCCAGTACCGCCGAAAGCAGTTCTTCCATACCGGATTCTACGACACCGCCTGAGAGCAGTTCTACGACAGAATTATCAGAGCCGGAAGCGCAAAATGAACAGTGGAAAACGGCGTATATTTCATATATCGAATCTCTTCACAGCGATGAGTGGCAGAATTTCAAACTGATTAACCTTGATGGAGATTCTATACCGGAACTGTATGTAGAGGGAAGTACAACGGCGCAGGGAAACTTAATTTGCACCTACTCCAATGGGCAAATTGTATCAGAAAACCTTAGAGCTGGTAGCACCTATTATCTGGATGGTGGCAATCGGTTACATGTACACAGCGGAAATATGGGACTTTATTTTGACACCGTTTACAGTATCCAGAATGGAGCCTTTATACAACTGCACAGCGGAGAATTTGAACTGCGGGATCCTTATGGGACATCCTATGAGGAGAATGACGCCAACTATCGATATATCTGGGATGGAAAAGAGGTTGCGAAAGCAGAATACGACCAAAAACTGAATCAAGAGGCAGGGTCAGGCAAAGCAGCGTATGAAACAATGATTACAAAAAGTGAAGTCATCACAAAGATTGCAAATTGGTAAAAGGGGGACGATTCATTGAAAAGCAAGATGAACAAAAGCAGTTTGATTATTTTAATCGTGGTCGGGGTAATCGTGCTTGCGGTTGCAGGGTACGGTATCTGGCAGGCGGTTGGCACGGGCAAAGGCGGTGAGGAAACTTCTTCTAACGCTTTAGCCGTCAGCAACACAGTAGAACTGAATGATGAAAATCTAAATGGAACATGGGAGCGCACAGACGGAACCATCATACACCATCTTACCTTTTCGGAAAATCAGAAACTGACTTATGAAAAGTTTGAGAATGATAGTGATACACCTGTACTTACCTCCACAGATGGTTTCTATGAGATTTCCGGCAACAAAGTGACAATCTCTGTTATTGCTGACGGTGATACCGTGACGGAAACCTGTGAAGCGGTATTATCCAAAGATACGCTGGTTTTAACAGGAACATCCGAACAATCTGGATTTTTTGCGGGAAATTATGAGAAGTCGAAACAGCAGGAAGAACCATCCAGCACACCGGAAAGCAGTTCTTCCGAACCAGAGCCCGCTGCGTTGCCAGAAAGTACCGCTCCGCCAGAAAGTACTGTTTCACCCGAGCCAAAGCCTGAATCCAAACCACAGGCATATCAATTACCGGAAAAGTTACGCACTCTTTTAGATATGAGCCTATCTGAATTATACGGCGGTTCCATTCCAGAGCCGGATGGATATTATCAGACCTGTGCGTATTATAAAAATCCGCAATATCCAAATTTAGTTTTTTATTATCAGATAGACGGCGGAACAGAAACTTCGCCATATATGATAAGTGCAACTATCGATTATCTGATTCCCGGAAAAACTGCTTGTACCTATCAAGAACTAAAAGATGTTTTAGGAGATAATATAGGCGAAATTTCCTATATGGAGATGGATTCAACTTATTGGGTAAACGGCTTTATTGATGGTTATCGTTTAACCTTTAGTACCGCTTCTCCCCCGCCGAACGGAGAATTTACAAGTTTCAAATTGATAAAGGCTTAACTGATATGATTGCAAAGGAGAGTTTTAAAAATGAAATTTGATAAAAGTATCTTGCTCAAAAATCTTACTGGTATCTTCTGCGGCGCATTGATTCTCTGTATGCTTTTGCCTTTCGTCAAGTTTAGTGCGTCATCCGGTGGTATATCAGAAGAAGCTCCGGCTCTCAACGGAATTGATATCCTCACCAATGGTGGATTTGTAGGTATCTTATTTTTCCTTATGCCGATTCTTATTTTGGTTGCTTGTTATCTTCCGCCGCTGGCAGCCTTTAAAAAATATATCTGTTTGGGTGCGTCTTTAGTTGGAACGGTTCTTTTATTTATTATTCCCGGTCAAATGGCATACGGCGCAAGCGCAGCACAGGGGATTTCGGAAGCCGCAGGAGTTAAGGTGGACACAAATACAAGCTATCAAATTGGCTTTTGGCTTATGCTGATATTTCTAATCGCCCTCATTGCGCTGTCTGTCATTCAGTTTTTCAATCTGAAAGGCAATAAGGTATTTGAAGCGGTCAATGCGTCTGATGACTCAGCAAGCGGACAGGAAATGAAAATACCCCATATCAATACTGAAAAGATCACCAGTTTTACACAGAATGTAGCCGGGACAGTCAGTGGACAGATTAAAAACATCACAGAAAATAGGGCAAACAAATCGTCTTCTGCGGCAAATCAACAGGGTACAGTTCAGCAGAATCCGCCCGCTCCTCAGCCTGTTCAGCAACAGCCGCAAACGCAGTATGTTGCACAAACAGCTTCTGTACCTGTCTCCCCTGCGCCTGTTGTGCAAGTAGAAGAAAAGAAAAGCCCGGAAGAAGTCATGGAATTGCTCAAAAAGCTGTTTGAGATGAAAGAAGCGGGAATCCTGACAGACGATGAATTTACGGCGAAGAAACAGGAAATGCTCAAAAAAATGTAACGTCTCCCGCTTCCCCCTCGTCCCACCTCGCTTTTGAAAAAGGAAATTTGTGTAAATGCACAATATCAATTCGACAACTGATGATTTTTTGTGGTATAATGAAAACGTATGGTGGTGAGGCTTTTGAATTTGTCGTTAGATTATAACGGAAACAAGGGATTCCGGCTTTTGAATCTCTATGAACGTCTCAACAAAGGAGAGGTTGTCAGCAAGGATGCGCTGGCGAAAGATTTTGGCGTATCGTTGAAAACCATCCAGCGGGACATTGACGATTTGCGTGCGTATTTGGCAGAAATCCATTTTACCGAAATGGAAGTTTCCATTCAATATGACAAGGCGAAAAACGGTTACTATCTCGTCCGGCTGGAACGGGAATGGCTGACCAATGAAGAAGTGCTTGCTTTGACAAAAATCCTTCTGGAAAGCCGGGCATTTCAAAAGGATGAACTTTCCAGGTTGATTGATAAGCTTATCATGCAAACGGCGGTAAATGACCGCAAAACGGTGGAGGAGATCATCCGCAGCGAGTACCTATCTTATGTTCCCCTACAGCATAACAAGCCGCTTTTATCTCCTATCTGGCAACTTTCAGAGATCATACATACGCAGAAGGTTATTTCTTTTCTATATACCCGTCAAGATGGAAAAACCAGTTTTAAAACGGTAAAGCCGGTTGCAATCATGTTTTCGGAATTTTATTTTTATCTGATTGCATACATGGCGGACAATTCCAAGAATTACCCGATTGTTTTTCGGATTGACCGAATGAGGGATATCAAAGAAACCGGAGAGTGTTTCACAATCCCTTATAAGGACAGATTCAATGACGGGGAATTTCGAAAACGGGTGCAGTTTATGTATTCCGGGGAATTGAAAACGGTCACATTTGAATACAGCGGCGTGTTGGAAGCCATTTTAGACAGGCTTCCAACCTCCCGTATTCTGAAAGAAGAAAACGGTGTGTATACCATCCGAGCAGAAGCCTACGGAGACGGGATTTATATGTGGCTGAGAAGCCAGGGAGACAAAGCGAAAATCTTGTGATTCGCAGAAGATACCCAATATATGTCCATCATCTTTGCTATCATAAAGATAGAAAATGAAAAGGACGTGGAAGAAATGAAACTGTTGCTTGTTATTATTGGGATTATTTTCGGCGTTTGGGTATCCCGTTTTATCATTGGAAAGACGAAGAACCGCACATTTTCCAAATCTGCGCTTCTCTTTCTTTTATGTACGATCGTTGGGATTTTCCTTGCGTGGCTTGCAGGGAAAATCATTCTGATTGCCGGGGTGGTCTTGCTGGTGGTATTTTGTTTGTGTAAGTTGTTCTATCATAAATAAACTTAAATTTTGGAGGTTAGAATCATGGCAAAAAAGAAAAAGGAAATGAATTTTAAAAACCAAGAATCTTTACAAACAGTAGTAAAAATTATTGAAGAAGCTGATTCCGCACTGAATGATAAATCAAGGACAATCGCTACTTCTTCTATTCCAGAAGTTTTAACTGGTGCTTTGGGAGTTGGTGTGGGGGCAGGCGTTGGATTTGCGGCACTCTATTTAGGAGGTTCTGTAGTTGGTCTAAGTGCAGCGGGAATTACTAGCGGTCTGGCAGCAGCTGGCGCTATCGTTGGTGGAGGAATGGCCGCTGGGTTAGCCGTTCTTGCCGCTCCCGCAGTAGTCTTGGGAGGAGTAGGAGTGGGTATTGCTTCTCATATAAAACACAAAAAGCTAAAAGATTCGAAGCTTATATGCTACAAAGAAGCCTTGAAAAAGCAATCTGCTATTATTAAGGCTCTTCATGAAGAAGCTACAGCCGACAAAGAAAGAATTGATTATTTAAACTCCTTAAACATTATGCTACAAGCAGCAATTAGAGATTTGGAACAAGATTTACAGGTTGCGTAACAGGTGGAAGACATGGGAAAATTCAAATATTCACGTGAAGAAGAGAAAATCAACAAAGTCCTGAAAATGAATCAAGAGTATTCCCAAAAATTACTTAACGATGAAGGAACTATAACCAGCAGATTGTCTGCGGATAAAAACATCCAGTCCTCAGAACAACTATTAAAGTCGCTTGGACTTCATCAAGGTTTACAAAAAGCTAAACAACAAGCAATTGAGTGTGGTAAAATCGATAAATTACAGCATCGTCCGGTATTAGAATCTTGGGAAGAAATTGAGATGAAAGCCGAAAAGTATCACCCTAACGAGGTAATATTAGAAGATATTCTTTCAAAAGAGGAAATCAATTTGGCTATCAAAGAATTGAATGAAATCAATGAAGAATTTTCAAGAAAAACAAGTATTATTAATAAAATTGATTTGCGTTTTTTGGCTGTTGCAACAGCTCTCCAAGTAACGAAGTCTCTTTTATTCCCTTATGTGGCAAATAAACTTGGATACGGTAACTCATTTGATTCTTCATCACGTTTAGCGCATAATGACAAATCTATCGAAAAAGCTCATAGAGAAGCAAATAATAAATTTCGTGATAAGAAATTAGAAAAAAATGATCCAGGTCATTGGATTAACCTTTTATATCAAACGCCTCCTTATGATATTACGGTGGGTTCCTCAGCGATAGGTATCAATATGGAAGGCAAATATCACAGACTACATACTTTAGGGCATGATCCTATCTTAGGTTGGATATTTGGAACAGCCAATATATTGACAGATATTGTAACATTAAATAATTTTCAATCTTATCGAGTTATTCGTCATCCAAAGATGAAAATTACTCCCGATATTGTCCCTATCAGTTCAATGTTTTATGAAAGCTATCTTCAGGTAAAACAGGATTCTTTGAATTTACCTGCCGCTATCTTTGCTGAATTTCAGCATCTAAAATCGGATGTAAATACAAAACTAGGACTACCTATTCCCATTTTGGAAACGTTTAATGAAAATTTAGCGGGTAAACTGTATAAAAATCAGTATGATACTCTATGTTTGGCACGAGATATTAAAATAGTTGGAGGATCATTTCTGGTTTCGACGCTCATCGATATGATAATTGGACTGGTACACGGTTTGTTTCGAGATGGTGATGAATCTAAAGCTTTGTACGAAGTACGAACTAGAAAGATTTTACTCATTTCCAATACAATTGCAACTACGAGCAGTATTATAGCAACAGGCATTACTCAAAATCCCAAAAGCTTGGACATTGGCAGTTTATTATCCACAGTATCTCATTTGTTTATAGACATACGGTTTATCTCAAAAATAAAAAGAGAATTTATTGAAAATGAAATAGACAAAAAAATTCAAACGGAATTAGATGAAATAAATCGTTTATATGACACATATTAGAATAGTACGAGCAAAGTAATAAAGGGCATTTCGCAAAGAAGTGCCCTTTATTATTTTGCTTGTCAAAATAAACGTAAAGAAAGCCTTACAGACGATGAAAAATCGTCTGTAAGGCTTTCTTTATATATAATTTTATTTCAGAAAGGCGTGAGCATATGCAAGAATTTCAAGTTGTGATTACAGAGGTATTGCAAAAAACAGTGACCGTATCTGCCGACAACAAAGAAGAAGCGGAAAGGATATCCAAGACAGGCTGGAAAAACGCTGATTATTTGCTGGGCGCAGACGATTTCAAAGAAGTTTTATTTTCAGTTAGGAGGATTTAAGAGATGGAATCATTCTGGTTTATTTTCGGCTTTGTTGCCACAATCGTTGCAATTGTGGCAACGGAAGAAGTAACAGAACATTGCAGAAAACGTGAAAAGAGGTGATGAAAATGGTATTGGGACTGATTGCGGGACTGACCGCAAAAGCTTCTATCGAATTATTTTTAGCTGGTGCTGGTGCAGCGGTTACGCTTTTATGCACTGGCTCGAAAGTGAGGAAACGCAGATGATAAAAATAGAACGCCCGAAAGACCTGCGGATTTTTCGAGACAAACCAAATATTCCCCCGTTGATTGTTCGGTATCTGACCGACTATCTGTATTTTTTCCTGAGAGAATACCAATGCCCCGACATGACAGAGTTCGGGGCTTTTTTTCTGCTGGAAAACAGACAGGATAGCTGTCATCACACCGAAATGGGACTGTCTCTTCCACTGAAACAATCCGCTTGTTTTGCGGAATTTACCGAGGTTTTGACTCTCCGCAGTCCGATTCAGGAAGTACGCTTATTGCATAGCTGTTTTGTGTTGAACGACAGCTATGCAATTTCTGTTTTTATGGAACCGGGGATTCTGGAACCGGAAACAGAACACATTTTACTAGAAGATTTTACATTCAAGGAGGTGCGATTTGATGTTTCAAAATAGCCGCTATATTACACGGGGAATCCAAGCGAAAATCCCCACATTTACAACAATGATTCTATGGGAAATGATTGAAACAGCACGGCGGGAAACACAGCTTGACTATTTGCAGGTATTCCGTTTATATCCCGCCCATGAACAGGGAAATGACATGCAGAAAGTCATTCATACGCAGGAACAGCCGCCCTACCGGAAAACATTCGATTTCCCATGTGAAAATCCGGTAAGAGCAAAAATATTCTGTATTGACGATGAAACCCACTCCACCATGTTGTTGGCGGACGAATACTGAAAGGATTGAAATACAATGATAAACGAAAAAGCAACCATCCGCTGTGAAGCGGTTTTTTCTGACGATAAACAATACCGCTATTTGTTATCTAAAGTCTGGGACAAAAACAAACCGCTTGCAACAGTGATTTCTATTAGCCCAAGCACTTTTTACAATGTAACCTGCGACACGACAACCATGCTGATTCAAAATAATCTGGAAGCGTTAGGCTGCGGCGGTATGGAACTGGTCAATCTTATTTCCAAAGTGGGAGTAGAAGCCAAAAAGCTGAAAAGCCTGATAGATGATATTGGTGAGGAAACCGACCACTATATTTTGGAAAGCGTCAAACGAACGGCACTTACCGTATTCGCATGGGGACGGATTGCCGGGATGAATAAAGCGTTTCAGGCAAGGGAAGCAGAAGTGTTGGAACTGTTAGAACCTTATATGGATAAGATTCAGACAATTTCCGACTGTGCCGGACGGGAAAATCTTCATCCCCTCACGCCATCCGTCCGCAATGAATGGAATTTGAGCTTATACCAATCAGAAACAGAAGAATAACTGACAAAGGCGTTGCGCTTCTTAAGGGAAGTGCAACGCCTTATATATGTCTATATCACAGAAAGGAAATTTTTATGATTCAGGAACCATCCAACGCCTTACTTCCACCAATGGAAGACGAGGATTTTCAAAATACCGCCCTTTATTCCCTGCTTGTCACGCAGAAGGAATTGTGGGCGGTTATTGGCGATTTTTTATCCGTTTCCGGTCAACAGGATTTGGAGTATACCATCAATCCCCTGTTTGGCTATGCGCCTTACGGACAGGAAGACTTTGACGAAATCTGCGACTATCTTCGCTGTTGCGGGGAACAACCACCGGAAGATCTTATTTTCAAGCAAACATTCCCACAATATGCGAATTCGTTTTCGCTGGTTCATACGGCTGTCGGAGATTATGTAGTCTGCTATGATATGGAGAAAAACATACAGGGAGTATTAAACGGAAAATAAGACAGCATTCTTTTTAAGGACAGGTTGCCTTTTGGAATGATTGTGGTATAATATTTCTGTAAGCCGAAATGATAGAAAACAAATAATATCATCACATAAAGTGGAGGAAAACCTATGGAAACAAACACTCCCCATCGAATCGCGATTTATTCCCGGAAATCCAAGTTTACCGGGAAAGGCGAAAGCATTGGAAATCAAATTGAAATGTGCAAAAACTATATCCGTCTGCATTATCCGGGATTTTCGGAAGAAGATATTTTGGTTTATGAGGACGAGGGATATTCCGGAAAGAACACACAGCGTCCGCAGTTTAAGAAGATGATGAACGACGGAAAACATCATAAATTCGATGCGGTTGTCTGCTATCGTCTGGACAGGGTGAGCCGTAATATCAAAGACTTTGCGGAACTGATTCAGGAATTACAACAACTGAATATCTCCTTTGTCTCTATTAACGAACAGTTTGACACTTCTTCCCCAATTGGACGGGCAATGATGTTTATCTGTTCTGTATTCTCTCAACTGGAACGGGAAACGATTGCCGAGCGTATTCGGGACAATATGCGGGAACTTGCCAAATCCGGCAGATGGTTAGGCGGAACAACGCCGACCGGCTATAAAAGCAAAGAACTGGTGGGGAGCGTCACGGTAGACGGCAAAGTGAGGAAAGCATTCAAATTGGATATTATCAAACAGGAAGCAGAACTGGTGAAGCTTATTTTCGATAAATTTATTGAAACCAATTCCCTCACCAAGACGGAAACCTATCTGCGCAGGCAGCATATCAAGACAAAGAACAATCGGGATTTTACCCGGTTTTCCATCAGTAATATTTTACGGAACCCAGTCTATATGATTGCCGACAAAGAAGCGTGGAACTATTTTGAACGTCTGGAAGTGGATATTTTTTCGGAAGAATCCGCTTTTGACGGAGTGCATGGCATTATGGCGTATAGCAAGACCGTCCAGACCACAGGAAAAACCAACCAACTAAAGGACGTGAAAGACTGGATTATCGCTGTTGGCAAGCATAAAGGCTTGATTGCCGGGGCGCAGTGGGTACAGGTACAAAAAATGTTAGACCAGAATAAATCCAAATCCTATCACAAACCAAAAAGCAATGTTGCCCTGCTTTCCGGACTGTTGTTCTGTGGTAACTGCGGGGCGTATATGCGTCCCAAGCTGAGCAGTCGCTTTAATGCCAATGGAGAACGGATTTACGACTATCTCTGTGAAACCAAGGAGAAGACAAGAAGTCAGGACTGCAAAATGAAACGTCCCAACGGCAACGAGTTAGACCGGTTGGTTTGCGAGCACATCAAAACTCTTTCGGAAGACCATTCCAAATTCCTGAAAGAACTGGAACAAGCGAGAAAATCTCTGGAAGAACATCAAGGAGATTTCGACCAACGTTTGGACGAACTGAAAAAGGCACAAAAGAAAACCGAACGGAAAATTCAATCGCTGGTGGAAGCCTTAACGGATACAGAAGGTTCCGCCGCAAAATATATCACCGACCAGATTAACGGGCTGGATCAGGAAAACGAATCGTTGAAAGAGCAGATTGAGAATATGGAAAACTTGACAATGGGGCAATCCCTGACCGACTTGGAGTTTGATATCTTAAAAGAAATGCTCAAAAACTTTTCCAGTTCTTTTGATACGATGAGTGTCGAACAGAAACGGTTAGCGCTCCGCAGCTTTGTAAAAAGGATTGTATGGGACGGAGAAACCGTTCATATCTTCCTGTTTGGGGCGGACGACAAGGGAATCGACTTTTCAAATGGAACGGCGGGAACAGAAGAGCCGCAAGGTGAGGAAACGAAATGAGATTCTGATGTTTTTCCGCTCTTCTAAAAAAAGCGCCCAGGATATTTCCATGAATGAGCCCATTGATACTGACAAAGACGGAAATGTCCTAACGCTTATGGATGTGATGGCTACAGAGGATTGCATTTGCGACGAACTGGATACCCGTATCAAATCCGAACAGCTTCGCAAATACATCCGGGAATGTCTTTCTGTCCGGGAGATGGAAATTCTCACCATGCGATACGGACTGGACGGCCGCTCTCCTCTTACCCAGCGGGAGGTTGCGTCCAAAATGGATATATCCCGGTCCTATGTCTATTTAATAGCTTATTATAAATGAATGGTAAGTCAAAAAAACAAGGCGACCATTCATTTTTTATTTCTCATAATGTGGACATGCATAAAGAATAATTCTTTCCTGTTTTTATTGTATGCTTTTTAAGGCTTATCGATACAGGGAAGGTATCCACTGGCAAAACCAATTAAACGGGTTTATGCCAAACTGTATGCATGAGTTTTTAGGAATGGTTTACCTTGTAAAGCGGTAAATCATTCTTTTTTTATTGGCAAAAATTTAGGAGGTATAAAGTCATAATGATTGAAGAATTTCTGAGCCATTTTCAAGGTGTAACACAAAACGGACATCAATATATGGCGCTTTGTCCAGCACATGATGACCGCAAGGCAAGCCTGTCCATAAAACTTGCGGAAGATGGAAATAAAATTTTGGTACACTGTTTTGCAGGGTGTACCACCGAGGATATTTTGACAAAGGTGGGTTTAAGCATGAATGAATTGTATCTCGAACAAAGGAAATCTGCACCAAAGCAGAAAATAAACGAACAGGATTATCAGTATTGCGATTGTGATGGAACAGTTCTTTATTATAGGAAACGTATTGATTATGACGATGGGACAAAGACTTTTTACCCTTTTCAGCCTAACGGTATAAAAGGACTTGCGAACGTTAAACGGGTAGTCTATAATCTTCCAGCAGTTATGAAAGCAGATACCGTATACTTTGTCGAAGGTGAAAAATGTGCGGAAGCTGTAATTCAAGCCGGAAAGGTAGCTACAACGCTGGACAGTGGAGCAAATTCTAAATGGCTACCGGAATATAATGACTATTTCAATGGGAAAAAGGTTATTGCCATTCCAGATAACGATGAACCCGGCATGAAATACGCCCAAAGAATTGTAAAAAATATCCCTCATGCTAAAATTGTAAAATTGCCGGGACTGTCTGCAAAGGAGGATATTTATGATTGGTTAAAAAATGGTCATACAATGGAGGAATTAGACAGCCTGCCCTGTGAACAAAACAAAAAAACAGTTGACGGTAAGCCAACGCAGGCAGAAACATTATTGGAATTAGTGGAAGAGAATGATATTATACTATTTCAGAATGAGGTCAATGCTCCCTATGTGGCATTAACGGTCAATGGACATACTGAAGTTTGGTCAATCGAAGGACAAGATTTCAGTATTTGGCTTAATAAATTGTACTATGAAGGGACAAAACGTCCCATACAGAAAGAAGCAATCAAACAGGCGGTAGCTATATTATCTGCTCGAGCACGGTTTAATGGAAATGCGCCGATCCTATTATCTTCCCGCATAGCAAAAGAGGACAAGTCATTTTGGTATGACCTTAGCAATCCGTTGTGGCAGGCTGTAAAAATCACAGCAGACGGTTGGAATATAGAGGATAATGTCCCGATCTTATTTAACCGCTATCGACATCAAATGCCACAGGTTAATCCTCAAAAAACAGGCGGGGACGTTTATAAAATATTCCACCATATTAATATGAAAGACAACCAGATTTTATTTTTATGCTGGCTTATTTCCAGTTTTATTCCTGAGATACCACATGCCATGTTAATATTTTATGGAGAAAAAGGAGCCGCTAAAAGTACAGCCTGCGGCATTTTAAAACAGTTAATAGACCCGTCTGTATTAGAAACACTGGCACTGCCGAAAAATCCGAGAGATTTAGTTGTCAGTCTGCAACAGCATTGGTTTTTGCCTTTTGACAACATATCAAATATTGGTACAGATATCAGCGATATGTTATGTCGGGCAATTACCGGAGGCGGCATTCAACAACGCAAGCTGTGTACGAATGCAGAAGATTATATCTTTACTTTTCAGAGGTGTATTTCTGTCAATGGTATCGACAATGTTGCAAAACGTCCTGATTTACTTGACCGTTCTTTGCTGATCGAATTAAGAAGAATTCCTGAATCAGAGCGAAAAGAACTAGGCGAAATTCAGGAAAATTTCAAAAAGGATTTACCATCTATTTTAGGCGGGATTTTTGATGTTCTGTCAAAAGCAATGAGGAATTTTCCAGATATCCATTTAGACAAACTTCCCCGTATGGCAGACTTTACCCGTTGGGGATATGCGATTGGCGAAGCCCTAGGCGGTCATGGGGAAAAGTTTTTAAAAGAATATGCGGCGAATCGCGCCAAACAAAATATCGAGGTGATAAATTCCCACTTGGTTTCCTTGATGGTTACTGTCTTCATGCAGAATAAGACAATATGGGAAGGCTGGGTGTCACAACTTTTAGCTGAATTGGTACTTCTTGCGCCTGATTTAGGTATTAATCCGCATTCAAAAGGTTTTCCCTCACAACCCAATCTTTTATCAAGGCGCATAAACGAAACGAAAAGTAATTTAGAAGCAATAGGAATTGTTTTTACAACTGATGTGCGCTCACAAGGGACATGGATTTTCATTGAAAATAAAAAAGCATCACCATTATCACCATACCGTCCTATAAGTGGAGGCCAGCTAACGGAATATCATGTGCCTTTTAACTCAGAGGATTTAACTTCGTATCAACCTGAAAATGGAAATCATGGTGATGATGGCGATAAATTTACGGATAATAAATAAAAAAGGGAAATTCTAAAGCGACTTGAATCATTTCCACACAAAAAAGCCATTGATTCCGATTTTCGGGTTCAATGGCTTTTTTCATATTATGATGTTTTCTCTCCCGTTATTCTTCTAAACGGTCATAATCTATCTCATAGGTATCTTCAACGTACTCCCCTTCGGGCAAGTCATATTCCAACGTGTTCACCAGTTGAAACGCTTCTTTCAGAGAACTAGCGGACACAGGAATAATCGCTCTCATCTGCCAAGTCACGGGGATCCTATAGATAACTTCTTCATTCGCATAAACCGGGCTGTAAATTTTTCTTCTTATCATAAATATACTACCTTTCTAATTCGTGTAAATTTCGTTTTTAAGGCCGGTTTCATACTATCCGATAAATTTAGCAGAAAACCGTTGTTCACACACCCAGGTTAGATGTCTCCCCGTTTTAAAAGGCAGTTTGACGGTTTCAAAATACCTTTGTAAAACAAAAAGCGGAACAATTTTCCTCTTGTTTAAAATTAAGGTTTCCGACATAAAAATACCATCGCCCATTTATCATAGGCAATGGTATTCATCAATCCGGTTTTTTAAAATCAATTATGATGATTTTGCTTTTTCGGTTTCTCTTTGGTTAAGTCGAATAAAAACTTTTCCTTGTTCTAAATACAGTTCTTTTTGTTCTATTGACAAAGAACGGAAGATACGAAGTAACTCATCTTCTTCCCGAGTTGCAGTTTTTCCCGAATGATAATCGAGCAGATAATCAGTGGTTACATCAAAATATTTTGCAAGTCGTTTTAATGTTTCAAAATCCGGCTCACTGCTGTTTTGAACATAGCCACCGATTGTCGAGGGAGCGATATTCAAATCAAGTGCTAATTTTTTCTGAGTGATATCCCGTTCTTCTAAAAGACTGCGCAATATATCACCGAAATTCATGCTATCACCCCTATTTTCATTTTACCGAAAAAGTATGGGATAAGCATAAATAAACGATATTCTAGTTGACAAAACTAGAATATCGTTGTACTATAAAATTAAAACTTTTAAAGGAAATGGTGAGGATTATGGGAATAAGTAAAGGACAACTGGATAATGCGGAAAGATTAAAAAATATCGCACATAAAATTCTCATGGAATCGGGTATCATAGCTTGCTGTGATGCACATGAGGATTTTCAGTATAGAAAAATGGAGATAGATGAACCTCAGATTTATGCTATAGCAACTAAGCAACTAAAAAAATTATATCCAGAAGAAACGAATACCACGCTATTTTGCGAGCAAATCCATTGCATTTTAGAGGAAACACCCGCAACTAGTGCCGATCAGTGCCCATTTTGTCAAAAAGTTTTAGATGAATAGTAGGGGGATAATTATGAAAAAGGTAATCAGCAGTATTCTTTGCGTGTGTCTGGCCTTCCTCTGCTTTGCGGGAACAAAGACGGAGGTATCGGCAGCTCCGGCAGAATCGTTGGGCGCCAGTGAAGCCTGTGCCGGTCATACGCTGGGGACATTCAGCGGGGTTCCGGCCTGTGTTGACAGTTCAGGAAATCTTCATGTTTGTGAAAACAATTTTCCTGATAAAAACTTTAGAGATTATATTAACCAGCAAAGCGGTGGGGACGGGTATTTTACATTGCAAGAAGTGAATAATGTCACGACCATCTTTGTACGAAAAAGACACCTGCAATCACTTTGCGGTGTAGAATTCTTTAATAACCTCAGTGTATTAGAGTGTAATGATAATCAATTGACAAGACTTAATATTAGCAACAATACTGCACTAAATACATTAAACTGTAATAATAATCAATTGACAGAGCTTGACCTCAGTAAGAACACTGCGCTCGTTTTGTTGCAGTGTTCTGGAAATCAATTGACAAAAATCGATATCAGCAATAACACAGCATTAAGCTGGCTCAATTGTTCTAAAAATTTTCTGACCGAACTTGACCTCAGCCATAATACCGAGTTAGGTAGTTTATATTGTTGGGATAATCAAATAACAAAACTTGATCTCAGCAAGAATATGAAACTATCATTTTTATATTGCTATAATAATCAATTAATGGAACTCGATCTGTCAAATTATAATATATTCTACGAAATATCTGTAGGTTCTGGAGATTCTGAAAAAAGGATGCAGAATGTTTCTCTGTTTACCAGACAAGAAAATGAAAAATGGATTGTTAATTTATCTGAATTTTTCTCTACTGAGCATTTAAGGCAGATCGAAGTTGAAGAAGCAGAGGGGATTAGTTACGACCCACAGACTGGAATTATTACCTATTCGTCCGAACCAACACCGTTCATCTATTTTTATGCAACTGGTTATGAAGATGTAAAGATGCAAGTACAGGTAACACCTGTTATCTGCAATCACCCAAATGCGGTATGGCAGACGCAAACACCTGCTACCTGTACGGAAACAGGGACAGAATCAGAAATCTGTCCAGACTGCGGCGAGGTGTTAAATACCAAGGACATTCCGGCAAACGGTCATTCTTTTGGAACATGGGAAACCATCACAGCACCAACCTGCACGGAAAAAGGCAGTGAACAGCGTACATGTTCTGTTTGCAAAGAAGTTGAAACCCGGGATATAGACGCAACTGGCCATAGCTGGGAAACCGAGTTCACCATTGACAAAGAACCAACTGCAACCGAAGATGGGAGCAAGTCAATCCACTGCAAAAACTGCGACGCTGTGAAGGACGTTACAGTGATTCCGGCAGGAACAACAGCAACAGATCCGACGGAACCATCTAGTCCCTCGGATTCTTCCGAAAGCGATGTACCCCAAACGGGCGACAGCTTCCCCGTTGAAGTTTTGATCGTGTTCTTTGTTGCCGCTGGAGCCTTGACGGTTCTTTTAGTGGTCAACAAAAAGCGTGTTCGCTCAAAATAACATCAGGATAACACCCCATAGGGCAGGACTTTGATAGTTCTGCCCTTTTTCTGTGGTTTGATATATTGATTTTTTATGCACAGCAGTTATAATAGAACTATCAACAATGATATTTCTCAAAAATAAATAGTGCAGACTTTTACAACAGTAATGGAGGGATAGCCATGGAGAAAATGAACGATTTACATATCCGAATAGCGGAAGTCCTGATAGAATGCGTTCGGCAACAGCAAACCATTACTTATGAGGATTTGTGCAAAGCTATTCATTATCCCGCTCCCCGTGCAGTTGGTAAGGAATTGGGTAAACTGTCAGAATTTACACATGACAAGTACGGAATCTTTATTTCTGTACTGGTTGTGATGAAAGAGACCCAGAACACCTCAAATCCCATACCGGGTTTTGGCTTTTATAAAATGTATATCAAGAATACAGAATATGAAAAATCAAATACAGACATGGAAAAAATCACAATAGAACAACGGGAAAAAGCATTTCATCAAGATTGGAGCAATCTCATAGAAGAATTGCGGGCAGAAATCAAACGTAGTTAGAATTGGGACACTATTCTCCATTCATGGAGGGTGGTGTCTTTTTGTATAAAATCAAAGAGATCATTTTCTTTATAGTTTTATGACCTTGCAAAATAACCAAAAATCCCTGAAAAATCAGGTAAAAATATTAAAGAAACTATTTACCTCCTTTCGTTTATATCTTATAATATTATTATAGAAAAACGAAAAGAGGTATTTCTATATGATTTACGGATATGCGAGATGTTCCACCAATGAATCTATGCAGGACATTGACCGGCAGATTCGGGAACTGAAACAACAGGGTGCAGAAGATAAAACCATCTATCGGGAATATGAGAGCGGGACAAAGACCAATCGGGCAGAATTACAAAAGCTTCTTGATATTGTAAAACCCGGCGACACCATTTTAGCAACAGAAGTCAGCCGAATTACCCGCAGTACCAAACAGCTTTGTGATATCATAGAGTTGGCAAAGAACCGGAAAATAAAGCTTGTTTTAGGCTCCTTTGTGGTAGATTGCCGGAAAGAGCTTGACCCCATGACCGAGGGAATGTTGAAAATGATGGGTGTCTTTGCCGAACTGGAACGGAATATGATAAGCCAGCGAGTAAAAAGCGGTATGGAGAATGCCAAATCCAAAGGGAAAGCGATTGGGCGGCCTGCGGTCACAGCCGACGATATTCC
>CALWJA010000085.1 GCA_944380875.1 uncultured Clostridia bacterium
GGTAGCTCAGACCATCCACATAATATTTCCGTATACAACTACGTTCTTCTATGCTAAGATGATGGTAGTTCATATAGTCCCCTCCTGGTGTTTTGGTTGTGTGGTTACTCCATTCTACCACAGGGGGGCTGTATGAACTCTTTTTATTTCACAAACTGTTGCACTTGATAGTATAATTCACCAGGAGACAAAAAACCGGATACGGCTTTTGCCGTATCCGGTTTCATTGTCTCTCAGCGGAAGAGGGCGTTTTTCCCGGTATCTCGTTAATAGATCTCCGGGACTTCCTCTCCGTTATTCAAAAGTTCCAGATATTCCACAGCCCGTTCCAAATCGTTGGGAGCAATCAGACCCTTTACGTTGTCGCCGTCCTCCACTACACAGTAGCGGCGGTCAGAGGCTTTGTAGAAGGCAATGCTGTTGGTCTCATCCGAATCAAAATAGGTGTAGGTACACGTCACATACGGATCCCCTTCGGGTATTTCGCGCGCATCCTCAATAATATAGTTGGTAATGAAGCTCCGGTAGAAATGCTTGAAGTTTTCCTCGTAATCCAGCTCCTTGCCGTCCTTATTGAATACTTTATAGGTATACGCGGTCTTATCCTCCGTGCTGCTCTCGGGATCTTCCTCCCTCTCCAGCCGGAAAGAATACTCTTCGCCGTCCACTGTGATGGTCATAGTCTTGATGGTTTCAATCTGCGGCATCAGATTCAGCGTGCTCTGCAGGCTCAAAACGGACCGTCCCAGCCATGCGGAAACATCGGAATCGTTAATAATAAAGATTGCCTTTGTTCCATCCAGAAGGGCATACCGGGTTCCGTCTTCATTTTTGGCGGATACGGAAAGCTTAAATTTGCCCTCCTGCCCTTTAACGCTGAATTCAATAACGCCTGCAGGTTCATCCAAACCATGCTTTTTCAGAGATTCTTCTGAAGTATCCGGGCTTGCCACGTTGGTTGCGCTGATAGTAGCAAGACCATCTATGATAGCCTGCACCTCTTCGCTGTCCGCTTCTGCCTTTTTGGGAGATACAAGACGATACACATAATCGTCTCCGCCCTCAATTTCTATAGGCTCAGGCATCTCGGTTCCGGAAAGTTTCAGGCTGGTAGCATATACCAAACCTGTTGATTCGTCTGCCTCCAGTTCAAACATGGTTGTTTTCACGTAATAGCTGGAGCTCTGGAAAAGCCCTTCGTTGCAGGCGGCGGTGTAGACATTCTCGTCACCATCCACCATTACATAATAGCCGGTGCCTCCGCTTACAGCGATCCCTATATAGATGGTTTCTGTGGATCCGTCTTTATAGGTTACTTCTACCGTAGAAACAGGATCTGCCAGACCGAAGTCATCCAGATTATCTTTTTTCCCTAAATTCTGGGTAGCATTCAATGAAATCCCTATGGCGCCGGCTGTTTCCATGCGGTCTGTATTGGCTACAGCTGCATCCACCCCGTCCACAGAATACACAAATTCCGTTTCCGGTTCCTCTTCAGAAGAAGCGTCAGATGACGAAGAAGTACTTTCCTTTACCTCTTCCGTTACATGAATGGTATAGGTACCATTTTCATTTGTTACCTTTACAGAAGAAAGGTTTTCCTCTTTTTGGGAAATAAGGGATATGGTTTCAGCGGATACCAGGGAGGAAGAGTTTTCCTCTTCCTCTCCGCCGGACAAGGTAAGAACCAATACCGCCGCCGCCAAAATCACAATGAGTCCGATAATCAGCAGCAGGTTTCGGGTGTTTTTTTTCATTTACAGGTGCCTCCTCTTGAAGAAGACCACGACGCCCACAACAAGGAACGCCACGGGAATACCGATCATAAAGGTATAGAGGCCCCATCCCTTTACTTCTGCATCGCTCATAGTAATATCCTGGGCATACAGCTGCACCTTATTGCTGGCCACTGCCGCAGTGGTTCCGGTCGTATCCGTAAGATACTTAAACAGGTCTATAGCGTAATCCTTGTTAGAGAATGCAGTGGCGCTGTCGCCAATAAAGCTTCCATCTATAAACAGGCCGCAGCCCACAGCCACTACATTGGAATTCCGGTATGCATTGGAGTCGTATTTATACATTTTTGTGCCCATAGCGATCAGGTTCTCTTCGCCAGTTGCTACCGTTTCCATCTTTTCCGTTTCCTCGTTATATGTCAGTCTTTCTGCATCCGAGGGAGATTTCATCAAAACGGAAGTAGTGATCTCATTCCGGCCGTTCCACAGCACATCCACCGGGCAGGACATAGGCGCCAGCAGATATCCATAAGAGGATTTTCCCTGCAGATCCACTTCATCCGTCAAATTGGCAATGATATAATCCGGATACTGCACATAGCTTCCATCGCTGGTTGCCACTACCTCTGTCTGAGGCGCTACATCCAAACCCCATTCGTTCATCAGGGTCTTCAGATTCGGCATTTCTTTCATCTGGGGTGTATACAGAACAACCAGGTTCCGGTATTCCGATGCTTCTTCATCGTTCAGATAGCTGTTTACTTTCTCCACCTCATCCTCTGTCAGGTCGACCATAGGGCTGGGCAGAATAATGACCTGGGTGTTCTCCGGAATCTCCTCCTTCAGAAGGTTGAATTCCTTGATTTCAAAATTGTTCTTTTCCAATTCACTGGTGAAGCTATCCACAAGCATTGCCGGCGAGTGACCCGTATCCACAGCAATAACCGGCATAGCGTCGGAATTTACGGCGCTGATAGCATTAGCCAAAGCGGCGCTGGAATCGTTGTACTGCACAGACTGGCGTGTGGTCTGATCCGTTGTATAGGGGAAAAGCGTTGTGGATTTTACAATGCGGTACCGGTTTTCCGTTCTTATAAGCACATCGCCTGTTGTAAGGCCGTCGGAAGTATAGTCCGACATAAAACCCGGATTATCTACAGGATCGATCTTTTCAAAGGAAATATTTCCGTTTCTCTCCACAATACGATCCATCAAATTTTCCAGCTGGACATATACTTCATATTGAGAAAGTGTTTCATCCGTGCCGATCAGATACATTTCCGTTTTCTGATCTACCCCGTCGATTACCTTCAGAGCGTCTTCAGACAAAGTATTGGAACCGGTTTTCGTCATATCCACATTGATAGAAGGGAATCTTTCTCCCAGAATGCCCACTACTACATTTATAAGAATAATGATAACAATAAAACCGGCTGTCAGCCCCGTGGCCATAGCGCCGTGCTTAAATTTAGGGTTATTGAGTCCCTTGGGGCCTTTCTTCTTTTCTTTTTTTACGGAAGCTTCAGCAGGAGCGGCTTCCTTTGAGTTCTCATCCTTTGTATTCGCTTCTTTTGTATCCTCTGCGGGAGAAGCGGCTGCATCGGAGACTGCCTCTTTGGGATCCTCCCTGAATCCGTCCTTTTCCTTTTTAAATAACATTTCGTTTTCCCTCCCTCTCGTTTAGCTCCATCTTCTGCTCTCAAGCCTTCTGGCCGTAACAAAATTAAAGATTGCTACAACGCTGAGGAAGAACACGATGCTGGAAACGTCGAATATACCGGTGGTAAAAGGAGAATAGCGTGTCTGGAAGGAAATCCAGGATACAACTTCTGCCATAAAGGCTCCTGCGGAGCTGGCCAGAGAATCAATCATCAGAAGAATAATGCTTACGCCGAAAGTGGTAATAGCGGCGATAATCTGGCTCTCCGTCAGGGAAGAAAGAAACACGCCGATGGAAATCATGGCGGCGCCGTAAAGCAGGCTTCCCAGATAGTTGCCGAAAATCAGTCCCCAGCTTGGAGATGCATAAAAACCGATTACAATAGCAGGCAGAAGAGCCAGCGTTGTAGCGATAAAATACACACCGAAAGCCGCCAGGAATTTTCCCCATACAATTCCTGTTACACTCACAGGAGCTGTCAGCAGAGCCTGATCGGTCTTGTTTTTCCGGTCTTCACTGAGGCTTCTCATGGTGATAATCGGAATTACCATCATACCGAAGCTGAACATACTGCCGAACACATAGTTGCCGATCAAATCGGACACACGGTTCATCATAACCATATAATAAAATAAACCATACAGGAACAATATGGCCGCTACACATACGTAGCCAATGGGGGATGAAAAATAGGACTTTAATTCACGTTTAAAAATTGCGCTCATGCGGATTCCCCTCCCTTCGCGGTCTCATCGGCCTTGGGGACCGGCTTCCGCGTTTTTACCCGATTCATATAGCTTTCGTCCGTCAGGTGGAGGAAGACTTCCTCCAGAGTCAGATCCGTGCTGCGCATGGCCAGAAGGGGCGCGCCCTTTCTGGAACAGAACGCAAAGAGATCCCGGCGGATATCCTTGCCTTCGGGGCCTTCCACGCTGTATTCAAACACGCCCGGCTCTTTCTCGCCCAAAATCTGCACATCCGTCACGTTATTCACATTTTTAAGGCCTGCCGCAATTTCACGCTCCGGCCCTTCGATACGGATAATCATCCGGTGATCGGTAGTCAGGTCATGTCCCAGCTGGTCGGGAGTTCCGTCGGCTACAATTTTGCCCCGGTTAATGACGATAACTCTCTCGCACACAGCCTGCACCTCAGGCAGAATGTGGGAGCTTAAAATAACCGTATGGTTTTTACCCAGATTCTTAATCAGATTCCGAATTTCGATGATCTGCTTGGGATCGAGACCTACAGTGGGTTCGTCCAGGATCAGCACAGGCGGATTTCCCAGAAGAGCCTGGGCAATTCCCACACGCTGCTTATATCCTTTGGAAAGGTTGGCGATCAGACGGTCATAGACCTCTGTGATCTTAACCAAAGCGCAGATTTCCCGGATATGTTTTTCCTTAGGCAGGGTTACTTTCTTCAGCTTATACATGAAATCCAGGTATTCCCGGACTGTCATATCCATGTAGAGCGGGGGCTGTTCCGGCAAATAGCCGATCATTTTTTTGACTTCCGAGGGCTCTTCCAGAATGGAGTGGCCTCCCACGGTAACTTCGCCTTCGCTGGCGGAAAGATACCCTGTGACAATGTTCATTGTGGTGGATTTACCGGCGCCGTTAGGCCCCAGGAATCCTACAATGCTGCCTTCCTCAACGGAAAAGCTCACATGGTCCAGCGCAGTATTTACGCCATACCGTTTTGTGAGGTTACGGACCTCAATCATTGTGATTCCTCCCTAGATTATAGTGGATCATCCCCAGCCTGCCGGAAATATACCGGAACTGACGCCGGGACGCTTTCAGTATTTTTCAAAGGGCTCCTTCCTTATATGCTGTTCTCCTGATTTATACAATTTGGCGGTAAAACCCTTTCAAAACTGAAATAAAATTTGGACTATGTATCATAATAACCAATTTCACAGCCCAATGCAAGGCCTAGTTTATCAATCTTAGGTGATAGAAAGGTGATAGAAATATGAACAAATTGTTAAATAAGGAGAGTTTATGAAAAATTCACCCCGCTGCTGTGAGGAATTTGTGAAAAGCCACATTGACCTTTACTCTTTACTCCGGTAAAATGGCAGTGTACCGTTATGTTTTTCCCAGGGCTTTCTGCCTTTTCCCAGGGATAACCCCCAGGGATTCTCAGGGAAGATAGTTTCTAAAAAGAACCTTTGGTTCCAAAATTTGATAATGGAGTGATCATCATGGCTGAACTGAAGCCTTTCCGCGCCCTTCGCTATACGGACAAAGCCGGCGACCCTCTGGAGCTGACATGCCCGCCCTATGATATCATCAGCGATGAACAGCGCGCCGCCTACCTGGAGAAGAATCCATATAACGTCATTCGGCTGGAACTGCCCAGGGAGGGGGAAGACCCCTATGAGGAGGCCTCCCGTGTTCTGGATTCCTGGTTGAAAGAAGAGATCCTCCGGTGTGACCGGGATCCCGCCCTCTATATATATGAAGAGGAATTTTCAGCCTATGGGGAAACCAAAAAGGTAAAGGGTGTGATTGCCCGGGTAAAAGTGGAGGATTTCAGCGCAGGCGTAGTGCTTCCCCACGAAGAAACCCTCAGCAAGGCTAAAGCCGACCGCTTTAACCTGATGAAAGCCACTCACTGCAACTTCAGCCAGATCTATTCCCTCTATATGGATCCGGAACATGAGACCCTTTCCCGGATCGACCGCCTTTCCGCGGACACTCCCCGCCATGAATTTAACGACGGAAGCGTGATCCACCGGCTTTGGGTGATAAATGACCCTGTAGCCATCGGGGCCATCTGCGAAGATTTCGCGGAAAGAAAATTGTATATTGCAGACGGCCATCACCGCTATGAAACCGCCATCAATTTCCGCAACTGGTGCCATGAACAGGGTCTCTGCCCGGAAGGCGGGGAAGCGGATTACGTTATGATGATGCTGGTGGATATGGAACACGAGGGGCTTGTTGTATTCCCCACTCACCGGCTTGTGCGGGATCTTCCTTCCTTCGATGAGGAAGCTCTCCTTCAAGGATGCTCCGAATATTTCACCGTGGAGCGCCGGGAAGATACCGATACCATGGAAGCTGTTCTCACCGGCCTTTATAACGAAGGAAAGAAAGCTTTCGGCTACTACGGAGGGGGCTCCGACTGGGTGCTTTTGACTTTGAAAGATCTCTCTGTTATGGAAAAAGCGCTGCCCGGAAAGAGTGCTGCTTCCCAGGGGCTGGATGTTTCCGTTCTGCACAGCCTGATTCTGGAGAGAGTTCTGGGCATCGACGCCGAAAACATGGCGAAACAAATCAATCTGACCTACACCCGCTCCTTTGAAGAAGCCATGGATTCCGTCCGGGAAAAGAAGAGCCAGTGCGCGTTTATCCTGAACCCCACCCGGGTCACCGAAATTCGGGATGTGGCAGCCGCCGGGGAGAAAATGCCCCAAAAGTCTACCTATTTCTATCCCAAGCTTATCACAGGCCTTGTGATGAACAAAATGGATTTCTAATGAGCGCCCGCGCTTCCTTTTTCCGAATGGGCAAAGGGAATACTGGAATAAAGAATGCATGCAAAAGGGGACAGCCGGCATACCGGCTGTCCCCTTTTTTCCGCAGGGCGTTTTCGCTTCATAGGGCCGCGCTCCCCGGGAGACCGGAAAAAGATTTGTATATTTTCCCAAATTGCCCTATACTGAAGCTATAGCCCCGGATCCTTGGCGGATTGCGTGTTACGAATTACATGTGAAGGATTCGGTATGGAGCAAAAAACGAAAAGGAGGGAGAACCGAATGGGTTCATGGGATGAAAAGAACGGGGAGAATTTCCCCGCCCTTACCGGCAGACAGATCCCGGATCCGGAAACGAACCGTCCCGGCGGTTTCTTCGTTCCAGAAGCCTCTAAAAAAGTAGCGGAACATCTTCTTTCTTTATTCGGCAAACGAGTTGCCGGAATCTATCTGTATGGATCTGCGGTATCCGGCGGCCTTAAGCCTCAAAGCGACGTGGATATTCTCTTTGTCGTTCACGATACGATACGGTCAAATGAAAAAAACGCACTGACTTCCTTTCTCTTGGAATTCTCGGGTAAAAACCAAGAGGCGGGCAGACCTCTGGAAGTGACCGGTATTTCCCTTACGGACGTACGCCCCTGGAAATTCCCACCCAAATGCTTGTTTCAATACGGAGAATGGCTGCGAAACGAATTGGAATCGGGGAAGATACCGGAACCTTTTTCCAGCCCCGATCTTGCCATCCTTCTGCGTCAAATACGAGGCGCCAGCCTCCCTCTTTATGGACCTGCTGCTCAAATTCTCCTGGAACCGGTGCCCTATGAGGACCTGTATACAGCCATTCTTCAATCCATTCCTGAACTGCGGGCAAATCTTTCCTGGGACAGACGGAACGTGCTTTTGACATTTGCCCGCATGTGGTATACTGCCGCTACCGGTGAGATTACTTCCAAAGACGCGGCTGCTCAATGGGTTCTGATACGTATGAGGGAAGATCAAAATATTCTTCCGTATGCCTGTTATCTGGAAAACGCATGCCGGGCCTATAGAGGAGAGGAGCCTGACCTATGGCCGGATGCTGCATCGGAAATAGATAAACTGGCCGCCTATATGCAAAACGCTGTTGTAAATCGTATCCGGGAAAAAACGAAAAATTCCTGAACCCTTAGAATCTGTATTGCTTCACATAGTCCTTCCACAAAAGGAGTTTTCATCTCATGCGTATCCGAAAACCATCTTACTATGATTCTTTCCGCTGCACGGCCTCCGCCTGCAGCGATACCTGCTGCGCCGGCTGGGAGATCGGTATAGACCCCGACTCCCGGGAGCGGTATAGGAAAATAGAAGGCCCTCTGGGGGAAAAGCTGCGAGCCTCTATGAAAACAGAAGGGGAAGATTGTTCCTTCCGCCTTGTGAAAGGGGAAAGGTGCCCCTTCCTTACAGAAGAGAACCTTTGCCAGTTAATATTGGAAAAGGGGGAAAAAACTCTGTGCGCCATCTGCCGGGAACATCCCCGGTTCCACCGGTGGTTCGGCTCCCTTATGGAATCGGGGCTGGGGCTTTGCTGTGAGGAAGCCGCCAGGCTGATCCTGAACGACAGGGAACCGGGCCGCCTTCTGGAAGAAGAAGGGGAGGGGGAAGAAGAGCCTCTTCGGGAAGAGGACCTTCCCCTTTTGGATGCCCTTTTCCTTTCCCGGGAAGCCGCCTTTTTTCTTCTGCTTCATCCGGATCTTTCCCCGGGTGAAAGCTGCTGCCTGCTCCTTTTGTTTGCCGCAGAGTTGCAGGATCTTCTGGATCAGGAAGACGCCGCCGGCATCTCCCGCCTTTCGGAGTCCTATAGCCGGGAGGGTAAATCTCTTGCCTGCGACTTGGGGAATCTTTTGGAAAACTCTCCCGCTCCGGAGGAAATAGCAGGAAAGCTGCTCACCTTTTTTGCCGGGCTGGAGCCCCTGGATACAAGCTGGCCCCAAAGACTTCTTTCCCTCCAGGAAAGCCTTTTTGCCCTTCTTTCGAAGGTTCGGGAGGAACCCCCAAAAAAAGCAGAACGTTTCCGTGCTTATAAAAACCTTTTGGTGTATTTTGTTTACCGCTATTGGATGCAGTCCTTTTTTGACGGGGAGATTCTTCCCAAAGCCAAACTTTTCGCAGCGGGCTATTTCCTTATCCGCCTGCTGGATGAAGCCGACCGGAGCCTTTCTTCGGAAATTTCCCCGGAAATATCCATACAAAACGCAAAAGCCTTTTCCAAAGAGGTGGAATACAGCGAAGAAAACCTCTCCGCCTTTTATACGGCGGCCTGGGAGGAAGATTTTCTCAGCCTTTCCTCACTTTTTCCCCTGCTTCTTTAAGGGGATTCGGCAAGTGCATACACAGCCCTTTCTCGCAACCGAAACCCGCGCCGCAGGCCGGCGCAAATCTAAAAGGAGGGAAATTTCGTGAAACCCTTTTCCTCACAATCCCCGAGAGAAGATACCGCCGAAAAAGCTCCCGTTTCCCTTCCTTTTCGGAACCGGGAAAGCTTAAAATCCGGCCTCTGCCAGGATATTCTGCCCCAATATACAAGAACCCTCCGGCCTCAGGAGGGTTCTTTCCACTTTCACGAAGACTATGAGCTTTTCCTTTTTTTGGAAGGCAAGGCGGATATTTTGGTGGAACAATCCCGCTACGCCCTTCAGCGGGGAAGTCTTCTGGCTTTCCATTCCAGCGAAGTCCATCGGGCATCCCCCGACCCGGCTTTTCCCTATGAGCGGCTGGTGGTGCATTTCCATCCCCGGGTGATTCAAAATCTGCCGCTGGATCCGTCTCCCCTGCTCTCCTGCTTTCTCAACCGCAGGCCGGGAGAAAAAAACGCTGTGGTATTGCAGGGGGACGAACTGGAAGGGTATATAGATGCCGGTTTGCGTCTTGTTGCGGCAGTGGAAAAGAAGCCCTCCTTTTGGGAAGGAGAATCTCTTTCCTGCCTTTTAGAAATTCTTGTGCGGGCTAACCGGGCTTTCCAAAAAGAACTGGCTCTTTCTTCAAAACTGCCGCTATCCCATTTCGTGGAAGACGCTATGGCCTATGTGAGCCATTCCCTCTCCGCGCCTCTTACAGTATCGCAGGTAGCCAAACATCTCCATGTGGACGTTTCCTATCTGAGCCACTGTTTCCGGGAACAGACCGGCGTTTCTCTGTATCATTACATCCTGATGAAAAAAATCGCCCTGGCCCGGACTCTGCTGAGCGCGGGGGCTTCCGTTGCAGAAGCCTGCGAGGGATCCGGTTTCGGGGACTGCGACAATTTCAGCCGGACTTTCAAAAAATATGCGGGAACTTCCCCGGGCAAATACAGGGTTCTCCATAAAGGAGGCTGAATCCTCAGCAGCAAATTACCGAGGGCTTTCCGCTTTCTGCGGGAGCGGAAAACTCTAAGCTGAAATCGCCGGGTTTTCCTCACTAAACGCAGGGAAACTGCGATTTATGTATGGTATACTTATGAGGAAACAGGCAGGCTGTTTCTATATAAGCATATAAGCGATACGCATTTTCTGCGGAATGCAGGGCTCCCGGAATGAATCGGATTCCCATGCCCATATTCCGCAGGCAGAAACAAATAGAACAGGAACAGGACAACCATACAAAAGGAGGATTTCAGTATGATACGGGTAGCTATTATCGGCACGGGCAATATTTCTGCAGCCCATATCGAAGCCTATCTGCAATTTCCGGAGCGCTGCAAGATCACGGCTCTCTGCGATATTTTCCCGGAAAAGGCGGAAAAAAAGGCACAGCAATACGGCCTTGAAGTTTGTATCGCCGATTCTCACAAAAAACTTCTGGAAAGAGACGACATCGACCTTGTGAGCATCTGCACGCCCCCTTACTGCCATGGGGAGATCGCCGTGGATTTTTTGAATCACGGCAAAAATGTGCTGGTGGAAAAGCCCATGGCCGCTTCCCTGGAGGAATGCGACCAGATGATACAGGCCAGAGATAAAAGCGGAAAGCTTCTGGGCGTCATTGCCCAGAACCGATTTAAGGATCCCATCTGGAACCTGAAGGAAGTGCTCAAAAGCGGAAGAATCGGAAAAGTCCTCCACGCCCAGGTGGATTCCTTCTGGTGGCGGGGGCACTGCTACTATGACCTTTGGTGGCGGGGGCTCTGGGAAAAAGAGGGAGGAGGCTGCACCCTGAACCATGCCGTCCATCATATCGACATGCTGGGCTGGATGATGGGTCGCCCTAAATATGTGCAGGCTCTGCTTTCCAACGTGGCCCATGATAACGCCGAAGTGGAAGATCTCTCCGTTGCCCTTATGCAGTATGAGGACGGGGCGGTGGCTCAGGTGACCAGTTCCGTAGTGCACCACGGGGAAGAACAGCAGATCGTGTTCCAGGGGGAGAAGGCCCGAGTTTCCGCTCCCTGGCGGGTGAAGGCCGAAACCTCTCTGGATAACGGTTTCCCCAAGGAGAACGGGGAGTTTGAACAGGAATTGGATACTTTTTACCACTCCCTCCCTTCTCGGCCCTATACAGCCCACACCGGGGAGATCGACAATGTGCTCACCGCCCTGGAAACCGGCGGAAAGCCCCTGGTCTCCGGGGAGGACGGCCGTCTTACCATCGAAATGATAACAGCCATCTATAAGGCGGGCTTTACCCACAGCCGGGTAGAGCTGCCCATTACCAAAGAGGATCCCTACTATACGGTGGAAGGCATCGGAAAAAACGCCATTCATTTCCACGAAAAGACCGCGTCTGTAAAAGAGCTGGGCACACAGACATCCATCTCCACCGGAAGCGATTACGGGGAGAAGGAAAAAGATACAAAATAATGGGAAAAGGAGAGATACCTATGGCTCAAAGAGCGGAAGGCAGCAATTACGCGCCCAAGGGAAAAGCGGCGCCTGTTGTAAAGCCGGGAGAATTTGTATTCGCGGCGGTGGGTCTGGATCACGGGCACATCGGTGGCATGACAAACGGCCTTCTGGAAGCGGGCGGCACTCTGAAATACATTTACGACCCAGATCCGGAAAAGGTCGCCCAATATGTAAAAATGTATCCCCAGGCTAAAGCCGCCCGCAGCGAGGAAGAGGTGCTGCTGGATCCGGAAGTCAAGCTGGTGGCCGGCGCCTGCGTTACATCGGAGCGCTGCGCCCTGGGGCTCCGGGTTATGGACGCGGGGAAGGATTATTTTACCGACAAAGCTCCCCTCACCACCCTGGAACAGCTGAAGCTGGCAAAGGAGAAAGTCCGGGAAACAGGGCGGAAATATATGGTATATTACAGCGAACGGCTCCATGTGGAAGACGCCGTCTTTGCGGGGCAGCTCATTGAAAAGGGCGCCATCGGCAGGGTGATCCAAACCATCGGCATGGGTCCTCACAGGCTCAGCGCCCCCACCCGCCCCAAATGGTTTTTTGAAAAAGCGAAATACGGCGGCATTCTCTGCGATATCGGCAGCCACCAGATCGAGCAGTTTCTTTTTTACACCGGCGCCAAAGACGCTGTGATCCTGAAAAGCCGGATTGCCAACTATAACCACCCCCAATATCCGGAATTGGACGATTTCGGGGACTGCATGCTGCAGGCCGACAACGGCGCTTCCGGATATTTCCGGGTGGACTGGTTTACCCCCGACGGCCTTTCCAATTGGGGGGACGGACGCACGTTCATTTTGGGGACGGAAGGATTTATCGAGCTGCGGAAATACGTAAACCTGGCCGTCGCCCCTCACGGAGGCACAGTGTTTATGTCCAATGGGGAAGGGGAGTTTTCCTTTGACGTAAGCGGAAAAGTAGGGTATCCCTTCTTCGGCCAGCTGATTCTGGACTGCCTCCACCGGACGGAAACCGCCATGACCCAGGAACATGCCTTCAAAGCGGCAGAGCTTTGCGTAAAAGCCCAGATGGCCGCGGAAGCCGCTCTCTGACCTTTTTAGGGCATAGGAGTAAAAGTATCATTCTTATAGGTTTCCACAAAAAGACCCGCCGCGGATATTTCCGCGGCGGGTCTTTTTCAATTCTGCTCTTTAGGCCGGCTGCTCCTTGCTCCGGCACCCACATATCCTTTTCCGGCAGCCTTAAACCAGATCACCGGATGGGGCAGGGAACCACCACGGATCCCATTGCGCCGGGCCCCAGGGTATAGGTGGGATAACACAGATACACCGTATCCCCTTCCAGATAGAATGCAAATTCCTCCAGGGTATATTGGCCCACAACCTTTTTCGCGTCCGTATCTCCGCCGGTCCACCAAGGGGCGTCGTGGTTTTGATCGATATATTGAAAAGTCTGTTCCTGCAGGTAGGAAAGCAGTTCGTCTTTCTCCAAGGTGAAAACCTCTGTCAGCTGGAGCTTTTCCCCGGTTTCCAGGTTGAAATTGACCCCGTAGTGATCCTGGTTAAACACGCCGCCCATGTAAAAGCTGCTATCCATACGCACGCTGATGATCCCATTTTGATTGTAGGTGATCTCCCCGGCGGTCAGGTTCATATAGGGGTATTCCGGATCCACTGTATCAAGGGGGGTGTCGCCGGGATCGGTGTTCTCGAAGTATGCCGCGCATAGCTCCTGAGCCTGCCGATTGATCTCCTCAAAGGCCGGGGTATCGGGTTCCAGCACCAGCTTATCGTAATACCATTGAAGGATAACCTGGCCCTCTTCATTTTTCACGGATGCATCCACCCGCTCCAGAGAAGCCTGGGCGCTTTCCGGAGAAACAACCTCTTCCGATGGGGCAGAGGAGGAATTTTCCTGACCCGGTTTTTCTTCCTGCTTCTCCGGTTCGGATGAAACCTTACTCTCCATTTCCTCCAGCAGGGAAGTGATTTCTTCGCTGCCGCCGGTGGCTTCCAGCCCCTCTTCCAGAACCGTGACTGCATCCTCATATTCCTCCTGAGCAGCGTAAACCTGCGCCAGCAGCAAATAAGGCTCTTCCCGTTTGGGATCGATCTCAATAGCCTGCCGCAGGGAAATGACGGCGTCCTCATACTGCAGGTCCCGAAGATATTTTTCGCCCAGGGAAAGCTGTTCCTCAAACTGGTTTTGGGAATGAAAAGATAGCCCCACAAAAATCCCGGCTATACCGATTCCCAATACAAGCAGCCCGGAAAGAACGCCGATGAGAATCCCTATCCGGCGCTTTTTCGCCCGGGGATCCCCCATCTGCGCCGCAGGGGGTATAAAGGTATTCTGCATAGGAGGGGAATTGGGTAAATTCCCTCCGTTCTGGTAATTTCCAGTATTTTCGGGCTTCCGCAGGGGCGCTCCGCATTGTAAGCAAAAATTTGCTTCATCCTCCTGGAAAGCTCCGCAATTTGGGCAATACATAGTTTAACCTCCCTTACCGTCCTCAAAGATATGCTCCCAACTCTTCGCTTATGGGACGCCGGTCTCCTGAAATGGGTATGGCACAGGCATTCCGGGAAAGATTCCGTCACTCTTTCTTATTTCTGCCTCCAGAAGCTCCCCTGAAATGGCTTCCCGACCGTTTTTTCCGGAAGATCACAAGGATTACTGCAACTATAACAAGCACACAGCCGCAGACCGCAAACAATATTACCGGCCAGGGGGAAGCGGGCTGCTGCCCTGTAGGGGGAAAATATCCCGGTTCAAAAGCAGCTGCCTCCCCGGCACCCATCCCCGGCAGTAAAAACAGGCTTCCAAACGCACACATGCAGTATACGAAAAACAGACGCATTTTTCTCAGCACAGAAAAGACCTCTTTTCCCTTTTGAATCGTCAGGAAACATGGTGCGCCCGCCCTGGGAACCTCCATGTTCCTTTACTATAATTTTAGTATAGCAAACAGCGATTCTGCCGTCAATGCGGTGTCCTCTCTCGTCGGAAGAGCCGGAACAAAGGAAACTGCACGAAAAGGGAACGGCAGAGCCTATAAATTTTCTCTCCTTCATCCCGTTGTAATCCCGCGGGGTTTCCTCTATAATAAGAAAGGTTATAATAAAAAGAACGAAAATGCCGGGAAAGGCTTATGAAAGCCGTCTGACTCTGTGTGGGACATCCCTTCACGAACATGCGGCGTAAAGAGAAACGCAGAAAGCTTAGGTGAAACCCGGAAAAAATTATGAGGAAGAAGAGGGAAGGCAATGCATACCATAGGATTTGACAACGACAAATATCTAAAAATCCAATCGGAACATATTTTGGAGCGGATCTCTCACTTTGATAACAAGCTGTATCTGGAAATGGGCGGGAAACTGTTTGACGATTTCCATGCTTCCCGGGTGCTCCCCGGTTTTCAGCCGGACAGCAAAATGAAAATGCTCCTGCAGCTTTCCGATCAGGTGGAAATCATCATTGTCATCAACGCAGGGGATATTGAAAAAAGCAAAGTGCGAGGGGATATCGGCATTACCTACGATGCCGACGTTCTTCGCCTGATTGACGCTTTCCGGGGAATCGGCCTGTATGTGGGAAGCGTTGTGCTGGCCCAGTATTCCGGGCAGTCCACGGCGGAAATCTTCCGCAAGCGGCTGGAATCCCTTGGCGTAAAGGTTTTTCTCCATTATCCCATCGAAGGGTATCCCTCCAACATTCCCCATATCATCAGCGAGGAAGGATTCGGCAAGAATCAGTATGTGGAAACCAGCCGTCCCCTTGTGGTGGTTACGGCTCCGGGCCCCGGAAGCGGAAAAATGGCTACCTGCCTTTCCCAGCTTTACCATGAATACAAAAGGGGCGTTAAGGCCGGCTATGCCAAATTCGAAACCTTCCCCATTTGGAACCTTCCTCTTAAGCATCCTGTGAACCTGGCTTATGAAGCTGCTACCGCCGATTTGAACGACGTGAACATGATCGACCCCTTCCATTTGGAAGCCTATGGGAAAACGGCGGTCAACTATAACCGGGATGTAGAAGTATTCCCCGTACTCAACGCCATATTTGAAAAAATATCCGGCACAAGCCCGTATAAATCCCCCACGGATATGGGCGTCAACATGGCCGGCTACTGCATCATCGACGACGAAGCCTGCCAGGAGGCTTCCAGGCAGGAAATTGTCCGCCGGTATTACCATACCCTCTGCGATCAGAGGCTGGGAAAAGCGGATCAAGAAGCCGTTATGAAAGTGGAACTTCTTATGAACAAAGCGGGGGTCACCCCGGAGATCCGGGGCGTTGTAAAAGCCGCTTTGGAGCGTGCTGAAACAACCCAAATGCCCGCCGCTGCCATCGAATTGCCGGACGGCACCATCGTAACGGGAAAGACCTCCTCTCTTTTGGGCGCTTCCTCCGCTGTGCTGCTCAATGCCCTGAAAGCCCTGGGCGGCATCGACCACAAGATCCTGCTGATTGCCCCAACCGTTATCGAGCCTATTCAGAACCTGAAGACCCGCCATCTGGGTAACCATAATCCCCGGCTGCATACCGACGAGATCCTCATCGCCCTTTCCATCTGCGCGGCTATGAATCCCGTTGCGGGCCTTGCTTTGAAACAGCTTTCCAAATTAAAAGGCTGCGAAGTCCATTCCAGCGTGATTCTTTCCTCTGTGGACGAATCCATTTTCCGTAAGCTGGGCATGCACCTGACCTGCGAACCGAAAACCCAAACGAAAAAACTTTATCATAAGCCGTAAGCAGGGGAAACATCCTATAGCTTTTTAGCCGTATTAGCCGTCTGCATAGAAAAAAGCAGGGCCCGGTTCTTTTCCGGGTTCCCTGCCCTATACAAAAAGCCGTAGAGGCGTAAATCCGCTCCCTACGGCTTCTTTATATGCACGCAATATATAACTTCCTCAATAATACCGCATGACCGCTACCACCTTACCCAAAATGGAAACCTCATCCTCCTGGGCATAAATAGGCTGGTAATCCGAATTTTCCGGCTGGAGGCGAATCCTGTCTTTCTCCCGGTAAAAGGTTTTCACTGTAGCCTCGTCCTCGATCATGGCTACAACAATATCCCCGTCCCGAGCGGTGGAAGTCTGCCGGGCTATGACGATATCCCCGTTCATAATGCCGATCATCCGCATGCTTTCTCCCCGGACATTCAGGGCAAAATATTCATACCCATCCGAAGGGGCCGAAAAAGGCACATACCCCTCTACCTGCTCCACCGCCAGAATGGGCTGGCCTGCCGCTACCCGGCCCACAATGGGAACCTGGGTGGTCTTTTGCTCCCCAACAATATGGATAGCCCGGTTCAGCCCGGCTTCCCGGCTGATATACCCCTCTCTTTCCAGCGTCTTCAAATGGGCATGCACGCTGGAAGTGGATTTCAACCCCGTAGCCTGGCAAATTTCCCGCACGGTGGGAGGAAGCCCTTCCTGCACCCGGCTCTTCAGATAATCATATACTTTTTTCTGGCTTTTTGTCATCATGGAAAATCAACCTTTCTAAAGCGGATTCCCAGCCTTTTTCTGTTTTGCGTTTTATCCGTCTATATGGTTCCAGGCACAACCTGCCCGGATACTTTTTCTTTCTTCCATCTTCTATTACGATACACGTAAACCGCTCCTTAAAAGGAATGCTGCTTCCTTTTTGAGGAGGGTAAAAAATTTCCGGTTACAGTATACCACATTTTTTTCTAAACTTCAAACATTTGTTTGAAGTTTTCCGTGGTTTTTTGCCGATTTTGTTTCGTTTTTCCTTTTGCCGTCCTCCGGAAATAGTTTAAAGAATATTCATAGCGCTGTAACAACTTAAAAAGGGGAAATGGATATAATACAATTGTAATCAGGAATTGGAGCCGCACCAATTTTTGAATAATGTTCTACCCTCCTCAATATACCCTCAAGCTAATGAAAAAAGACCGGATGCTTTGCATCCGGTCTTTTTTCATATTTTTTCCACAGGTCAAAAATTCTCAATGCAGGTATGTATCCCCCGAAAAGGATGTGATTTCTTTGGGATCAAACCGACGGGAGGGAACGGCCCAGGAAACATTCCCTTCATCGGGAAGGATCCCTTCTTCATAGCAGCGGCGGGCTTCTTCATACAGGCCTTTTACATGGAGAGAGGAAGGATTTTCTTCTTTTTCTAAAAGCACGGCAGGAAAATCCACCGTTTGGAAACGGTCAAATATACCGTTGCAGATGGCCAAATGGGGAAGAATGGTTTCCACCGAACAGGCCGGAGCCTGTTTTTTCTCCACACATTCCACCATGCGCAGGATCTTCTTGGCGTTTTCCTCATCGGTCTGGGGCATGCCGTATACGGTTTCCTGGCCGTCGGGGAACCGGGCCACCACTTTCTGGCCGGTGCCGTCTCCAAAAACTACTTCCCCTTTTTCAAACACAAGGCGGAAGGTGGGATTTTCATTGATCTCCCCCACATGGGTAGCCGTATACAAAATCCGGCAGCCTTTATATTCTCCCCGGAGGAATACGGTATCGAAGCTCTCAATAGGCCTTGCCCTATAAACGCTGCCCTCCACATATTCGGGCATGGCGGCTGTATCCATAGTATCCCCCAAAAGGAACAGAAGGCCGTGGAGATAGTGAGCCGTAGCGTTGGTGGCTACGGAATCCAGATACCAGCCCTTCTCCGGGTCATACACTTTTCCCTTCCAGCCCCGGGGATCGTAATAGCTGTCGTCCCTTTTCCAGGATATGAAGGTGGAAAAGGAAAGGGGGCGGCCGAACACACCGGCCAGTATATCTTGTTTCAGCCTTTGCATGGTATCGCAGAAGGACCACTGGAAACCTACCCCCAGCATTTTCCCAAAATGGTCCCTGGCTTCTTTCAGCTCTAAAGCATCCTGGATCCGGGCGGTAAGGGGCTTTTCACACAACACATGGCTGCCGTGCTCCATGGCTTCCAGAATCTGGGGTTTGTGAAGGGCAATAGGCGTAGCAAGAAAAACCAAATCCGCTGTATTTTTTTCATAAAAGGCTTTGAGGGAAGGATATATGGGTACCCCGTGCTCCTTAAGCCAGGAAAGCCAGGGGGATTTTTCCGGATAGGGATCCACCACCCCGCAAAGGGGATTTTTTTCTAAATCCACATATTCCGTCAAAAGCTTCATGTAATACGAGCCGTAGCCGGAGATCCCGGCAAGAAGCAGTTTCATTCTCCGCGCCTCCAATATGTAATTTCACTTTTCAAGCATTCTTTCCACTGAGAAGGGGAACAGCCGTCTTTACGAATTTGTTCTGGGTTCCAGCTCATCCTGCCTTCTGGTTTTCCGCAGCAGGTATACATAGAGAGGAATCAGGAAAAGATCGGCCATGATCCAAGCCAAAGGATTGGCAAAGCAGGCGGCGGCAAAGCCGAAAACCGGCACCAGCACAAGCCCAGCAAAGCTTCTGGCAGCCATCTCGCATACACCGGCAAACATGGCGATTTTGCTGTAGCCCATTCCCTGGATCAGCAGGCGGTAAATGTTTACCGCCGCCAAGGGGATATAAAAAGCAGCGTTGGTCAACAGGAACCGGTAAGCGTCGTTGATGACCGCCGTTTCCGAAGCATCCACAAACATGGTAAGCAGGATTTTTCCAAAAGCAAGTAGGATAAGAGCCGCGCTTATGGAATATACGGAACCGATGACCATGCCCGCCCGCAGCCCCGGAGGGATCCGATCAAAACGGCGGGCGCCCATATTCTGGCCCGTATAGGTGGACATGGAAACCCCCATGGCATCATAGGCGCAGGTAAAGAATGTGGAAAGCTTTCCGGCGGCCGCAACCGAAGCCACAGCTAAAGAACCCAGGCCGTTGACGGAACTCTGCAGCAAAATGCCGCCTATGGCCGTAATGGAGCACTGGAGACCCATAGGCAGGCCCATATTGCAAAGCTCCAGCAAATAAGCGGACCGGGGGCGGATGTCGTCCTTTTGTATATGGAGAATCTCAAAACGCTTGATAATAAACAGGAGGCAGGCAATGCCGGATATAAGCTGGGAAGCAACCGTTGCCACGGCGGCGCCCGCCACCCCCATGGGCGTTCCCAATACCAGAATAAAATCCAGGGCAATATTGATTAGGGAAGCCAGCACTAGGAAAACAACGGGGGTGCGGCTGTCTCCCAAAGCCCGCAGCAGACTTGCAAGGATATTATAAAAAATAGTGGCCGGGATTCCTGCGAAAATAATCACAATATACCAATACGCATATTGGAATATATCGGAGGGAGTATTCATGGCCGTAAGAATGGGCCCGCAGAGAAGGACCGTCAGAACCGTGAGCACCGCGGCAAGACCGAGGGCCAGCCAGATGATATTTCCCACAAAACGCCGTAAGTCCTCAAAATGCCTGGCTCCGAACCGCTGGGCTACCGGAATGGAAAAACCGGCGCAGGCGCCGATGCAGAACCCAATAATCATATAGTTTACGGAACCGGTGGATCCCACTCCTGCCAGGGCTTCCTTTCCCAGATAGCGGCCCACGATAATGGTATCCACCATGGAGTAAAACTGCTGGAACAAGTTGCCGAAAATCAGAGGAATGGTAAATTTCAAAATCAGCTTGGCCGGGGAGCCGGTCGTCATATCCTTTGTCATGCTTTGGGACATCCTTTCTATCTGCGCTTTTCTGCGCGCAGGGACGTTTCTCTTTTCCTCATCGTACACACGGAGAAAAACGAAAAACGGAAGAGAAAAAAGAACCTTTCCCAGCTCTTTCCCCCTAAAACGTTCTTTAGAATAGCACAAAAAAGGAGGGAATTCCAGGTTTTCCCCCGGCTTTTTCCGCGCTTTTCCCATTTCCGTCGGTAAAACGTGAAAATCCTTTTCCATAGGGTATCTTTTTGGAGATTTTGCCTATAGAAACCGGTTTCCCGCTTGACGGGCTCCCCTGGCTTTGCTATGCTTTTTTATAGGCCGGCCATAAGCCGGAAAGGGGGGCTTCTGCCCCCAATCGTTTTGGAGGGATTACGGAACATGGAAAAACGGGAAACATTTTCATCCCGGCTGGGTTTTATCCTTATATCGGCCGGGTGCGCTGTTGGGCTTGGGAACGTATGGCGGTTCCCTTATATTACGGGCCAATACGGGGGCGCGGCCTTTGTGCTGCTGTATCTTGTATTCCTGGTCATCCTGGGAATGCCTATTATGGTGATGGAATTTGCCGTGGGCCGGGCAAGCCGGAAATCCGCGGCCAGAAGCTTTCATGTGCTGGAACCAAAAGGGACAAAATGGCATTTTGCCAGCTACGCCGCCATGGCGGGAAACTATCTATTGATGATGTTTTACACCACGGTAGGCGGCTGGATGGTGGCGTATCTGTTCAAATGCGCCAGAGGGGAATTTAACGGCGCCGATGAAACTAAGGTAAACGCCATTTTCTCCGGCATGCTGTCCCAGCCCAGCTATATGACCTTCTGGATGGTGCTGACAGTTTTGCTGAGCTTTTTCATCTGCAGCCTGGGCCTGCAGAAGGGTGTGGAACGCATTACCAAAGTGATGATGGCGTTTTTGTTTCTGATAATGCTTGTGCTTTGTGTGCGCAGCGTTACCCTGGATGGCGCCATGGAGGGGCTAAAATTTTATCTGGTGCCCGATTTCGGAAAAATGGCGGAAAACGGCGTAGGCAACGCGGTATTCGCGGCCATGGGGCAGGCGTTCTTCACATTGAGCCTGGGAATCGGCGCCATGGCTATCTTTGGAAGCCATATCGGCAGGGAACATACCCTTACGGGAGAAACCATCCATATCTGCACATTGGATACCCTTGTGGCCCTTTTATCCGGCCTGATTATTTTTCCCGCCTGCTTTGCTTCCGGCGTAAACCCGGGGGAGGGTGTAGGGCTTATCTTTAAAACCCTGCCCCATGTATTCAACCAGATGCCCGGAGGGCCGGTATGGGCTTCTATCTGGGGTGGGTTATTCTTCCTCTTTATGAGTTTTGCGGCCCTCTCCACCATTATCGCCGTCTTTGAAAACATTCTTTCCTTTGCTATGGATCTCTGGGGTTGGAGCCGGAAAAAATCCATTCTTGTAAATGGAATGCTGATTCTACTGCTCTCCATGCCCTGTGTTCTGGGCTTTAATCTCTGGAGCGGCTTTGCTCCTTTGGGAAGCGGCACGACCATTCAGGATCTGGAAGACTTTATTGTCTCCAACAATCTGCTCCCCCTGGGCAGCCTTGTGTATCTCCTTTTCTGCACCAGCCGCTACGGCTGGGGATGGAAAAATTTCCTCAAGGAGGCGGACGCCGGGGAAGGCCCCAAATTCCCCAAATGGTCCCGGGTATATGTGACTTTCATCCTGCCTCTGGTGGTTCTCTTTATTTTCATCATGGGCTATGTGCAGAAATTCGGCGGCTGATCGCCTGCTACCTTCTCTTTTCTGCATTCTCTTTTGGGCAAACTAAAATAAAAAACATAAAGAAAAGCCTGCGCCCTTGATATGTACCCAGAATCCTGGACACATTGAATTACGATCACGGCTAACACATGGATGCTTCCCTGTATTTAACAGGGGGCATCCATTTTGTTTTAGCCTGGATCCTCTCGTTATTGTAGTAGTCTATGTATTTCTTTACTGCTCTCTGGAACTCATCGAATGAGCTGTACTCCTTTTCATATCCATAGAACATCTCATTCTTCATCCTTCCAAAGAAAGTCTCCATGATACAGTTATCATAGCAGTTCCCTTTCCTTGACATGGACTGGATTACCCCATGTTTTTTAAGCTGATCCCTGAAGTAAACATGCTGGTATTGCCATCCCTGATCCGAATGTAAGATCAGTCCTCTGAGATCATGGAAAGAACCAAACGCCTTGTCGAGCATCCTCTTTACCTGCTCAAGGTTAGGGCTTAACGAAAGATCATAAGAGATGATCTCGTTGGTATTCATATCAAGTATGGGAGAAAGATAGCATTTCCCCCATGAGAAGTTGAACTGAGATACATCCGTAGTCCATTTCTGAAATGGAGCTTTCGTACTGAAATCCCTGTTTATGAGATTGTCAGCTATATTTCCCACATTACCTTTGTAGGAATGATACTTCTCTTTAGGACGCTTTCCCTTAAGCTCCATCTTATTCATAAGGCGCTGCACTCTCTTATGATTTACTATGTATCCTCGATTTTTGAGCTCCATGTGTATCCTTCGTACACCATACCGTCCCTTATGATGTTCAAAGATACTTTTGATTTCCTCAGATAATCCCTGATTTCGCAGGCTCACTGCATCTGCTTTGCCGATCTCATAGTAGTAGGTCGATCTCGCCATCCCCATGGCTCTAAGGAGATGTTTCAGCTGATATCCTTTTTCCCTGAGCTCTTTGACGATTGCTGCTTTTTCGCCTTGAGTTGCGCAGCCCATCTTTCTTCTCTCAAGGCGATCTCTTTTTTTATTACTTCATTCTCGGCCTTGATGTATTCGTTCTCGGCTCGAAGACGTATCAGTTCTTCCCTTTCGGACTCACTAAGCGGCTTTGGATTGGTAGATCTCTTCATTTCGGATCCCTCTTTTGGCTTTCTGCCCTTTTTCTTATCTACCAATCCATTATAACCGAAGATCTTATATCTGCATACCCATTGATGTAGCTGTCCCGGGTTCATACCTGCCTTTGTTGCTACCGACTCATTGCTGTTTCCGGATAAGACTTTTTGTACGAGCTCCAGCTTTTCTTCCGGACTCCATTTTCGATTATACACTCTACGCCTTAGCCCCTCGTATCCATTGGCAGTATCCTGTCTTATCCATCGCCTTAACATTCCCCTGAATCCTTCTTCAGTGATCCCCTCCGGTATTTCAGGCAGGATCCCTTGCTTATACAATTCAATACATTTACTCTTATATTCATATGAATATCTCATATAAATATACCCTCCTTACTGCTTGTCCAGTAAAGAGGGTACATATCAAAGCATGGCGGCTTTATAATTCATGTTCTAAAATCCATTGGTGAAGAGACTGGCAGCCTGTTTTCCCCGCGGCAATGGATAGAATGCAATCAATTAACTCTTTGTTGTTCATAAGGAAGCTCAAT
>CALWJA010000086.1 GCA_944380875.1 uncultured Clostridia bacterium
AGTTTACAGGCTCTATGTCCTACACATTGGTGCTTGAATGGATGCCCGGTGACTTATATATGAGCGCGGTTACAGCACGCTGCACCGCACCTACCTCCTCGTACTCTGTAGTATGGCTGCCCCCAAGCACACTTTACCAAATTACACTCTATTGCGGAAGCACCAGCCTTGTTTCATTTCTCGTTGGTGCCTTTCGCGGAAAGGCATGGTCATATATGAATGAAATCGGAAAGAAACCTGTACTGTTAGATAAGAAAGAATTTGTGATCTGGGGCACTGGCGATCCTCATTGGGGCGATCCGCGCGAAGTCTGCACCAGACAGTTTTCCAAGCATATTGTATGGCTCTGTCATCAAAAGCCCCAAAATGCTTCCGAGATTGCGGAGAAGCTGAATGTTCCCACCGTTTATGTGGAGGAAGAACTGGAAATCCTGAGAGCAGGGAATAATGGTCAATATGGGCTTTTACGCAAACTGGATCATGGAAAATATGCGTTAAATTTCATATTGCTGGATCAAAAGGAAATTGAGGAGGCGCAGGCGCTTTACATCCAGCAGATTCCCAATATCTGTCGTATCCTCACAGATTTCATCACGGAACACAAAGAGGAATACCTGTCGTTCCCGTATTGGAATCATCGGGTAGACTGGAATCTTGTTTTGTGGCAGCAAATTACCGTTATGGCCAATGCCTTTTCGCAAAAAGTGGAGCAGATCCTTCGAGAACAATATTTTACGGATGTTGAAAAGATTGACCGTTCCTTCAGCGTTTTTGGATATGTAGACAACGGAAAAGAATATGGTGGAGGTTGGGATGGTGTACACGCGGAGAATTTGTGCGGTTATTCTCATGTACATGTGGACAATATTTATATTCATCGGATTCAGCCGCATTTTCACTGTGGTCTGAATCTGGCCAACGATCCGCAGCTTCAGCTGGCTATCCGGGCAATTCACGGTTTGGAAATTAGTTCCCTGTCTGATTCAGACAAGGAACACGCGGCCAAAGCAGTGGCGTGTGGATATCTGTATCGGGAAGGAAAGATGCTGTATACTAAAATCTTAGTTCATGATACCAAAGATAACGATCGGCTGTTTGCAATTAGTAAAAAATTGCAGTCTGGTTACTTCCAAAAAGAGGCAGAAATTGTGGCTGAAAAACTTTCCAGGATGATTCACCGAATGGTGCAGCCATATCTTCTTCCGGAGTGGACGTTTGTGAATACGCTGACCAATTTACCGGTATTGGATTCGGTAGTTGAAGATTTGATCGCGAAAGGCATTTTGGTTCCGCCGGAAGACGGGATTGGCGCGGAAGGCTGCTGGATGAATCTAGCGAAATAATTCTATACGCTATTTGGAACGTGATCACATGTGTTTTTTCGTGCTTAAATGGGTATCTAAAACGTAACAGTTCGGTAGCCGGGAGCCTCGATACGCAATTCGCGTTCGGGGCTCTTCTTTTTATATAACTCGATGCTCCCGTTTATAGAGGGCATCTTTTTGTCAACGCTTTCCACAATAACAAAAATAGAACCTTATTCCGATTGGTACACCCTTCTCTCACAAATTATAATTTATATTTTTCTTTTATTAACTCAAAACACTCGCTTACTGGCATACTGCCATCCACTAATAGCAAAGGGCAAATCAGTTGTTTTTGCCAATCGTCGTGCTTCACTTTACTTCTCATATCTATTCCACCATTATCATAAGAAGCAGCCCAATTCATAAATTTTATATGATTGTTATACATATCGCCGCCGATATCAATTCGGGAACCAAACTTCTCTCGTTCTCTTAGTTTTAGTCTTTCAAGTCTTATATCAGTGTCTGTCTCAACACGAATTGCTAACGTAAACAAAGGTATTAGTGCATCGCCCCAATCAACAAGTGAACCGGAGACAACTACATTGTCATGCCGTTCTATATCTTCTTGTATTAATTTAATTCTACTGGAAGGACATCGTTTTGTTGTATATGGTGGATTTGTTGGTTTCCAAAAATAATCATCTGTATCCATAAAAAAATAACCTAATTTTTGACTAATATATCTTCCAAGCGTAGAAGTTCCTGAACCCGAAGCACCATATATATGAATAACTTGTTTCACGGCTATAGTCGCCTCCATACATTCTACTTTATCATTTTTAGCAAACCACTCCGGATAGGAATGAATATACGGCTAAAATCAAGAAACTGAATTCCTTTAACCTTATTTCTGATTTAGTCATTATGGACTCAATATACAAAAGATCGCCATTTTCAGCTTGCTTATTTTGATTGCGCATTAAGTCTCCTTTCTTTTACTTCATACCATAAAGTCAATTTACATGAAATGCAAGTGCTTTTTTGCATTTTATATATAGTCATCCGTTTTTTAAATTGTTGTATCCATTTAATGATAGAAAAACTAACACGGAAAAAAGAAAAATATCGGAAAGACCCTTCCTGTTTGCCGAAGAGTGTGATAGAATAGGCAGGAAATCAGAAGAAAACAGGGAGATTGTATATGAATTGGAAAGCAAAAATAAGAGGGTTAAAGAATCATCCCCTCATTCAAGTACTGGCAGAGAACAAAGGAAATCCGCGAACACTGGTGCTGATTGAACCGTTGTGGGGAATTCCCTACAATCTTATTGCGCCGTTCGCCACTCTTTATATGTACACCCAGGGTATTACGGATATACAGATCGGCCTGATTCTCTCCGTAACCATGGTCGTTCAAGTGTTTTTCTCCTTTTTCGGCGGTATCCTGACCGACAAGCTGGGGCGAAAATTCACCACTATGTTGGGCGACTTTTTCGGCTGGGCGCTGGCCTGTTTGGTGTGGGCCATTTCCAACAACTTCTGGCTGTTTTTAGGCGCCGCTATTCTCAACTGCTTTGAGCAGATTAACCAGACGGCGTGGTATTGTCTGCTCATTGAGGACGCTCACCCAAAAGATCTGGTGAATATTTATACTTGGGTTAATATCGGGGGACTGGTGGCTGTCTTTTTTGCGCCTCTCTCCGGTTTATTTGTCACTTCCTACTCGGTGGTTCCGGTAGTACGGGTGCTGTACTTTCTCTTTGCGTTGACGATGATTATAAAAACATGCATTACCTTTAAATTCTGCCATGAAACAAGACAAGGAAAGATCCGCCGGTCGGAGACAAAGGGTGTGTCTGTTTTCCAAATGTTGGGGGAATACCGCCAGCTGATTCCCCGCCTGCTAAAGGATAAAGGTGTGCTCAAAGCAGTAACCGTTTCCGTTATCCTGTATATCACCAACATGGTTAGTACAAACTTCTTCAGCCTATACGTTACGCAGCGTCTGGGGCTTTCGGAAAATTATTTGGCCTTTTTCCCCATTTTGAACGCTGCTGTGATGCTAATCTTCATGGTGGGTATACAGCATCGATTGAACGCTACGAAATTCCGCCTCCCCCTGTGGATGGGCCTTACGCTATACTGTGTGGCTGCCTTGGTACTGATTTTCTCCCCTGCGGATAGTCCCGCTTTCGTGCTGCTCTATGTATTTGTGTCCGCAGTGGCCGCCGCGCTGGTTAATCCCCGAAAAGACGCGCTGCTCCAGCTCAACATCAATCCTCAGGAACGGGCCCGCCTCAATGCCCTTATTATGGCATCTACCGTTGCTTTCTCATCCCCCTTCGGCTACCTGGCCGGGTGGCTCTCCAGCTTGGATCGCCGTCTGCCCTTTGCTTTTACTTTCCTGCTGTTTATAGTGGCAATGCTCTTCATTAGCCGCATCCAGGAACCGAAAATCGAGGAACAAGAAAGCTGAGCAACCTAAGACCGTCTCCAATGCGTATGTAGCCGGTGGATCCCCTTTCTGAAATTCTCTTTACCGCGGTTGCCATTATTCTGAAAAAAGGGTGAGCTTATGGAAACAACAAACTGGAAATTTCATTTTTCAACGCTTCCTCGTTGGGATATACGCAATTCAATCCCCTATGTGCATGACGCATTTTTAGAGATACCTCAAAGTGATATGCTTTGCTGCATATACTCCATTGCGGAAGTATCCACGGGCTGTTATCTGGGTTCTTTAGCGATCCTCAAAAATAAAGAACAGCCATCCTTATTTTTAAATATAGCAGAGGAGTATAACTTTTTTAGCGGCATTTCCGTTAACACAAAAGGAAACCTGCTTTTTTTGTATCCCTGCATATATGATAAAGGCCACGTGAAGATGCCTATTTTAATCCTTGATATCCAAAAAAGTATTTTTTCCTATTTTTATACCGGTAATGCAAATCCTTGTTATACGGTTGTAGAAGTAAAAGAAAATCTTTTCAAAATAAAAGCCGATCCATACCAGAAAAAACAAGATAAAAAGCTGAAAGCATTGAGCAGAAAAAAGATTCGGCTAAACCGTCTTAAATGGCACGACCTTACGGAGCTCCCTGCCTTACCTGACCTACTCAATCGATAGACTCTTCATAAGTTCAAACATCTTATCCGAAACGGCGAATGTCCGTCTATTCCCTTTTTATACTACAAAGATCTGCATAGATGTGGGTTTTACCAATGCTATGCAGATCTTTCTTTTTTTCATTTTTAGAGTAAAAAAAGAAAAATCACCGGTGCGGCAACCATACCGAATTTCATGTTGACAGTATCGTAGAATGGGGGTATTCTTGAAACAAGAGAGGAATTTGCCGCCCTATTTATCTAAGACGACAGCATTCTATGGCATACATACCATTTTTCATAAAATAAACAAATATAAAGGAGTATAGACAATATGGGTATTATGGACAAAATTGGCGGAACCGTTATGCAGGGGCTTGCAGGCAATCTAAATGAAATGACTCCCGAAGCCCTGTTACAGCAGTACGGTGCATATCTGATGGAAGGAGAGCGTATCTGGATCGGTTTCAAATTAATTCGCGATGTGGTTATCTTTACGGATAAGCGCATCATTGAATTTGATAAGCAAGGGGCTACCGGCCAGAAAATGCGCGTAGATTCCATTAATTTAAGCAGTATAATCCATGTTTCGGCAGAAACAGCCGGTTTCGGTGTAGACGATAGCGAAATCAATGTTCACTATATCGCTTCCCCGTATTTTAAAGCAAATACAGGTGTATCTGTTGTGGAGAAGAAATTTGAATTTCCTAAAAAATACAATATACAGTCTCTTTATCGGTATTTGCAGGAAATAGCCTACAAAAACCATGAGGCGATCAACAGTTAATCCATTTGTATATAAATGCAATGCATAGCTTTTCCATAAGGAAAAATCTTTACTTATCGTTTTGTGATATACAGCAGCAACGGGCAGGCCGTTTTCGGCCTGCCCGTTGCTATTTACCAAAGGGAATTCTGCAGTATTTAGCAGAGGTTGCGCTAATTTTAATGAAAATATGGGATACGATTATAAAGCAAAAATATCCTTATTTTCGCAGCTATCTCCCACATAATCTGCCCGTTAAGGGCAAGTTTTAGTTTTTGCAAATTTTCTCAATGCTCTTTTCTCTTTTTCCGCGTCTTCACAACACATATTCCAAGCATACTGCTGCCGGATACAATGAATAAAGCTATCCATGGTGTAAGATCCGTATTTTCACCAGTCTGCGCGGGTGTATCGGTATCCGTATCCGCACCGCTGATTCGGCTATCGATCTTAGCGGCTTCTCCCTTTTGAAGCGCAATCGGACTGTTTGCGTTCACCCCTTCAAGATTTTCAATTGTAATTGCAGTCTGCTTATCTACCGCTGTATTCTTCAGGCGGAAATGCAGGGTAATAATGGTGCCCTTGCCGGAAACCGTATCCAAAGTGTCCAGCGTAGCCAGGAATTTATACGGCGCGCTGGCAAGATTGTTCTGGGTGGTAAACTGGCTCTCTCGGAACACACCACCGGCTGAATAACCTGTCAGTTCCAAAACGTTCGTATCAAAACCTACCGCCGCATAAATACCCCAAATAGATACGGCTCTATCCAGCTGCACGTCGATATCAAACGTATCTCCCGGTTTGAGTTTCATTTCCAAAGGAGAGAGCGTCATCGTCGCTGTATTTCC